>DPGF01000040.1 GCA_003522105.1 Oscillibacter sp.
ATCGTCGCGATCCATGGGAGCGTACCCATAAAACCTGACGCGACCGCAAACTTTGCCAATGCAAAGCCCTCATACGTCGTATAAAGCACGATCCCGCTCTCGAGCAGCAGCAAGAGCTTGGAAAAGCTCACGCGTTTCTTTTTTGTGCGCCTTCTTTTCCCTTTCATCAGCTCACCCCTGTCATCAGCAGCGAAAGCACCGCCCCGATGAGCACATACAGCACGCGGTCGATCATCGCGTCCCAACGCCTCCCGCTTTTCTGCGTGATGGTCTTCACATCTGCCTTGATCTCCTTGACGTCTGTTTCCACGCTCTTTTCACGCGAGGCAAGCACCTCTACTGCCGTTACCAGTTTATTCAGATCTTTCTGCTGCTGTTCCAGTTTTTCAATGCGGTGCATGTTCGACCTGGCGCGCTGTTCGGTTTCCGCCAGCTTGACCGAAAGTTCCTGCTCTGTCATGACTCTGCCGGCACCGCCCTTTCAAAGCTTTCCCAGGTGTGGTGTTTTTCGTCCTCCACGATCCGCCAGGTAAAGCCCTGCGCCTCGCACTCAAGCCATGTAAGATAACGGAAATAAAACTCCACCAGCAGATGGCATGGAATGATGTCAAGAATAATGCTCTCCACCTGCGAAAATTCCTCCGGCACGCCCACTGTGTTGGGAAACCAGACCTTGACCGTTCCCTTTTTCTCCGTTTCCTCCGCCAGCGCTTTGATGCCGCAGCCGCTGAGTGTCGAGTTGATGGCATCAAGCGTAAAACTGTCGGTGTTGATGCGCTCGAGCGCAGCGATCGCCTCACGCCGCAGCGCGGTCGAAACATTAACCGGGCAGCGGGAAAAAAGCTTTTCCCGCCGCGCCAGCCCTTCGCCCTCCGCTGTCTGCAAAACGCCTTCCCTTTCGGCATATTCCATTGCGCCGTCCGCGCCGTCCAGCGCCGCACCCGCCGCGTACAGTTCTGCGCCGCTGAGCGTGCCGCGCTCGGTGCGGTAAATCCTCATCGGCTCCAGAAGACGGCAGAGATAGTCATAATATGTCATGCCTCTTCACCCGCTTCGATCTCCGTGAGCGTCACCGCGCCGAGCACCGGCAGCTCCGTTGCACTCACGCTCACATCTGCCTCAGGCGCGAGCAGATGGCAGTTTTTCACGCCCTCCACGCCGTAGAGAATGCTTGCAAGCTTTGCCGTATACACCGCCTCGCCCAGCCGCTCGCCGGTAAAGTACGCCTGCAGCGCCGCCGTCGCCGCGTCAGTGATCTCCTGCATTGTCCACCCCTGCTCCGCTGTCAGTTCCGCGCGCACGGGGATCGTTCTCTCCGTCGGTGCTTTGACCGCCACGTCCACCGCGATCTCGCGTTTTTTCTGCAATGCCGCCGCGATCTCGCCGAGCAGCTTTTCCTCCGGCGCGCCCGCATGCGTGGAAACATACACATCTACTGTGCCAATGCCGCGTGCGCGGCCAACCGCTTTTGCCGAGGCCACTGTCGGAAAGCGCATCGCTTCCTGCTCGTAAAATGCCGCGTTCGCGCCGTTCGGCAGCCGCTTGTAGCTCTCCAGCACGCGCTCGCGCAGCTTCTCGTCGCTTTCTTCGTCGCTGCCGCCGGAAAACGCCTCCGGATTTTCACATTGCGTGATCCCCACCGGATACACGGACATCAGGTGGATCGCCCCCGCGATGGCATTGCCGTTCGCCCCCGCTTCCACGGCGATCGCCGGCACATCCACATAGTTTTTTCCTTTGGCAAGCGTCGCTTTTTCCGTCGTTTCAAAGCGCACGCCGCCGCTTGTCATGGCAACGCTGCCTGCGTCGATCTCATAGTCCGTCACCGCCGCCGAAGGTGCTGAAAAGCGCAGCACGCCCGTCGCCTTTGCCGCCGGAAGGCGCGTCAGCGCCCGCGTTTCGGCATGATAGTCCAGATACCGCCCCGCCGCCGTCTGCGGAAAGCTTTGATTGAGCACCCAGTCTGCCTGCGCCAGCAGCGCCTGCACCTCGCTCGCAAGCGCGTAAAGGCGCACTATCGCGTCGCAGCCGTCGTTCGGCACGAAGCCCGCCTCTTCTGAAAAAATCGTGCGCATCCGCTCGTAGATCGCGTTCAGTTCTTCCATTTTTTCACTCTCCCCCTATCGTCACGACCGCTTCGCCTTCTTCCTCCCCATAGCGCAGCAGCACGCGCAGATTCAGGACATCTCCCTTTTCTGCAAGCTCCACCCCCGTCACCGTCAAGCCTTCCTCGTCTGCCAGCGCCTCGGCGGCATACTGCTTCGCCGCCGAGGTACGGTTTCCGCCTTTTTCCCGCCGCAAAAGGTGCAACTTGCTGCCCAGCTCCGGCAGGAGTGAAAAGCTCCCGCGCCGCACGCTCAGCTTAAAAAGCACGCGCTCTAAAAGCTCGTCCCAGCCGCTCACGCGCACAAGGCCGCCCATACCGTCAGCCACATAGTCGAGGTCTTTGATCTTCAGCTCCATCTTCAGCCTCCCATTCCCAGATACGGCATACCGTTGATGAAGAGAAGGCCGTTGATATCAACGCGTCCATTGTTGTGCAGCACGATCTCCGCAGTCCCCGTGCCCGAGCGAATGCGCACCTCGCCGGGGGCAAGGCCGCTCGCCGCCGCTTCCACCACGCCCACCGCATAGGCCTCTTCACCAAAGGTGCCGCCGCGCACCACCAGCACATTTTCGCCCTTTCTCGGCCGCCACTCATAGCCTCCGGGCGCTGCGGTCTTCACCTCGCGTTTTTCTCCGCTGCTGAATACCGCCAGCTCGCCGCCCTCGATCGTCACCGTACCGTCCTGTGCCGAGGCCACGTCCTGCATCTCATGCTGGCTGAGTTTCCTCGATAACCACATCGTTCCTTCACTCCCTCTGCATCGTCACTTCGCACATTTCTCCGCTCTCGCCGAAGCGGCGGACGCACTCGATCACCCGAAACTCGCCCGCAAGGCCAAGCTTTGTCCCGCTCACATGCGCGCGATCCCCGGGCGCCGCCGAAAATCTTCCCGCAACCGTCACACGCAGCGTTTCCGCGCCCTCCTTTGATTTTGCGATCTGATACTCCCCCGTATATCGCATCATCTGCCTGCCGCTGCGCGCCGGAACATAAAAAACTCTCCGGCTCGTGCCGCCGCGATCACAGAACGCCTCGTTTTTTACGCGCTGCTTTGCCCCCGCCTTGCTGTCCACCACCAGCGCCTCCGCGATCACGCCGTAACGCTTGTCGCAATAGGCAAGCGCCGTCACCGGTGTCTTTTCGTCAATGTTTACACAGGAGGCCCTGCGGTTCCGCTTTATTTCCAATGCGCCGGTCTTGTCAAAATAGGGCGCGATCCCGCCGTGCAGCGCCGCAAAGTCGTTCAGCGCCTTCCACTGGCTTGATCCGTTCGCCACGCGGTAGCGTGCCGCCGCGGTCACCGCGTCGTACCCAGTACACACGATGCCGTACGGCGCTACATGGTTTTTGAGAATCTCCTCCATCGTTGCCCACTGGTAGCTCACGCTTTCCGCCTCGTTGTCGAGCAGCAGCGCCGCCATGCCTCGCCCGCTCACCTCAAGCTGCAAGCCCCTTTCATCGCACGTTACGCCGCATTCATCTACAACACCCGCAAATTCAACCGCTCCGTCCTCCTTCGCCGTAAAGCGCACCGCCCGCCGCAGTGTCTCTGCCATCGCAGGCTCATACGCGCAGCGCAGCGTAAAGCTGTCGCACGGCACGCTCCCCGTGTAGGAAAACTCCCACTTCAAAAGCGTCGGCAGCTCATACTGCACCCCGTCGCACGTTGTCAGATACCCCTTCATCACGGCAGCTTCACCCGCTCTCCCACCGCGATCCTGTTCGGATTCTTGATCTGCCGGTTCACCTTCAGCAGTGCCGTCAGCGTCACGCTGTGCGCCCGCGCGATCCCCCAAAGCGTATCGCCGCGCTTCACGGTGTAATATGTACCGTCACCCGGCTTCGCTCCGACTGACGCACCGCCTTTTTCCCCTCCGTCCACGCGGATCAGCGCCGTGTCGAGCGGGCTCGTTTCCCAGAAGGCGAAGCGATAGCGCACATAGTCCTCAAGCGGCTGCTGCATCAGCTCCAGCGATACAAAATACGCCTGCGACGCCTGCCACACCGGATGGATCAGCAGCCCCGGCCCGCCCTGATAGAAAACCGACGCCAGCTTTTTAAATTCGTTGTAGGCACCCTTCCCCGCAAAGACGCCCTCTCCCTCCATCACGCGGTAGCTCAGGCCGAGATCCTGCATTCCGTAGCGTCCGAACGGCACCTTTGCCACCGCCACTTTCCTCTGAAAGGAGATCGTGTAGGTCTCCGGGTTGTGCGGCCAGACATAATCCTTGTATCGCATCGGTGCAAGGTTCATTCTCCCGCCCCTTTCTCAGTAAAATAAAAATCCGCTGTCATAGCGGCGTGCATCGCGCTCCAGGCTCAGCGAAAACGACTCTGTCTCGCGCACCTCCTGCTCCTGCGCCAGTGCAAAACCGCGCTCTTCTCTCGCCGCCGCGGCGGCCGCGCCGCTTTTCACGCTTTTCCCCAGCTCCTGCCAGAGCCACGCAGCTGCGCGTTCACCGTTGTCCGCGATCCTCATCTGCGGTGAAGCCGTGTCTCGCACCGTCATGCCCACCGGTGCCGCGCGCCCCTCCGTCTCCTCCGCTTTAAAGCGCTGTCCGCTATCTTCTCCACTCAACTTTCGCGTCAGGCGCTGCGCGGCCGTTTCCGCGTCCTCCGTTTCGTCAGGTAGCCCTCTCTTCTGCCGTTTTTCCACCGCTTCCCGCACAGCGGTTTTGTCAGCGTTCATCTCCCCTGCCGCTTTTCCGCCGATTCCTGCCGCAACAGCGCGGGACAAACGCTCTTTCATCACCTGTTCTCTCTCCTGCCACAGCTCTTTTGCTTTTTCCAGCGCCCATTCCATATAGTTCAAGCTCTTTGTCCCTCCTTCATGCGGATAAAGCGCGCCATATCAAATCCCGCATTGTCTCCGCCCGCCGCATCGGCGAGCAGCTCTCCGCAAATGCTGCACCGCGCCTCCTCTGCGCGCTTTCTGCATGTTGGGCACAGCCGTTCCAGTTCCTCCTCGCGGTCGAGCATTTCATGTACCAGGCAGTAGAGATAGTCCGCGTCCGTCATCTCCTGCGCGCGTTTTTCGCTTGGCAGCGCCCCGGCATATCGGAGCACGCGCCATTTCAGCCGCTCATAGGGCGCGTGCTCCATGCTTTTTTTAGTGCTTCCACGCTCTCGCGACCGTCCTCGGCAGAAGGATTCTCCGCCCGGTCGAGCATCGCATAGCATTGCACCAGTTCGTTGATCTCGCCGATGCTCAAAGTGTTTTCAACATCTTCCGCACAGGCAAAGACCGCCTCGCCGTTTTCCGTCAGACTATTTTCGAGCAGCGCTGCGTTTGCACGCAGTGCCCGCTCCTCCTCGTCCGCACAATCAAGCTGCGCGATCTCGCGCCGCAGTACAAGCGTCTCCCGTGCCGAAAGCAGCCGCATCACGCACGTTTTCTCCCCGATGCGAACCATTCTCTCCCGCTCGCGCCCCAGAAAGTTCAGCAGCATCTCGTCCATCAGCTTGCGATCTCCATGCGCTTGCGCGCGATGATCGTCACCTTCTCCGCCGCCGGATCGCCGAGTTTGCCTGCCTCCTCAATGCTGCTCCAGCGGCACTGCGAGTAGATGATGCGCTTATCCGGCTTGCAGATCACGAGTGAGAAGTCGTTCAGATCGTAAAAGTTGATGCCGTCGCTGATGGCCTCGTCCGTCGCATACAGGCGGCTCAGTTCCAGTGTATACTTGTTCGCGCCCGCGATCGTCGCCACCGGCTCGGTTTCGCCAAATGCCTCGATCTCGCGGCTCGTGCGCGTAGCTCTGGTCGTGTAGCTCTGTACCACTGCCACCTTTTTCCCGTCGACTTCCAGATAAATGTCGCTGCTCAGCGGCAATACCGTTTTTGCCATATCTTCTCCTCCTTACACCGTGATGTGCGCCGTCAGATAAATGCGGTTCAGCCCGTGCGCTACCGTAAAGCTGAACTCCACGAGACACACTGTCGGATCGCTCTTGAGCGCGCTCACCTTCACCTCGCCGTAGCTGTCCACGATCTCGCGGCTTTTCATTTCCTCGAGCTCCAGCACCACCTGCGAGCGAATGGCGCCGCGGCTCTGCGCGGTATTCTTGCTGCGTGCAAATCGCGCACGCAGAGAAGTGCGGATCGTCGGAATGACCTCGTCCACGATCAGGATCGTCGTAAGCTCTCTCCATGTCGTGTCTGCCGCACCGCCGCTGGAAGTCTTCGTCGTGATCCCGCGCACCGGAGAGGAAACACCGCCCACCGTTTCGATCGGCGTCACGCCGCCGCGCACCAGTTGGTCGATCTCATTGTCGCTCAGTCTCTTGCCCGCCGCCCCGAACAGCGTCAGTTCCGCGCCGTTGATTGGTACCGATGGGTCAGTATTCCCCGCGATCACGCCTGCCACCGCCGCCGCGGCAAACACCGCGCTCACAGTTTCCTTTTCGTCCGATGCGATATCCGGTCCCACCAGCACCACGCGTTCGCTGTTGATTGCCTTTGCGTGATCCACCATCTGCGCAACCGTTTCCGCCGTACCGCCGACGACCGCAATGCGTTCATACCTTGCCGCCGACGCACTCTCCACCGCAGCTTTCAGGTTCAGATGCACGCTCTCTTCGGCACTGTCACACACCATCACGCCCACGTCTTCCTCGCCGCTCAGCGCCGCAAATGCGCTTTCATAGTCCGCATTCGCGCCCTCTTTCTTGCCTACCGCCACTGCCTTCACCGCACCCGCACCGTTGGCAAAGAGGAATTTGAGCAGCGTGCTCATGCCATACACGCCGCTCGTATCCTCGCCGAATACGCTCTTTCCCTCTTCGTAGGAGGTGATAAGCGCCACTTTGTTCGCCTCTCCCTTTGCCGCAACTGCCGCCGCGCCGATCGTCTTCGCCGCTGCGCTCGCGCTCACCACGCTCGATGCGTCATAGGACGAATACACGCCCGGCCGCTCATGGATCATGTTATTCACATTCTTTCACCGTGCCTTTCAATACAAAATCGGTAAATACCGTCTCGTCCTCCGCCGCCTCCGCAACGAAGTACGCCGCATACTTTGCGTTTGCCTCCAGCCGGAACATGCCCGTTGTCTTGTCCCAACTGGCTTTTCCCCACTGGAGCGATTTGAGCTTCAATCCCTCCGGCAGCGCCGTCATCAGCGCCTGTGTGACCGTTTCCGCCGCCATTTCGCAGCCTGCCGCGCCCAACTCTCTCGGCGCATACACCTCGAGCAGCAGCGTCAGGCGCATTCTGCGCCCGTAAACAGAAACCGGCTGCTGCGTTTTCTCATCGGTTTTCTCCCCCAGGTATTCGATCGCGCCGCTCTCGTCGATCACCGTTTCCTTCGCGCCCACCGCCGTTACCGCCGCCTGATAGCACTTGAGCTGCTCTACGCTGTAGCTCTCCACCGCCGCGCCGCCCGCCGCGGCGATGGCGGCCATCACCGCGCGTTTCACCTGTCCGACCGCCGTCATGCTTCTTCCTCCTTCGGGTGCAGCATCGCCCAGTAATAGACGACCTCCTCGCCCGTATAGAACGGTGCCGCCGCGCGCACAACATATTCCCGCGCTCCGCTCTGCACAAGATCACCCATCGCGATCTCGACTTCCGCAGGCCCCAGATACCGCCAGCACTCGTCGCTCACCGCGCCCAGCGGCGTTACGGAGAACGGCTCCTCGCCGTTCTCCCTCTTCACGGGCTGCAAAAAAGCCTTTGTCTGCGTCTTTTTTTCGCCGTGCGTCACCGCAACGCTCATGCCGTAGCGCACGAATGCCTCACTCAGTGCCTGCTTCATGCCTCCACCCCGCGGAAGCAGAATCCGCCGTCCGTCGTGTACGGGCGCATCAGCGCCCACGCCTGCTCACGCAGTGCATTAAGCCGTCTGCTCCCTTCGCCCGCAGAGCGCTTCGTCACCGTCAGGTCTCCCGCGCGCAGGGAGGATACCTCCTCCCCGCCCGCTCTTGCATTCTCGATCGCCGCCGCCGACAAAAATGCTGCCGCGCAGATAAACGCGCTCTCGCAGTCCTCTCGAGTAACGCCCTCTTTCAACGTGCGCGCAAGCCGTTCCTCCTGCGCCTTGCAAATCATTTCAAGCAGCGCCTTCTCGCCCTCGTCCGCCTTGCTCAGCGCGCAGGCGATCGAAACGATCTGCCCGCTCATGCTCTCCGCCATTTTGCTTCCCCCCTTGCTCTTTTACTGCAAGGACAGCACCTTCGAGGCCTCCTGATAGGGCTTTGCAAAGCCGGAAATGCTCGTGATGGCCGCGCGCTCGAGCTGGCGGTCGATGAGCTTGTCATATTCCACCATCACCTCGCTGCCGCAGATGCGCTCGAGCGCATAGTCCTTGTCAAGGCCGATGATCTTGCCCTCGGGCATCGCGCTCGTGCGCAGGAGCTTCGCGCCCAGCGGCGTTGCAAGCGTACCCGTGCCCTGGAAGTTAAGACCCGTCAGCGGGTTCTGGAATTCCTGCAGCTTGAGCATTTTCAGCATCATGTCGTTGCCCATCAGCAGCGTGTTCATCGTGTAGGGGTCAAACTGCGACCAGAATCCCAGCAGCGCATCATAGCTCAGCTCTCCCTTCGTGCCGCCGATCTTACCATCGCCGATCACAAAGCTGTCGGCAGCGTTGCCGTTGCCGTCGCCGTTCATCAAAACGTCGATGGCGTCCTTTAAGTGCATACGCGCGATGTACGCGCCGATCTGGCGCAGCGTCACAGAGAAGAGGTCGAGTCGCTGGAAGCGGATCGCCTCGTAGGACGCCACCAGCATTCTGCCGCGCTTGTGGAGCTTCACAAGATTTTCCTGCGTGCGGATGCTGGTCGTCGGAATGCTCGCGCCCTCTTCCACGCGCTTGAGCTCCTTGTCGTCGTCCGTCGGAACAGACGCGATAGAGCGGTAGTCCATGCCGTCAAAATTTGTCACCGTCGCAGTGATGTCGGGCAGAATGTCGCTCTCCATGCCCTGGCGCACCACGCGGGAGACAAACTCCGGGAACAGCACGGAGCTTTCGCTCGTGTGGAAAAACTTCTCCACCATGTCGCTGCCCGCGCCCTTGACGTGGATGTCAAAGCGCTTGAGCTGACGCTGGAAGGCGTCCAGACCCTCGAGCGCCGTGCCCTTGTAGCTCTCGCTCGGGTCGAGGCCTTCAAGCACCTTCAGAAAGCTCTTCCCGTTCTGCCCGTACATACCCTTTTCGAGCTTCACATTTTCATACTGATACGTCATTTTTCCCATTTCCTCCCCAGCATTAAAGTTTGATCGTCACAGTTTTCGCTGTGCTGTCTGCCGCAAGGATCAGATACTCTCTTCCCTTGCTCGCGTCTACGCTCACGCCGCCCGCAGCGTCGGCGCTCAGCTTGCCGTAGCCCGGGATCGGCGCGTTCTCGCCGCTATAGTTCACCGTTGCAATACCGCCGAGCTGCACGCTGCACGCCTTGCCATCGCGCGCGATGGCGCGCACCACGCCGCAAAAGCTGTCGCCCGCGCCGCACACGTCCGCCGATCCGTTCGCGCTTACCTTGACAACGTCGCCCTCCTTCACCTTGCCGCAGCCAAACGTTGCGCACCATTCGCCGATGCCGTCATAAGAAATGCCCATGAAAGTTCCTCCTTGATTTGTTGTTCTATCCAAAAAGCGCTTTTGCTTTTTGTTCCTCTCTCACACGCGGAAGTCGTTTTCGTCCTCAGCCGCCTTCATTTTCTCGCCGTAGGTAAGCTGCGTGCGCAGCCCCAGCTTTTTCGCCGCCTTCACGCGGTACAGCCGTTCCATCTCTCTCAGCTCTTCCTCATCGAGCTTTGCCGCCATCTTTTCGATCGTCGCGCCGTCCGCCTCCTGCTCACAGACGAGCACCAGCCGCTTCACCTCGCCGCGCAGCTCGCTCAAATAGCGTTTGCCCAGCGCTGCCTGCTGTTCAAGCGTTTCCAGCTCCTTCTGGTTCGCTCGCGAGCCGCGTCGCTTGACGAGCACCTTGAGCGTGCCGTTCTCCTCGCCGCCGCAGCGCTTCAAAACGCCCGCCCTCGGCTGCGCCGGCACCGCCACAAAGCTCCATTCATACGCGTCCTGTGCATTCGTCAGCTCTGCGCAGCAGACCTTGCCGCCATACTTTTCTCCCTTTCTGTGCGCGCAGGTGCCAATATCTCCGCCGCAGATGGAGCATACACATCTCTCCACGCTGCACCCCACGCTCACTTCTCTTTTGATGCCGCCCTCGATCTCTTCGATCAGCGCGTCGTTCGCGCCGCCGCGCAGCATGTAGGCATAGCCCTTGAGATAGCAGCGCCCCTCGCCCTGCGAGCAAACGCCCGCCTCCTCCACGATCTCCGTGCGATAGATGCGCGCCGCCTGTCCCCGCGCCGTCCATTCGTGGTCGAAGATGCCGCTCTTGCCTACAAACAGTTCGGCCAGTTCTTCAAGCGTCGCGCGCGGGAAGCGCTCGCCGTCCCTGTCCACCTCGTTGTCGCACAGCCGCACGGCAAAGGTGTATACCTCGTCCTCTTTGAGCGCTCGCTTTGTAAACCGATTGATGATCGCCAGCTCCTCGCGCGTTACCATGCTGTTTTTGAGCCCGTTGCTCTCTTTTCTCACTTCCATGCTCATTTCCCCTCCGCTTCGTCGTTTTCCTGCTTGAGTTTTCTTGCCTGCTGCAAGTAGAGCGCCGCCTTTGCTTCCTCCACCTCGTCCTGCAAGTTGATGTCCTCCCAGTCCACCGTCACGCCGCAGTCGTAGCCATGCATGCGCAGCCACAGCGTGCAGATGCGCCCGACCGCCGGCTCAAGCGTGCGCCGCAGCGCCGTGATCTCGCTTGTCAGCATATCCGCCTGCTGCGAGCTCATTCGCTCGGTCGAAGACCAGTTCAGCCCCAGCATAAACGGCGGCAGCCCCGTCTTTGCCACCAGCTGCTCCAGGATCTGCCGCACCGGTGTTTCGCTGTCGAGGATCTGGTTGTCCGCGCCGATGGCCTTGATCGACACATCGCCCACCGATACGAAGTCGCGCACGCTGCCGTTTCTGCCTTCCTGCATCGCCCGCGACCACTCCTCGGCGATCTGCTCGGCGCGCTCCTGCGCCGCCCCGCGGTCAAGCTCCCCGTCCTGCGGCTTATAGACAACGGCAAAGCGCACGTTGCCGCAGCGATCCCAGTTCTTCCCCATCGCGTCATAAATTTTCAGCAGCAGCCCCGTTAAGTACGGCATCGAGCGCAGCATCGAAACGCCGTAGGGGTGTTCCGCCTCCGGGTTGAGCGGCGTAAAGAGCAGCAGCTCCTGAAACGCGAGCGGTACGCTGCGTCCGCAGGCGTCCACGCCGCACAGACAGCATTCCAGCGGATTGTCTCCCTCGCGCACTTCCACTTGCGCAACGTTCGCGCACAGCACCGCCGCGATCTCGCGTCCTTCCGCGTCCGGCACGATCTCACCCACCGCGCGTCCGCAAGTGAGCAGCGAGTCCAGATAGCAGTCCAAAAATGCGTTGATGCCCCGCTGTCCGCGTCCCACCGGCACCTCGCGCAGGAATTGCCGCAAGCCTTGCTCGGCCCGTTCATCGCTGCACATCACGCGCACGCCGCCCGTCAGCCGAATCAGCTTGCAGATCGCCGCGTCTACCACCGGCACCGCCTCGCGTACTTCCCGATACAGCGCCGTTTCTCCGTCCAGCAACGGCACATAGCCCGAAAGCCGCCCAAATGCGTTTCGTCCGCCGCCGCGGAGCTGCACGGCCGCCTCGCCGCCCGTGCTTCTTTCCTTCTGCCAGGGTTTTTTCATCCTGTCCTCTCCTTTTCCGTTTTGTTCATCGCGCCGTGCGCTCCACCGTGCGCAGCGCAATGCCGCTGCCGCGTTCTTTCTTTGCGATCGACACGGCAAAATACCGCATTTCGTCCATCGCGTGATCTCTTTCCTTCTTCGGCCTGTCGTGCCCTGTCCCGCCGTCCTCCCAGCAATAGCCGGCGATCTCTTCAAGACAGCTCCCGCAGTCTTCGCAGATCACGATCTTCCGCTGCTTCAAGAGATTTGCCGTCACGCGGATGCCGTCCAGCACATCGTTGTCCGCCTTGCTCACGGGAAAGCCCGCCCGCCGCAGCGCTTCGATAAAGCTCGCCGCCGACGGGTCGACGATCACCCGCTCCACATTCTCCCCTGCCGCAAATTTCCTGAGATCTTCCACATATTCCGCGTCTGTTTTCTGCCGCCCCTCCTTGCGCGAGTCGTAGTAATACTCCCGCACCCGGTACCACACGCCGTCCCTCAGCGCCCACAGCCCGAAGCTCGTCGGATTCACCGTCCCGTAGTCGATGGAAATGCGCACCCTCTCCCATGGCTTTTCCGGCGCACGCACGCAATACTCCTGCGGCGAAAAAAAGTCGTAGATGAGTCCCTTCGCCGCCGTCCACTCGCCCAGAATGAACCGCCGGTAAAAGGTCCCGCTGTACGCCTTTTCGTAGCGTGAGCGGATGCGCGGTGAAAGCGATGGGTTATCCTCCATCGTAAAGTGCAGATACAGCGCCCCGCGTTCCTCCGCGCGCAGGATCCACTCGCGGTAAAACCAGTGCATCGGCCCCTCGGGATTGCAGTTGAACCACAGCTTGCTGCCCGCCACGCTGCATCGCGCGCTCGCCTGCTCCACAAATGATCTCGGCATCAGCGCCGCCTCGTCGAACAGCACGCCCGCCAGCGTCACGCCCTGAATGAGCGCCGCGCTCCCCTCGTCGTATCCGCCAAAGAGGTAAAACCGGTTCTCCCGTCCTCCGCTTCGCACGATCACCAGATTCTCGCTCCGTTTTTCCTCGCAGCGAAAGCCCAGCGCCGTCACCTTTGGCAAGATCTCGTGCAGCACATTGCGCCGCAGCGAAACGATCGTCTTTCCGCACAGCGCAAACTGTTCTCCGTTGAACCGCCGCATCGCCCACAGGAAAAAGCCCAGTCCCATCGAAAGCGTTTTGCCGCTTCTCACCGCCCCGTCGCAGATGATCGCGTCATATTCTCTGTATCGCGGCTTCGCCCACCATGTCATCGCCGTTTTCTGCTTGGCGGAAAACCGCTTCACTCCCGCCAAGGCTCTCTCTCCTCTCCCGCCTGCTCCAGCGCCTGCAAAAATTCCGCCGCCTCGTTCTCGTCTCCGCCGCCCAGCATCTCATAGAGCGCGCCGAGCGCCTTCACCCGGTCGACAAATTTGATCTCCACCGCGCCGTTTGCGCCCCGCTTGAATTCCGCCACCGTTGATAAGTCCATCTTCCGGATGCGCTCAGCCGTCGGATCTTCCAGATATGCAAGCTCCACGCCGCGGTTTACCCTGCCAAAGGCGATCTCCTTGAGCGCTTCGATCACATCCTCGCGCCGCACTTCCTTTTTCTCCATCGGATCCCCCCGTTTCGCAATTCTCTTTTCACCCAAGCCCCGCACAGCCGGGTTTGTTGCACGGTCGCATACACACGCTTCAAATTTTGGGTGCAAAAAATGCCGCGCAGCGCGCGGCAGCAAAAAGGAGGGGCACCTCTCAAAAAAGAGATGCCCCTCCCAATATTGATTTTTCCGCGCATGGCGCGAAGGGTTCCTCCGCCGCCAAATGCCGGGGGTTATTCCAGAATATACTGTTTCAGCTCGCTTGCGTTGTCCGCGATCTTCTCAGCACCCGCAGCAATGACCACCTCGCGCGGCCGGAAGCCCCAGCTCACCGCGATGACCGGCAGCCCCGCGTTCAGCCCCGTCTGCACGTCCACTTCGCTGTCTCCGACGAACACGGCGTCCTTTTTTTCCGCGCCCAGCGCGCGCAATGCCGCCTCGACCATGTCGGGATATGGCTTGCAGCGCACGCCGTCGCTCGCTCCAATAGCGTAATCCATCTGATCGCCGAAATACTCGCAGCTCAGCTTTTTCACCGCCGCATCTGGTTTGTTCGACACCACCGCCGTCTTCACGCCGTGTTTTTTCAGCTCGCACAGCATGCCCGGCAGCCCGTCGTACACCTTCGTCTTGATCCGGCAATGCTCCTCATAGTACGCGCGGTATGCCGTCAGTGCCTTCCTGATGTTCTCCTCGCTCGTTCCCTCCGGCACGGCGCGGCGGATCTGCATCTCTGCTCCGTTGCCGACGAACCGGCGCATTTCTTCCAGGCTTCTTTCAGGATAGCCCATCTGCCGCAGCACGTGATTTGTGCTGTCGCGCAGATCCTCCAGCGTGTCGAGCAGCGTCCCGTCCATGTCAAAAAGAACCGCTTTGTAGCCCATAATATACCCTCTTTTCGCATTTTGTCGTCTCATTATAGTCTGCTTCATGCACAAAGCGCAAGCCCTCTTTTTGCTCATATCTTTACTTCTGTACCATTGCACACTTCTTTCGCATCTGATATAATTTTTCTATCATTTTATAGAATTTACAGAAAAGGAGCGCATTTATCATGCATGAACTGGAACGTCTTTATCATATCCACTGCGCCAAGGGCGAGGTCGGCCGCTATGTGATCATGCCCGGCGACCCCGGCCGCTGCCCCTCCATCGCTGCCCTTTTCGATGATGCGCATCTCGTCGCGCGCAACCGCGAATACACCACCTACACCGGCACGCTTCTCGGCGAAAAGGTCTCCGTCTGCTCCACCGGCATCGGCGGCCCCTCTGCCGCCATCGCCATGGAAGAGCTGCACCAGCTCGGCGCGGACACCTTTATCCGCACCGGCACCTGCGGCGGCATCGACCTTTCCGTCAAGTCCGGCGACATCGTCGTTGCCACCGGTGCCATTCGCTTTGAGCACACCTCTCTTGAGTATGCCCCCATCGAGTTCCCCTCCGTTGCCGACTTCGACGTGACCCTCGCCCTTCGTCAGGCTTCCGAGGAGCTCGGCTACTGCACCCACACCGGCGTCGTCCAGTGCAAGGACAGCTTCTACGGTCAGCACTCCCCGGAAAAGAGCCCCGTCTACTATGAGCTCCTCCAGAAGTGGGAGAGCTGGAAGCGCCTTGGCGTCAAGGCAAGCGAAATGGAGTCTGCCGCAATGTTCGTCGTTGCCGCCGCGCTCGGCTGCCGCTGCGGCTCCTGCTTCCACGTTGTCTGGAATCAGGAGCGCGAAAAGGCCGGTCTCGATCAGGACATGAGCGAGGACACCACCACCTCCGTCAAGGTCGCCGTCGAAGGTCTCAAGAAGATCATTCTGCGCGACCGTGAGCTCGCCGCCCTCCCGAAGCACGAACAGAAGCTGCTGGAGAAGAAAGGAAAAGGGCTCCTCCATGAGTGATAAAAAAGTCATCGGCATTCTCGGCGGCATGGGGCCTCTCGCCACTGCCGACCTTTTTCAGAAGATCACCCTCCACACCGCCGCCGCCTGCGATCAGGCCCACCCGCGCGTGTGTATCGACTCCAACACGAATATCGCCGACCGCACGGCCGCGCTCCTTCACAGCGGCGCAGACCCCGTACCCGAGATGGTCAAGAGCGCGAAGCGCCTTGCGTCCATCGGCGCAGATTTTCTCATCATGCCCTGCAACACCGCGCATAATTTTTACGATGCCGTCGTCTCCTCTGTTTCCATTCCCGTTCTGCACATGATCGCCATTACGCGTGATGCACTCAAGGCCCGCGGCATCAAATGTGCCGGCCTTCTTGCGACCGACGGCACCGTGCAGACCGGCATCTATCAGCGCACATTTGCCGGCAGCGGCGTTGACCTTCTGACCCCTGACGATCCAGCCGATCAGGCCGCCGTCATGGACATCATCTACAACGGCGTCAAGGCAGGCGACCTCACGCACGACGCAACCGCGTTCCGCGCGGCCTGCGAGCATCTGCTCGCGCGCGGTGCCGAGGTGCTCATTCTCGGCTGCACCGAGCTTCCCCCCGCGTTCGATATTTATCGTCTGGATTACCCCAACGTCGACCCCACCCTTGAGCTGGCGCTTGCTGCCATTCGCGCTGCCGGCTGCGAGACGAAATAAGGAGTCCGCCATGAGTTACGCTGATCAGGTCTTTCGCGCCAACTGCCTTGATATTCTGCAAAACGGTGTGCGCGACGATGACCTTACCGTCCGCCCCCACTGGGCCGACGGCACACCCGCCCATACCATCAAGAAGTTCGGTCTTGTCAACCGCTATGATTTGCAGCGGGAGTTCCCCATTCTCACGCTTCGCCGCACCTACCTCAAGAGCGCGGTGGATGAGCTTCTCTGGATCTGGCAGAAAAAGTCCAACAACGTCCACGACCTTTCCTCCCACATCTGGGACGCCTGGGCCGACGAAACCGGCTCCATCGGCAAGGCCTACGGCTATCAGCTCGGCGTAAAGCACCAGTACAAAGAAGGCCTGTTCGACCAGGTCGACCGCGTGCTCTACGATCTCAAGCACAACCCCGCTTCCCGCCGCATTCTCACCAATCTTTACAACTTCGAAGATCTTCACGAAATGCATCTGTACCCCTGCGCCTACTCCATGACCTTCAACGTATCAAACGGCACGCTGAACGCCATCTTGAACCAGCGCTCGCAGGACATGCTCGCCGCCAACAACTGGAACGTCTGCCAGTACGCGGTGCTCGTCCACATGCTCGCGCAGGTCTCCGGACTCAAGGCAGGCGAACTCGTCCACGTCATCGCTGACGCGCACATTTACGACCGGCACATTCCCATCATCGAAAAAATGCTCTCCGAGCCCGAGCACCCTGCTCCTGAATTTTCCCTCGACCCTGCCGTGACGGATTTCTACGCCTTCACGCCCGACAGTGTCCGCCTGGAAAACTACTGTTTCAGTCCCTTTGAAGATAAGATCCCTATTGCCGTCTGACCTTTTGCACCGGCAAAATTTATAGAGAAAGCCATGGAGTTGATACTATGACCGCAATCGTCTGCGTTTCCAAAAGCTGGGGCATCGGCCGCGACGGCGCGCTGCTGTTCCTCATTTCCGACGATCACAAGCGTTTCCGCTCGCTCACCGTCGGCAAGACCGTCATTCTCGGCCACAAGACCCTCGACACCTTCCCCGGCGGCCGCCCCCTCAAGGATCGCCGCAACATCGTCCTCTCCCACCGCGACCTTGACATTCCCGGCGCGGAGATTGCCCACTCGTTTGATGAGGCTGCCGCTCTCGGCGGCGACGATGCCATCGTCATCGGCGGTGCCAGCGTCTACATGGCGCTGCTCGCCCGCTGCGACCGCGTCTATGTCACCAAGGTCGATGCCGACCCGGACGCCGACAGCTTCTTCCCCAATCTCGACGATAACCCCGACTGGCGCATCGATTCCGAGAGCGAAGTTTTTGAGGAAAACGGTCTCAAATTCCAATACGTCGACTATGTCCGCAACTGAAAAGAGGGGCCAATGCCCCTCTTTTTTTGCGCCCTAAAGGGCACGTGGAAGCAGCGCCAGCGGCGCTGCACGGGAAAAGGGGGCTATTCTCTTTCGCGAAAGAGAATAGCCCCCTTTAAATCCCCCAAGAGAAAGGTTTCGATTGGCAGTCTGAGGCTCGAACAGCCTTTATGCCTCCGGAATGCAAATGCCTGCGCGCGGCTTCGCCGCGTTTGGTGTTGCTATACGACTTGACTCTCTCCTATTATCCGCTGTTGCGCAGCCGTTGGCAGCTCTGCTGCCTTACGGATGCGG
>DPGF01000046.1:0-525 GCA_003522105.1 Oscillibacter sp.
TGTTTTACGGACACCCGTCTATTGGGCAGATGCTTTCTCTTTTGCTTTGCGCGCATAGTCGTAAAAAACCTGCGCGATGGGGGACAAAATGCTGTTTTTGTGCTTGACGATAAAAAGCTGGCGGCGGAACGACGACTCCGGGAAGGAGAAGGAGAGGAGCTTGCCGAACTGCACATAGTCCTGCGCGGCGCTCTGGGCGATGAGTCCTACGCCCAGCCCCTCGCTTACCATCTGCTTGACGCTCTCGGTCGAACGGATCTCGACCGCAGTGCGGAGCTGAGAGATGTCGATGCCGAGCTCGCTTAAAAGTTCCCGGCCGGCCTGATAGGTGCCGCTGCTCTTTTCGCGGCTGATGAACGTTTCCTCTTTCAGCTGCGCAATGGGGAAGGGCTTTCCGGCAAAGGCCTGATATTTCTCCGTGTTCGGAGTGATGAGCACCATCGGGTCGCTGGCAAAATCCTGATAGACGCACTTGTGGCTCGCCACCATCGTGCCGCAGAAGCCGATCTCCACGCTGCGCGTGGC
>DPGF01000046.1:709-3659 GCA_003522105.1 Oscillibacter sp.
CCGATCTCCACGCTGCGCGTGGCCACAAGCTCTACGACCTTGGGGCTGTCCTCCATCTGAATATTGAAGGTGATATCCGGATAACGGGCGCGGAAATCCTGCAAAAGATGCGGCAGATAATACTGGCTCGGCACCGTGGAGGCGGCGATGGAGATCGTCCCCTTCATCTCCTGTGAGAAGTTGCGCAGCGCGATCGCCGCGTTTTCGCGCACCTGCAGGATCTCTTTGGCGTACTTATAGAGGAGCTTGCCTGCGTCGGAAGGGTAGGTCTCCTTCGTCGTGCGGACAATGAGCTTGATATTCAGTTTTCGCTCCAGTGCGGAGACATGCGAGCTGATGGTCGGCTGCGTCAGGTGCAGCAGCTCCGCGGCGCGGGAAAAGCTGCAATTCTCCACCACGTAGACGAACGCTTCGAGCTCCTTGATATCCATATCAATGTCCATAAAGTTCTCCCGTCTAAGCCGGCGGCGCAGGGCGTCCTGCGCTGCCGAAGTTGCGTTGTGACCGCACAAAGATTGCCGGTAATTGATTCAGTATACATAGTTTCCTGCACTTTGTCCAGAGAGACAGCAAACATTTTGCAAGAATTGATGCATTTTTTGCTGTCGGAATCTGCCATGCAGGAATTTGGGCAAATTACTGCTTTTCCTGCGCAAGCGCCTCCGTCAGCGCGATGGAGAGCTGGTCGGGGCAGGAGGTGTTTTTAAAGCCGCAGCGGATGCCGCGCATGCGCTCGATGGCGTCCTCTGCCTTCATGCCTTCCACCAGGCGGGAAATCCCCTGAAGGTTGCCGTTACAGCCGCCGATGACCTCAACATGCTTGATGGTGTGGTCATCATTCAACTCAATATGCATTTCCTTTGAACACACACCTTTGGTGCGGTAGTTATAAATCATTTCTATCTCTCCTTTTCTGATAGTCCACGCCTATCATAGCATGCCCGCCCCTTTTTCGCAAGGGGGAGGGCGAAAAAGGAAAGAAAAAGAAGATGCGGCAATTGAGGGTAGTATTCCGCGAACAGCTGTGCTATAATTATTCTGTTAGAATATCGCCATCATAGAAGAAAACGGAAAAAGGAGTTGTTGTTCATGTCTGTTTTAACCGCCGTTCTTCTCGGCCTTGTGCAGGGAATTGCGGAATTTCTGCCCATTTCGTCCTCCGGACATCTCGCCATTGCCGAGCATCTGCTGAACATGCAGGGGGCGAGCAATGTGCCGGACTTTTTTGACGTGCTGCTGCACCTCGGCACGCTCTTTGCGGTGTTTGCCGCATACTGGGACGATATCCGCGATATGGTCGTGGAGTTCTTTACCGGCATCGGGGATCTTGCCCACCACCGCACGCCGAATCCCGTGCCGCCCGCGCGCCGCCTCATCCTGCTCATCATCGTGGGCACGCTGCCGCTTTTTGTCATGGTGCCGTTTCGCCGTTTTTTCTCGTCCCTCGGTGATAACATGTACTTCATCGGCGGCGCGCTGATCTTTACGGGTATTCTGCTCTTTGTGAGCGACCGCGTGCGCCATGGCCGCAAGAGCGAAAAAACGGCCACGCTGCTCAATGCGCTGCTTGTCGGCGTGGGGCAGGCCATCGCCCTTTGCCCCGGCATCTCCCGCTCGGGTATGACGATCACGGCGGGCTGCTTTGCGGGCTTTGAGCGCAAGTTTGCCGTGCGCTTTGCCTTCCTCCTATCCATTCCTGCGGTGCTGGGCGCGAACATCCTCACGCTCAAGGACGCGCTTGAAACAAACATCGACTGGGCGAGCGTGCCCGTCTATCTCATCGGTGTTGTCGTGGCGGCGGTATCGGGTTATGCCAGCATTCGTCTGCTGCGCTATGTTGCCGACAAGGGCCGCTTCGGCGCGTTTGCCTACTACTGCTGGGCGGCCGGCGCGCTCACGCTGCTGCTCACGATCCTGCACTAATTTTTGATTCTGAGGTGAATCATGGCACAACAGAAGAAAAAAACCACCACAACAAACAAAAAATCAGCGAGCGCCTCGCGCACGTCCTCCGGCGGCAAGCGCACGGCAAAGAAAAGCCAGAAACGCCCCGTCCGCCGCGAGGTCGCGGGCGCGATCTTGCTGGTGCTGGCGCTGTGCCTTGGCTTCAGCTACTTTCAGTCGGGCGCGTGGCTGCTTGATCAGCCCGCAAGGCTGTGCCGGTCGCTCTTTGGCTGGGGCTATTACCTTGTCGCTCCCGCACTGTTTCTGGGGAGCTATATCCTGCTTTTCCACCGTGGGCGCAATGTGACCTCGTGCCTTGTCGGTACGGCGCTGCTGCCGGTCGTGTTCGGCGCGATCATGCACATCGCGATCTGCAAAGAGGAATATGCCGCGATGGACGGTATCCTGAAACTCCTGTGGACGAGCGGCAACGCATTGGAATCCGGCGGCGCGGTGTCCGCGTCGCTTGCGATCATGCTGGTGCTGCTGGTGAAAAAGGTGCTGGCAATGATCCTGCTCGTCGTGATGTTCGTCGCATTTTTGATGATGGCGTTCCGCTTGACGCCCGCCGCCGTGATCGAGGCGGTGCGCTCGCATGAGCGCGTGCCCTATGAGCCGGAGGAGGAAGAGCTGCCGCCGCAGCGTCCCGCCCGCGCGCCGCGCCGCAATGCAGGGGGATCCGATGCGTCGATCGACATTCCGCTCGACGGTGAGGAACGCGTTGTCAGGAAGAATCCATCGGGCGGCTTCTTCCGCAAGAAGTCTGACAATATCAAGAGCCCGGACGAGCTGCTTGCAGATAGAAACGCCACGGAGGAAAAGCCCGCCGCGCCTGCACCGGCCAAGCCCGTAACGGTGACGGCCGATGATTTTGACCTGCCGCCCTTTGACCTGCCGCAGGGAACTCCCGTCGGCACGCCTGCTCCGGCGCCCGCACCCGTTCCGCCTGCGCCGTTTGCCGTGTCTGCACCGGCGGCGCAGAGCGCGCCGATTGCCGCAGCGGCGG
>DPGF01000046.1:3864-13365 GCA_003522105.1 Oscillibacter sp.
GGCGAGCGCCGTTCTCACAGACAAGCAGGAGGATAGGCTCCGCCGCGCCGAGGTCGACGCCGCGCGCGAAGAAGTCACGCGCGAGATCGAGACCGGCGATAAGCCCGAGCCGCCCGCCTATGAGTATCCGCCCATCACGCTGCTGAAAGAGGGCAGCGTGACGAACGCTGCCGAAGCGGGTGCGGAGCTGCGCAACAACTCCCGCCGTCTGGCGCAGACGCTCACGAGCTTCGGCGTGGACGCTCAGCCGGGCGATGTGGTGCGCGGCCCGTCTGTCACGCGCTACGAATTCACGCTCAGTCAGGGCGTGAAGCTCTCGAAGATCACCAACTTGCAGGACGATATTGCCCTTGCGCTCGGCGCAAGCGGCGTGCGCATCGCGCCGATTCCCAACAAGATCTCCGTCGTCGGCGTCGAGGTTCCGAACAAGCTCGTTTCGCCCGTCAATATCCGCACGGTACTTGAATCGCGCGAGTTTACGCAGCACCCATCCACCACGGCCTTTGCCGTCGGTAAGGACATCAGCGGCAGGAACATCGTCGGCAACATCTCGAAGCTGCCGCACGTGCTCATTGCCGGTACGACGGGCTCCGGTAAGTCTGTCTGCACGAACTCTCTCATCGTCTCGATGCTCTATAAGTCAACGCCCGAAGAGGTGCGCTTTATCATGGTCGACCCGAAAATGGTCGAGCTTGCGCCCTACAACGGCATCCCGCATCTGCTCATTCCTGTCGTCACCGACCCGAAAAAGGCTGCGGGCGCGCTGCAATGGGCGGTCTACGAGATGATGAAGCGCTATAAGATGTTTTCCGAGCATAATGTGAAGGATCTTGCCTCCTACAATAAGGTGGCGGAAACGGACGAAACGCTCAAAAAGCTGCCGAGCGTCATCGTGGTCATCGACGAGCTGGCGGATCTGATGCTCGTGGCGGCGAAAGAGGTCGAAGAGTCGATCTGCCGCGTGGCACAGATGGGGCGCGCCGCGGGCATGCACCTCGTCATTGCGACGCAGCGTCCCTCTGCCGATGTCATCACGGGATTGATGAAGGCCAATATCCCGAGCCGCATCGCGTTCGCGGTCGCCTCCGCGATGGAATCGCGCATTATCCTCGACACCGCGGGCGCGGAAAAGCTCGTCGGCCGCGGCGATATGCTCTATGCGCCTCTCGGCGAGGGCAAGCCCAAGCGCGTGCAGGGCTGCTTCATCTCGAGCGAGGAGATCGAGCGCGTGGTCAACTTCGTCAAGGAAAACGGCGAAACGGACTATGATGAATCCGTCATCGACAAGATCAACGCCACCGTTGCCGAGAAGGAAAAGGGCGGTGCCAAGGGCGGCTCTGCCGCTTCCGAACAGAACGCTGCCGACGAGGGCGACGAG
Source organism: Oscillibacter sp. (assembly GCA_003522105.1). Classification (GTDB taxonomy): domain Bacteria; phylum Bacillota; class Clostridia; order Oscillospirales; family Oscillospiraceae; genus Hominicoprocola. The sequence continues at coordinate 5,243 of DPGF01000046.1, forward strand.
CTGCTGCCCGCCGCGATCGACGTGGTGATGGAGACCGGGCAGGCCTCCGTTTCGATGCTCCAGCGCCGCTTGAAGCTTGGCTATTCGCGCGCTGCGCGCATTGTCGACGAGATGGAGACGCGCGGCATCGTGGGGCAGTTTGAAGGTTCCAAGCCCCGCCAGATCCTCATCACGAAGGAGCAGTGGCAGGAGCTCAAGATGAAGGGCGCCTACGGCCTCACCCCGCCGGAAGACGGAGAGGACGCCGCAGGCGGGGAAGAAAACTGAAGCAAAGCGAAAGCGCCGCAGGCATGACCTGCGGCACTTTTTTTCGTTGGGGCACTGCGGGCGGCAGATGCATAGACTGGCGGGGAAGAAAAAATGGGGGAGGAGATCGACATGGCCTATTCCGACAGAGAGCTGCTTGCGCGGCTCATCGAGTGCGAAGCGGGCGGCGAGGGCGAGAACGGAATGAAAGCGGTGGCGAGCGTCGTGATGAACCGCGTGCGCTCGACCGGCGGCGAATATGCGCGCGTGGGGCAGGGCAGTATCCGCAAGATCATCTTTCAGCCGGGCCAGTTCGTCTGTGCGAGCGAGACAGAACACGGCGCATATAATCCGCAGAATATCTACAACATGCGTCCGACCGAAATTCATTATGAGATCGCGGATTGGGCCATTGCCGGCAACCGGCTTCCCGGACTCGGCGAGGCGCTGTGGTTTTTCAACCCCTTTTCGCCCTCCTGCCGCGCGAATTTCCCCTCGAATGTGGGAACGTTCGTCATGCGCATCGGTGACCACTGCTTCTACGAACCCACCGCGGCGTATTACAGCACCTGAGAGAAGAAAATCAGCAGCATCGGGAAAAGGAGAGAACTTGGCTATGATCCAGATGGGAAAAAGCATGCCTCGTCTTTACGAGCAGATGACCGCCGTGCCGGTTGCGGCGGTTACGCCGCAAAGCGGCGAAGGTCACGTCAGCCAGAGCTATGAGCAGATGCTCGGCGGTTCGGCGGGGGCGGGGAGCGTAACACTCGTGCCGCAGAACCACGCGGAAGGACAGTTTCAGCCGACGCCCGACGAGATCGAAGAGTCTCGGACGGTCGACAAGATGTCCTATAATTCATGGAAGGGAATGCTTGCGCGCAACATCGGCCGTGCGGTCATCGTGAGCTTTCTTGTCGGCTCACAGCATACGGTCGTGGCGACGGGAACGCTGCGGGAGGTCGGAAACGACTACATTACGATCTATCACCCGGGGCGCAGTGCCTATCTCACGGCCGATCTGTATTCCATTCGCTTTGTAGAGTTTCCGCAGGGGGACGCGGTGCTCACGATCAATTAGGAAGGGACGCTTTCGCGTCCCTTCCTTTTTTGAGTGTTAGAATCTCCTTCTGCGGCCGCGGTAGCCGCTGCCGGCTCTGCTGCGGCGGCGGTGGCCGTAGCGACGGCGGCGGGAGAACATTGTTACATAAACAACGAGCGCGACAATGAGCAGCAGTACGACGACGGAGAGGATCTTGACAAGCGGCTTTGCAAAAAAGTCCGAAACATCGCGCCGCGCCGTCAAAAACCAGGAGGCCGACACATCATTGAGCGCAAGAAGCTGCGTTTCGGCGTAAACGGTGTCGTTGTAAGAGAGCGTCAGCGTGCCAAGCACATCGCCTGCCGCAACGGGCGCGTCAACGGTCTCGTTCGTCAGTGTGACTGTGCGCTCGAGCATCTCGGGTTCTACATTATCCGGCAGCAGACAGGAAATATCCTCCGCGGCATGAGCGACGACATAATTTGTCTCGCTCGAGAGTGCAACGGGAACCTCCTGCACGGGGTCGGCGGAGGAAAGAACGTCGCGACGGACGAAGTTATCAAAGCCCCAGTCGAACATGCGCGAGGTTTCCGAGAAGCTGCGCGTTAAAATGGTCACGCCGTCCTCAAGCGTCACGCGCTCCGCGCCCAGCACCACGCTGATCATATGGCGGCTGCCGCGGACGGCGGAGGAAATGAGGCAGTAGCCCGCCTCGGGCGTGGAGCCGGTCTTGATGCCCTGCGCGTCGCGGTAAACATAGCCGCGGGCGCGCCAGTTGGAGATGAGAAAGTTCGTCGAGTGCAGCTCGCGCGGCTTTTCGGTCATGTTGGTGGCGGGTACGGTGTAGCTCTTGGAGTTGCAGATCTCCATGAACTTGTCGTGCTTCATCGCCTCGCGTGTGATGAGGTAGAGATCCCACGCGGTCGTATAGTGCTGGGAATTGTGCAGGCCCGTGGCATTGGCAAAGTGCGTGTGCTCGCAGCCAAGCTCTGTTGCGCGCTCGTTCATGCGCGCAACGAACGCCTCGACCGAGCCGCTGATGTACTCGCCGAGAATGTTGCACGTCTCGTTTGCCGAGACGATGAGCATGCAGTTGAGCAGCTGCTCGACCGTCATCGTTTCGCCGGCGACGATGTTAGCGGTGCTGCCGTCGCTTGCAAGACCATTGAGCGCCGACTCCGTTGCGGTGACGGAGTCGCTGAGCGAGAGCCTGCCCTCGTCGATGGCCTCGAATACGAGCAGCGCGGTCATGATCTTCGTAAGCGAAGCGGGGTAGTTCTCCTGGTGGGCGTTTTTTTCGTAAAGGATCTCGCCCGTGTCCGCTTCGATGAGAAGACCCGCGCGCGCGTCCAGATCAAAGGATTCGTAAGCGTCGGCGCTTGTCAGAGAAAAGAGGGGGAGCAGGAGAAGAAAGGATAAAAAAAGTGACACAAGACGGCGTTTTTTCATGGAAATATACCTCATCGTATGATACAATAAAACATAGAATGTAGTTAAGATGAGCGCGCCGTTCGGCACGTTTCGACATCAGTATAGCAAAAAAGGCAGGCGAGCGCAACCGTGGAAACAAAAGAAAAAACAGGCAGCTTTAGCGGTATTTCCCTTGTGCTTGCAGCGCTGACGGTTTTGTTTGCCGTTTCGCTCGTGTTTCTGCATAAAACGGCATACGAGGGGAATGCGCATGGCGACTATACCGTGACCGTGCAGCACAGGAACGATGAGATCACCGCGCCCACGCGCGTGCTCGTAAACGTCAATACCGCCGATGCGGCGGAACTGGAAACGCTCACGGGCATCGGCCCGTCGCTTGCGCAGGCGATCATCGACTATCGCGCCGAGCACGGAGACTTTACCGCGGCGGAGGAGCTTTTGCTTGTCAAGGGCATCGGAGAGGCAAAGCTTGAGGGCTTCCGCGCGCAGATCACATTCACGGAGGAGGAACCCAATGAAGATCCTGGTCGTTGATGACGAGCTTTTGCTCGTCAAAGGCATGAAATTCAATCTGGAAAACGAGGGCTACACGGTCGAGACCGCTTACGACGGCGCCACGGCGATCGACATGGCGAAAACGGACGAGTTCGACCTCATTATCCTCGATCTGATGATGCCGCAGGTGGACGGGCTGACGGCCTGCATGCGCATTCGCGAATTCTCCAATGTGCCGATCATCATGCTCACTGCCCGCAGCGAAGACGCCGATAAGATCATCGGTCTTGAGTCCGGCGCGGACGACTATATCACAAAGCCGTTCAATATTCTTGAGCTCAAGGCGCGCATCCGCGCGCTGCTGCGCCGGGCGAATGCCGCCCCGCAGCAAAAACAGCAGCCCTCACTTCTGACTGCGGGCGGCATCACGCTGGATCCCGAGCAGCGCGTCGCCATGAAAAACGGCGAGATCATCGAGCTGACGGCCAAGGAATATGACCTCATCGAGCTGCTTGTCAGAAATCCGCGCCGCATTTATTCGCGCGAAAATCTGATGGATCTTGTCTGGGGCTACACCTACGCGGGCGATTACCGCACGGTGGACGTACACATTCGGCGGCTGCGCGAAAAGCTTGAGGACAATCCTGCCGCCCCACAGCATATTCTGACGAAGTGGGGCGTGGGGTACTATTTGAAGGACTGAACGCAACATGTGAGAAAAGAGGAAAGGAGGCACCGCCATGCAGGCGCATACGAGCTTACAGCGCAAATTCAGCTTTGGCTATATCGCCATCATTCTGGCGGTGCTGCTTCTGCTGAACACATACCCTCTCATCACGTCGGAAAACCTGACGTTTCGCTCCAAGCAAAGCTCACTGCAAGGCAGCGTTTCGGTGATGGTGACGGCGCTTGCGGGACTGGAAGAGCTGAGCGAGGAAAATGTGGCAGGCGCGATGACGCTTGTGGAAGAGAGCGGCATTTCACGCGTTCTGGTCACGGACGCGTCCGGCCGTGTGCTGTACGATACGCGCGAGACCGACGGCGCCATCGGGCGCTACGCCTTTTATACAGAGCTTGTGCAGGCGCTGCGCGGGGAGGATGTTTTTTACACGGAGTTTTCAGACAAGGCGTTCAAAAGCCGCGCGGCCTCACCGGTCATTTACCACAACCAGACGATCGGCGCGGTCTACGCCTACGAATATGACACCGAGCAGGCGGCGCTGCTGCTGTCGCTGCAAAGAAACCTTGTGACCATTTCCATGGTGGTGCTGGTATTTGCCGGCGGGATCAGCGTGCTTTTATCCCGCGTGCTGACGCGGCGCTTCGGCGTGCTGACCGATGCCATTCGAAAAATGCGCGAAGGCTCGTACAGCCACCGCGCCGAAGTCGGCGGAAATGACGAGATCAGCGAGCTTGCCGCCGAGTTCAACGACATGGCGGATCGCTTGCAGACCATTGAGGACGCGCGCCGCCGCTTTGTATCCGATGCGAGCCACGAGCTCAAAACGCCGCTTGCGGGCATTCGCCTGCTGTCTGATTCCATTTTGCAGACGCAGGATATGGACGCGCAGACCGTGCGCGAATTCGTCGGCGACATTGAGCAGGAATCTGAGCGCCTTGCGCGCATTACGGAAAATCTGCTGCGCCTGACGCGCCTTGACAGCGGCCTGCTGCCGGAGGCGCAGCGCGTCGATCTTTCGCCTGTCGTTGCGCGCGTGGCGCGCATGCTGCGCCTGGTGGCGGAGGAAAAGAAGGTCGACCTCTCCTATGAAGTGCGCCGCGAGGGGCAGACGCTTGCAAGCGAGGACGAGATCCATGAGATCATCTATAATCTGACGGAAAACGCCATCAAATATAACCACCCCGGCGGCTTTGTGAAGCTTGCTCTGGCGGGGGACGAGGACAACTGCCTGCTCACCGTCAGTGATGACGGCATCGGCATTCCGGAGGAGGACATGCCCCGCATCTTCGACCGTTTTTACCGCGTGGACAAGATGCGCTCCCGTGCAGCGGGCGGCACCGGCCTCGGCCTTTCCATCGCGGCCGACACGGCGCGCCGCCGCGGCGGCAGTATCGAGGTGCGCGCAAGAGAGGGCGGCGGCACAGTATTCACCGTGCGCCTGCCGCGCTGCAAAGAGGGAGGGGAGGAACGATGAAGAAACGCATTCTTCTTGCCGCGGTGCTTGCTATGGCGCTCACGCTCCTTTGCGCCTGCGCGCAGCGCGTGCAGGAGATGGACGAGAGCGGCTACGAAGTCTATTTCCTCAGCGATCCCGCTTCCGCGGGCGGCGAAGACGCCATCTGCGCGCAGCGGACGCGCCTTGCTCTTGACGATACGATGGAAACGGAGGACTGCGTCCGCGCCCTGATGGAGGCGCTGCTCACGGGGCCTGAGGACAAGTCGCTCAGATCCGCCGTCCCGGATGGGACAACGCTCAAGTCGCTCAAGGTATCCGGCCACCGGGCACAGATCGACCTGAGCGCGCAATATGCGCGATTGTCCGGCATTGACCTGTCGCTTGCGGACTATTGCATCACACTGACGCTGACGCAGCTGCCCAACGTGAACGCAGTGAGCATCACGGCGGACGGGCGCGAGATCCCGTATCGGGAAACGCAGGTGCTCCTTTCGGCGGACACGCTGCTCTCTTCCCGCGAGAGCGGTCTGCGGCCGATCACCGTTTCGCTCTACTTCTGGGATCCGGCGCGCGGCGAACTGCGCGCCGAGCAGCAGACCCTTGCCCTCTACGAAGGGCAGACGCGCGTGAACGCGCTGCTCGAAGCGCTTGCGCAGGGGCCGGAGGACGATTCGCTCGTTTCGCTCCTCCCGGAGGATTTTTCGGTGATCTCTTCACGCACTGAAAACGGCGTCTGTTATCTCAACCTTCCGGCGCACGGCGCGCTGCCGGAGAGAGAAGACGAGCGGGCGCTGATGCTCGAGGCGATCGAGCGGTCGATCCTCTCGCTCAGCGGTGTGGACGAGGTACAGTTTCTCATCGAAGGCACGGCGGGATCTGTCCCGCACCGATAAAAAAAGCCCTCCGCAGAACCTGTCTGCGGAGGGCTTTTGCAATAGAATTTTGCGTCAGACGCGCGCGAGCATTGCCGCGCCGATCACGCCCGCACGATAGCCGAGCGTACACAGCTCGATGCGCGTGTGGGAGGCGGCATAGCGCGCGCCGAACGAACACGCGCGCACCTTTTCACGCAGCGGCGCGAGCAGCACCTCGCCCTGATTGGCAACGCCGCCCGAGAGGGCCAGCACTTCGGGGAAGAAAATGTTGACAAGATTTGTGAGCCCGCAGGTCAGATGCTCGATATAATCCTCCACGACCTGCGTACCCGCTTCGTCGCCGCGCGCCTTGGCAAGGAAGGCGGTGCGGCCGTCCACACCGTCATGCTCCGCGGCGATCGTATGCAGAAGACTCTCGGGGTGCGCGGCCATGGCGCGCTTCGTGTCGCGGATGAGGGCTGTTGCGGAGGAGTAGGCTTCAAAGCAGCCGCGGCTGCCGCAGGTGCATTCCTCGCCGTTTTCCGCGATGACCATGTGCCCAAGCTCACTCGCGGCGCCGGTGTAGCCCGTGAGGAGCTTGCCGCCGAGCACCACGCCGCCGCCCACGCCCGTGCCGAGCGTGACGACAATGGTGCTCTCCGCGCCTTTGCCGCAGCCGAAGAGCGCTTCGCCCAGCGCTGCGGCGTTTGCGTCGTTGCCGAGGTGAATGGGGAGCGCAGTGTACGCGCGCAGCGCGCTTCTGAGGTCAAAATTGATAAAATTCAGGTTTGCCGCAAAGCGCACGATGCCGCTCGCGTCGTCCACTGTGCCGGGGCAGCCGACGCCCACGCCGCCGACGGTGTCCTCGCCGATAGAGAGCTGCGCGATGACTTGACCGATGCGCGACGCGACGGCCTCAGGGCCGAGGTCGACGCAGGTCGGCACGGAGCATTCCTGCAAAATGTTGCCCTCTGCGCTCACAAGCGCCCCCTTGATGTTCGTGCCGCCGAGGTCAATGCCGATATAGTTCATAAAAGCCCCTCCCGGGTAAAAAGTTGTCCTCATTGTATGCCGCGGCAGGGGAAAAAGCAAGAGCGGGAACGCGGAAAAGTTTTCCTGAAAAGCGGAAGCGTGAAACTTTTTTGCGTTTTCTTCGTCTAAGAAAGTAAAGGAACAGAAAAGCGCCGCGCACGCGCGGCAAGAGGGGAGAAAGACATTGATGAACCGTTGGCAAGGGGCGGCGCTCGCCGCGTTGAGTGCCGCGCTGCTGCTTACGGGCTGCGGCGCGCCGGAAACAGAGAACGATGCGGCGCAGGAGCATCAGATCACCTACGAACACATCTGTGAGAGAAATAAGATCTCCGCGCTGCTCGAGCGGCACGAGGTGGTGACCGTTGTGCGTGAGAGCACAGACAGCAGCAACGGCGGTCAGGACGTCAAGAGCACTGACCAGTACACGCGCGACGAAGAAGGCAGGCTGCAAAGCTGGAGCCACGGCTGGTATTCTGATGCGTACGGTGCAGACGATATTTATAGCGTGAATGTCTGCCTGGATGAAGTGCCGGACGGTATGTGCATTATCGCTGGAACAAATGATGACGGCAGCGCTCGAATTGCCAGCGTGATCGCCTGCAGAAGCAATGAATGGTACGAGAAAAGCACCGCGCAGGAATCGTTTTTGCCCGTAGCCGGTGACGGCATCACCGTGGAGGTCGAAGAGCCGTATGAGCAGGACGGCCAGCTCGTGTTTCCGATCAAACATTATATCACCGACGATGACACTGACTACTCGCTGCGATGGCTCTATGTCGATCCAACCTCCGATGACCTGATATCGATCAAGTCGGAGCGGCACAGAAAAGACTTGCAGGGAAAAGACACCTGCTTTGCCACGGGAAGCTATACGTTCAGCTATGACCG
>DPGF01000115.1:0-205 GCA_003522105.1 Oscillibacter sp.
GTGTGACCAGCTTCGCCGTGCTCGTGGTCATGGTGATCACAGTGAACATTGGGATCGTAGCCCAGATTTCCGCTGAGCAATGCGCTCACCGCCGCGTCAGCGTCCCCGCAGACACCGCCGTAGAGCTTGATGCCCGCTTCGGCCAGAGCTGCCTGCGCACCGCCGCCGATGCCTCCGCAAATCAAAGTGTCCACACCGTGCTGCA
>DPGF01000115.1:591-1850 GCA_003522105.1 Oscillibacter sp.
TCCATGTTGGCTCTCTGCATCCGACAGCAACGGCCGCAGTGAGCTGCCTCCTGTCCTCCGCAGATGCGGTAGTTTCCCCCGGTGATGTGCAGCGGTTTCCCGTGGACAAGGCACGCTGCGATCTTGCGCCGTGCGCTTTCGTAAATCTCCTGCACGGTAGAGCGTGAAATGTCCATTTGTGCGGCACACTGCTCGTGGGTTTGCCGCTTCAAGTCAACCAGCCGAATGACCTCGTACTCGTCCAGCGTCAGCAGGATCGGCTCGGTATCCTTGCCCCCGTTGGGGCAGAAGGTGTCAACTTGTGGTGCGCCACAAATCCGACGGCACCGTGGCGGTCTTGGCATGGACGCCTTCCTCCTTCTGTTTTCGGTATATACCGATTATAGCGCTTTAGACAGGAAAAATCAATATTCATTTCAAAAATCACTGCAATCTCCATCCTTGTATGCATCGTCACATCGTTCCGTCAAGGGAGTCACGTTCCCTTACACCGCCGCCTGAGGCGCTGTTATTTGAGAAGCTGTTTCAAATCCTCCTCCGGGGTGGTGATGGGAGCAATGCCGAAATTTTCTACAAGGTAGTTCAGCACATTGGGCGAAACGAACGCCGGCAGCGTGGGGCCAAGGCGAATATTCTTGATCCCCAGATACAGCAGCGTCAGCAAAATGCACACCGCCTTCTGCTCATACCACGAAAGAACCATGGACAACGGCAAATCGTTCACGCCGCAGCCGAACGCCTCCGCCAACGCCAGCGCGATTTTGACAGCTCCATAAGCGTCGTTGCACTGGCCCACGTCCATGAGTCGAGGCAGGCCGCCAATGGTACCGAGGTCAAGGTCGTTGAAGCGGTATTTTCCGCAGGCCAGCGTCAGCACCACGGTATCGGCGGGCGTCTGCTTGACAAACTCAGTATAGTAGTTCCGTCCGGGGCGGGCTCCGTCACAGCCGCCGACCAGGAAAAAGTGCCGGATCGCGCCGCTCTTTACCGCCTCGATCACCTGATCCGCCACGCCAAGCACCGCGCCATGACCGAAGCCGGTCATGACCGTGCCGCCGCCGTTGATGCCGGTGAACGGCTTGTCCTCGTTGTAGCCGCCAAGCTCCAATGCCTTTTTGATGACAGGGGTAAAATCCTTATCCTCGCCGATGTGCGTCAGTTCCGGGTAGGATACCACCGCCGTGGTGAACACGCGGTCGGCGTAGCTTGCTTTCGGCGGCATCAGGCAGTTGGTGGTAAACAGCACCGGCGCGGGGATG
>DPGF01000115.1:2092-2711 GCA_003522105.1 Oscillibacter sp.
CCGTGGGTGTAGATGTTGACGCCTTTGCCCTCGGTCTGCTCCAGCAGCAGTTTCAAATCGTGGAGATCGTGGCCGGTGATGACGATGAACGGCCCCTTCTCCACCGTCAGCGGGACGGTGGCAGGCGCGGGCGTACCGTAGCTTTCGGTGTTGGCCTTATCCAGAAGCGCCATGCACTGGAGGTTTTTCTCGCCCACCTCCATCACGATGGGCAGCAGCGCGTCCATATCCCAGTCCTCGCCCACGGCAAAAAGAGCCTTGGCGAAAAAGCGGTTCACTTCCTCGTCGGCATAACCCAGCATCATAGCGTGATGGGCGTAAGCCGCCATGCCGCGCACGCCGAAGAGGATCAGGGATTTGAGGCTGCGAATATCCTCCTGCGCGTTCCAGAGCAAGTTCATATCATAATCATCGTTTCGCCCGCAGCGGGAGCCGCAGCCGGAGCAACCGGGAACAAGGCGGGCCTTTTCCTCGTGTACCTGATCGATCAGCTCCCGAATGGTCTTTTCGTTGAAGCTCACATTGGTGACGGTGGTGAACAGGCCCTCGATCATCAGCCGCCAAGTCCCCTCATTCGCATCCGGGGCATTATCTACCGCACGGGACAGTCCAATCAGAG
>DPGF01000087.1 GCA_003522105.1 Oscillibacter sp.
TCGTTCTCGCCGGTGTAAGCGGGGTTTAGGAACACCACGCCGGTCAACTCAGAAAACAGCGTTTCTTCGTCCTTGCCGGTGAGTTTGCTCATGTATTCCATATCCACATGAGCCTTTTCCCCGATGGACAGCGCCAGCGCCTCCACCGCCGTGTCTACCTTTTCAGCGGGCTTGTGGCTGCGGATGGTGCGCTTGGTGAACAGGTCCGCCTTTCTTTTTAGGTTCCGGTCCTCGTCCAGAATTTCCAGTGAACACAGCAGGAAGTAAGAGCTGTCCTGGTCAAACGCGATGGCGTTGCCGCGGGAATTGATGAGTCCATATTTCCGGGTGAAGGCATCGTAGAGGGTATTCAGCTTGGCTTGCTGCGCCTTGATTTCTTCATCGGGATAGTCCTCGGTCTGGTATTCCAGCAGCGTCCGCACACAGTCCCGCAGCTCGATCATGCCGCGGATTCTGCTCTCTGCCGTCTTGGATACTTCCACCGGATTCATGCGGCTGTTTTCGCGGTAATAGATCTGACCGTCCACCAGTGTATAGGAGAAGTTGCGGACGGCAGGATCGGCCTCGATGGAATGATCCTCACCCTCCAGTTCTTCCTCCCGGTCATAAGCGGTGATCTCGCCGTGGATATTTTGAACGGCCTCCGCCAGCAGTGCTTCCAACAGCTGCTCCGGGTACGGCTCACAGGTGGGCGTGGGGCCGAACGGCCCGGACACCATCTTCATCTCGCCCAGCACCATGTCGGGGTGGTCGATGAAGTAGCTGTTCATCTGAATGCCGTCCTCGTTGGTGGCAAGGTGTACCCACTCCGGTTCGATGTCCACCATGCGCTCGCGCTTTTGGAGGAACAGAATGTCTGAAACGACCTCGGTTCCTGCCGCGGCCTTGAACGCATTGTTGGGTAGCCGGATGGCCCCCAGCAGCTCTGCTCGCTGCGCGATGTATTTTCGTGCGCTGGCAGTGCGCTTGTCCATGGTGAAGCTGGAGGTCACAACGGCGATAACGCCGCCCGGTCTGACCTGATCCAGCGCCTTGGCGATGAAATACTCATGGATAGGAAAATTCAGCCGGTCATAGCGCTTGTCCGGCACATGAAACTGGCCGAACGGCACATTGCCGATGGCTACATCGAAAAAGTTATCCGAGAAGACGGTCTTCTCATAGCCCTGCACCGCAATACTGCTTTTCTGATAAAGCTGTCTGGCGATGCGTCCGGAGAGATCGTCCAGCTCCACGCCGTAGAGCTTGCTGCCGCTCATGCTTTCCGGCAGCATACCGAGAAAATTGCCGATACCGCAGGCTGGCTCCAGAATGTTGCCCTGCGTGAAGCCCATCTGCCCCAAGGCGGCATAGATGCCGCGGATAACCACAGGCGGCGTGTAGAACGCCGTGAGCGTGGATTCACGGGCAGCGGCGTATTCGGCATCCGTCAGCAGTTCTTTCAGTTCAGCGTAACGAGGGTTTTTTTCGTCAAAGAAGTCCGCCAGTCCGCCCCAGCCCACATACTGTGCCAGCACCGCCTGTTCCTCTGCTGTGGCGCTGCGGTTCTCTGCCTCCACGGTTTTCAGGGTACGGATCGCGTCCAGATTGCGCTGAAAACGCTCCAGCGGCGCGCCCTCTCCGATATGGTCATCGGTGATGCGGTAGTTGCTGCCGTTCGGGTCCAGCGGATAGGCAAGCGCGTTTGGCTTTTTCTTTTTCGGCGGGGTGAGTACCGCAGGCGGCTCGTCCGTCTGCGGCTGCGGCGGGGCCAGCGCAGCGGGGGCCGCCTGCTCCACAATTTTCCGAACAAAGGAGATCGGTTCCGTGCGGAAGATGGGAAAGCCGACCTTTTGGACAAAGGTAATGTCCTGAAAGTTGACAACGCCATGCGCGGTATCCACGCGATCCACAAGGAAGGTCCTGCCGTCGATCTCAAATACCGTTTCACCGGGAACAAGATTTTGTGCCGCAAATTCTGCGTCGGTGATTGCTGGCTGCGTGGCAGGCTCGACCGGCTGCTCTGCGGCGGTGTCTTTGGCGCGCTCCACATAGAGCCATTCCGCCGCTTCCTTTTCGTTGACTGCCTTTCTGACCTGCTCCAAATAATCCTCGGCCTGCCACTCGCTGGGGAAGGTCTCACGGACGCCCTCGCTGTCAACATAAATTTCGTCCCGAATATCGTCCCAGACGGCGTAGCCGTCGTCCGTTTCGATCACGCTGAACCGCTCATAGGCGGGCGGCTGCTCTGCAGCAAGCCGTGCTGCATCCTCTGCGACCTGCTCCACAAAGCTGCGTTCCTGCTGAGGAGCATCATGCCGGTGGTTGAACAGGCTGAAAGTGCCGTCCACATATTCGGAAAGCTGCTCCTTTGCGCGGCGGACGGAATCATAGAAACGGTCACTCTCGTCCGTCCCATCCAGCCGGGAGGTCAACGCCGCCAGCATTTCCGCAGTCTCGCCCTTATCTTGCAGCTGCTCCTCGATCATGGGAAGCGCATCGTAATAATCCGCACCCTTGGGATAGGGACGCGGAACATCGTCAGGCGCATTGTAAAAACCGTTATAGACGGTCCGAGCCAACTGCCCACGCTCATACTCCGGGATTTTGGCGATAGCATCCTCACCAGGGAATCGTTTCTGCGCGATCAGGCGCTCATACTCCTTGACCACATTAGGGATGGTCAGATGGACGGTATCATATTTCTTGAAATTATAGTCGCGCTCATACTCCAGCCCTTTTGATGTTTTCGTGTGCTGGTATCCGGCACGGCCACCGCCGCTGTACTCACCAAAGCTGCCCTTGATGAATTTCTGATGCTCCTCCGGCGTGTGGGGATAGCAGAAGTGAGAATATACGGCCAGTCGGCTATCCAGATGGTCGCAGAGGAAAAAGCCGTCAATCTCGTCCTGCGTGATGAACATTTTGCATTGCCGCAGGAAATTCGGCTGTGCGGTGAAGTGGCGCTCCGGCAGGTGCAGACCGTCCAGCACAACACCGATCCGATGCGTGTTATAGCCGCTGATGCGGAAACGCATAATGTCCGGGGCCGCGGCATAAGCGTCAAGGAAGTCATGGTATTCCTGCGCCAGCATTTGTAGGCCACCATCCGTCTTTGCGAACGCCACCATATCCTCGTCCAGCTCCGGGTAGCCCTTGTGCTGGTCATGGATGGCCAACGTCTGCGGAAAAAGGCCCCGTTCGCGTCCGGCGTCGCTCAAGTCACGGGCGGTCATCAGGAGGGCGTCCATCGCTTCGTGTAGCACCTTGTCCGGGGCCTGCGCCAGCTCGGACGCGGAGAGATAAGTCCCCGCCTCCAGCAGCTCCAGAATCCGCACCGATGCCTGCTCCCATGTAACCACGGTTTTGCTGTACCCGGTGCGGACACTGTCCCCTTGGGCGAGGTGAATGCCGTCCTCCAGAAACCACACGGCGTATTTGCGGCCTTCGTATTCGATGCCGCGCCCGTTCACCCTGCCAAACTCCCGACGCAGGAACTCTTCATTTTCCTGCTCTGGCCGCTCCCGCATATAAAATACGGCGATGCGCTCCGCGCTGTTGGGTTCATTGCCGCCCGTGCAGAGCGCCAGATCAATGACCTCCTGCGGCACCGTGCGGGCCGGGGCCAGAATGCCGGAGGGCGCGTCTGCCGGGGCCTCGTACACCGGAGCGTCGCCGCCCATGTCGAATAGGGCAAGCTGCTCTGCGACGATTGGGGCATTTTGCAGGCCCAGCTTAATTTTGTACTCGCCGCGCTCGATCAGGCCCTCGGTCATTTCGGTGATGACCGACCATGAAAAAACGGACTCCGAGGTGCGGGAGAGATAGCTGCCCTCCCACATCAAAAGTCCGTCTTTCTCGGCGTGGTAGCCTGTCCGAACACCGTCGGTCAGGACCTCCACCCATATATCGTTGTAGCTGTTTTTTAAGAACTCCGTCCGTTCCGCAAGGCTCTTGTGCGCCTGAAAGTATTCAAAGATCTCCTGCTGCTTGTGCTTGCGCCCGCCGTCATCCAGCAGGTTCGCTTCAATAAGGTGCATATCCAGAAAGGCGGGCAGCTCTGCGGTATTCTGCTGTGCGGTGTCATGCTCCAGCGCAAAGGCTGCTGCCTGTTCCTGCGCCTTTTCGTCCGGGTAATCACCGTAGACGCGGAGGCACTTGTGTGTTTCGGCATCATAGACGGCAGCGCCGTCGTATGCAAAGCCATCTTCCTCCATCGTACCGGCAACATAGCCCTGCGCCGCAGCCTCCGCTTCTTCCAGTGTTTGATAGTCCAGCTTATCATCAAAGCCGTTTTCAAAATGATGGTAGGCAGCGACCTGATAAGGCGCGGCCATCTGCGCAGCGTAGCGGTCAATGGCTTCTGTGGTCAGCCACTCGGGTTTCTCCGGGAGGGCGTCATACAGCTCCCGCATTTTCTTGATCTGCGCGTGGACATTGCCTGCCCACAGGTGCTTTTCACTTCGCCCGCCAGCGCCGAGGAAATAATCACAGTCGGCGCGCAGGCGGTCCAGCAGCACATAATCCCCGCTGTGGTCAGCAAAGGCAGGAAGTTCATCACTTCCTGCCTCTGTGGGTTCTTCGGTTGTCAGGCGTAAATCAGATCGTTCAGCACCAGTTCCTCCGCGCTGTGCCGGAGATTGTTCATCAGGCCCGTCCAGCGCAGGGGATCGGTCGCTTTCAGCTCCTCCGTCGCGCCCTCGGCTCTCGCCATCTGCATCACGGTCTGTTCCACCATTTTCTGCGCGCTCTGCTCGATCTCCGCCAGATGCTCCGTCAGCTTGCCGCTGGTCTTGAGATTGGTGTAAAGCACCCTGCGGCGCTTCATCAGATATTGGCGGCGCAGCTCTGCGTACTTGCCCAGATGAACCTCCGGTGTCTGCGGCATCAGCAGATTCGGCACCTGATAGCCGTTCTGCATCCTGTAAGTGACCTCCATGCTGTTCGCTCCTTTCATGGGGTGTTTCGTGTTGTTCTGTGTGGTCATCATAACCGCTTCTTTCACGGTTTGCAAAAAATTGATCCCGTTGAGCCTGTATCACCGTTCGACTGATCTCCCGCAGGCCCATCTCTGCGATGTCGCTGGTGGCGATGCCCAGGGCGTTGATGGTGGGCGGTGTGTTGAATTCGTAAACATGGGCGAATTCGTCAGCGGTGAAATAATCGTCCGCCCGCAGGCCCAGCCGGGTCATCAGCATATATGCCACGCTGACCTCCAGCGCGTCCCGGTAGAACACCTCTAAATTGAGGCCGTCCAGTTCCTCCAGCAGGCTGTCCTCGCGGCAGTCGCGGAGATCTTGCAGGTAGTCTGTGATGTTATCCGCCACGGCGTTGTGGCAGGCGGAACGCACGGCGTCCGCAAGATTTTCTTTTTCGGACAGGTTGCCGAAGGTGGCCTCCAGCGTTTCGATGACCTCCGGCTCAAAGGCCGGGTGCATCGTCCAGATAGGCAGCGGACGGGCAAAGCGGGAGGCGTGGGTGTCCGACACATCGAAATAGAGCTTCAGGCAGTTTTGCCCGTCATCACCAAATACGGCAATGCTCTTGGCTCCACGGTTGACCCAGCGGCCAAACTGACGGTTCCATCGCTCCATCTCAAGGACCGCCGTGGCGTCCGGGCGCTGGGCGTAGATCAGAATTTGATCATCGAAGGGGCATTTGTAATTGTAGCAGGCCGCGCGGAGAAAGCCCGTCCAGCTTTGATAGCTGCCGGTAACGCTCTGCACAGTCTGGTCATACAGCTCTGTGATAAGCTGAAATTTGGTTGGCAAGGCTCGCACCTCCTATCTCTCCGGCTCCGCCCGCTTTTTTACTGCAAGCCGGTCATTCTTTTGCTGTTCTTTTTGGGCCTTTTCAAATGGCTTCCGCTGATAGCAATAAATATAAAACTGGTAATCACCTTTAACTGGCGTACAGCGGAGCATATACACATACCGCTTTGTTTTCACCATGAATCCGCAAGAGGGAAGCAACGCACCCTTGATGGCGCAGATCTGCTCATACCGGTTGCAGTAGCGTTTCATGCTGTCGAAGTCCCGCAGCGGGGAGTCCGGCTGCTCCCGCAGCCAGTTTACGGTGCGGTCAATATCGGCCTTAAACTCCGGCGTATTCAGTGCATCTTGCTGGTGGGGCCACCATGTTGTGTAAAACTGCTTGCCGCTGCCAAAATCACCACGCAGGTGTCCCACACAGCCCGCAGACTTGTCCTGTTCCTCGCTGCGAGAGAAATAGAGAGCGTGCAGCGCAGGCTCATTGACGCTGTAAAAGTCAATGACCTCCTTATCACTGGCGGGATATTTCTGCTGAAATTCCGCAAGGGTGTGGCATCCGCCATCCTGAAAGGAAAGGCTGTCATTCTCCATTGGAATCCACCCATCAATGGGAAGCTGGAACGGCTCGCGGGTGAGAACGGTGCCATAGAAGTTGACCATGAGACTCCGTGACAGTTCTATCGGCTCTCCCCAATCCTCATCCCCATGTCGCAGCTCGTAGCGATATACGCCCTCCGGCACGGTAGCTTGGTCAATGCGGCATTCTGTAAACAATGCCGGTCGGTCAAAAATCGTGACCTCCTGATAGGTCACCTTCTGTGCGTCATAGTTCATCTGGCTTCACCTCGTTCTTTGTGTTTCTTTTGCACTCTCTGTTGTGCCAAAAACTCCGGGACCTCCTTGAAACCGATGGTATCTGCGTAGTAGGCAGTTTTCTTTCCGGCCTGTGTCAGTACCACCACATCGCTTACGGACAGGGAATGCATCCGACGGGCAAAGGGGCGGTGGTCGCTGTTGTGCTTTGTCCAAAGATGCTCCAGCGAATTTTCCTTTGCGTACATACCGGCGTAAGAACGCTGATAATCAGCGTTCTGGAGTTTTCCCTTTGCCTCTGCATAAGGCCGGAAACAGTAGTCTACATCAGCGATTGCAGGGATTTGGTAGATTTCATAGGTGCCGATCTCAGCGCTGATTTTCGGCGTTCTGGGAACATAGATATTGCCATTGCGTTCCTGCATTTCTGCAAACTCGCAAATATGATAGGCGGAGTTGCCGATGCAGACATGGCAATCGTCAATGTACTTGCAAGGGAAAACCATCTTTTCACCGTCAAAGCGGGTAATGACGATGCTTTCCCCGTCCTTGATGGTAAAGAGCGTGTGGTATTCGCTGTCGATGAAGCGGATCATGCGCTTGTCATGGTCAGGGTTTGGAAAGGCGATAACGCCCATGATGTTTACCGGCTCACGGTCACTCATCGTGATTCACCTCTTTCTTTTTTCGGCGTGGTGCGCTTTTGTTCCTGCTGCACCATGCGATTTTGTTGCTTTTTATATTCATCAGTTGCCCGTTCACAGAAATCCTCGATGCAGGAAGAACGGTCAGAGCGGTAATGCCCCCAAAAGAAATTGGGTGGGCCGTCCCCGTCGTTTTTGCAGTTGCGCTGCCATGTGACAAAGGGGGCAGGGGCTTTTTCACATTCGCCCATGACAAACTCGGCACTGCCGACGCGGATGCGGGCGGTGATGTGGTATTCCTGATTGACTGCTTCGCCCACTACATAGCTGCCGTGTTCTAACTGGATGGTGCAGCTCCCGTTTTGTGCAAAGGTCGCTGTCACCGGCATGGCCGGTACTCCACATAGCATATCCGGCAGCATGATGAACTGCGACCTTTGGCTCATCAGCTCTTGCGGCAGTTTGTCCATAGGCAGGTAAAAGTGCTGCTTGCCCATGATCTCATAGCGCAACAGGAAACTGCTGACGGGATAGTACACGCTCATGATTGGGTCTTTGATATGGCCTTGGACGATGTTGGAATTCACATATCTTGCATTATCCAAATACCATTGCGGGTTCGCGCCTGGTGTATTCCAGCCGAACATGGAGCCTGCCAGCATTGCCGCTTCCTGAATATCCGTAATGCCGCGCCGCGCATTGTGGCTGCTGGCGATCTCACGGTTTTCTTCGCGTTTCTCGGTGTCCCACTCGGAGGGATAATAGCCGCGCTCACCGCACCGGATGATAATAAGCTGCCCGCTGGACGGCAGAATGGAAAAACAGGTTTCCGGTAGCTCGTTCCTGCGCATCGGTTCGTTCCTCATCGCGCCTGCTCCTGCTGCCGCTTGCGGTGCCAGCCCTCCAGCAGCTTGATGATGACATCCTCCATCTGCTTTGGGGTGTAGCTGGCGGGAAAGTATTTTTGCAGGCGGTCGTTGCGGATCGTGACCTTGCGCTCCAACGGCTTTTCTTCCCGCATGATGAGGTCGATGATGTTATTCTCCAATTTTCCCTCGCCGCTGAGCTGCTTGAGCCGTTGGGCCTGTCCAAGCGACGGGGATACCTCGTCGCGCTCCATGACCAGCAGGAGGTAGGTCTGTTCTTTTTCGGACAGGTGGGAGAGAAAATCTGCCGCGGGGACGAATTTGACGGTGCCGCTGTCCACGGCTTCCAACAGCGGCGGAATGAGTTTATTCAAGCGGATGTACCGCTGCACTTGTGTTTTGCTGTCTGAAACCTGCTCAGCTAAGACTTGGTTTGTACGCACTCCCGTTAACATCGGACCAACTTGGTCCGATGTTAAATCTGTTCGCTGTCCCTGCCGTTTCATGGCGTCCAGCTTCAGCTTGTAGGCTTTGGCTTTCTCGCTGGGCAGCAAGTCCTCGCGGTTGATGTTGTAGTCCACCACAAGGATGTCCGCTTCCTCGTCGCTGTAATTGCGGACGATGACGGGGCGGGTGTCCAGCCCCACGGCCTTCGCGCAGTAATCTCGCCGGTGGCCGGAAATGATCTCGTATCCGCCAGTGTCGCGGGGACGGACGATCAGCGGCTCAGCGATGCCGATGTGCTCAATGCTGTCCATGAGGCGCACGAGATCAGGCGTGGGGCGGTCAATGGTGTATGGCTGGCGGGAGTATGGGAAAACCTCTGCTGCGGGAACGATCTGAATCCGCTCCTGCCGGTCAGCTTCTCGCTCCGCGTCCGTTTTGAACAGGTCATCGTACCGGGTCAGTTCGATGCCGCTTAATTTGCTTACCAAGGCTCAACACCTCCCTCGTCAGATTTTCATACGCCACTGCCGCCTTGCCGCTGCGGTCATGGTCGTAAATGCTTTTGTTTTCCACGCTGATCTCTGCCGCCTTGATGGAACGGGGGATCTCACTTGCGAACACATGACCGCCATAGGTCTTGCGGACAAGCGCGTTGATCTCCCGCGCCAGTGTGGTACGGCTGTCCACCATGGTCAGCACAATGCCGTCCACCTCCAGCTTCGGGTTGAGCTGCCGTTTCACGCGGGTGATGGTTCGCAAAAGCTGCTCCAGTCCCTTTGCGGGGAGATATTGCGCCTGCACGGGGATGATCACGCTGTCCGCCGCAGTCAGGGCGTTGATGGTCAGCATACCGAGGGACGGCATACAGTCGATGAGCGCGTAATCGTAGCAGTCTGCCACGGTGGACAGATATTGCCGCAACACCGTTTCACGGCTCATTGTGTTGACCAGCGTGACCTCCAACGCCGACAGCTCGATATTGGCGGGGACAAGGTGGACGCCGGATTGGTGGTGCAGAATGCCCTCACCGGGGGCGATGGGCTGCTCTGCGATGATCTTCTCCATCAGCGTGGAGAGTGTGGGGGATAATTCGTCAGGCTGCGGCCAGCCCAACATCTGCGTGAGATTGCCCTGTGCATCGGCGTCGATCAGCAG
>DPGF01000042.1:0-4092 GCA_003522105.1 Oscillibacter sp.
TAGGGGGTGTTGCCCAGCGCGTTGCCGCCCAGGGCGATGACGATTCTCTTGCTCATGATGACTATCTCTCCTTGATTTTTTAAAAACTCTCTTCTCTCAAAAGCGGCTGTGCCGCCTTTTTACATGATCGGTGCGCTTTAGAACATCTTGCGCTCTTCGCCGCTCTTGTCCATCTCCATCAGGGCGCGGACGGGATCCTTGACCTGTGCGAGGAACATCATTGCAGCGATGATATAGGGCTTGTAGGAAGCCTGCTTGTACAGGGGGACGATATAGCGGTCGAACACGCTGTTGTCGACCTCGCCCTCGGGGCAGGAAAGGCCGGTAATGTCGGCGGGCAGGCAGTGGAGATAGAGTGCCTTGCCGTCCTTTGTGAGCTTCATCATCTCCTCGGTGCAGGCCCAATCCTTGTGCTCGGCGTTCTGCGCGAGCAGCTTTTTCTCCAGCTCGTCGATGCCGTCCTTGTCGCCGGCCTGATAGAGCTTCGTGCGCTCCTCCATGGCCTTGAACGGCGCCCAGGACTTGGGATAGACGATGTCTGCGTCACGGAAGGCTTCCTTCATGTCGTTGCACTTCTTGAAGCTGCCGCCGGTGGCTGCCGCATTCTTTTTTGCAATCTCCTCGACCTCGGGCATGACCTCGTAGCCTTCGGGGTGAGCAAGGGTAACGTCCATGCCGAAGCGGGTGAAGAGGCCGATAACGCCCTGTGGGACGGAGAGAGGCTTGCCGTAGCTCGGGGAATAGGCCCAGGTCATGGCGACCTTCTTGCCCTTGAGATTCTCCACACCGCCGAAGTGGTGGATGATGTGAAGCATATCCGCCATACACTGCGTCGGGTGATCGACGTCGCACTGGAGGTTCACAAGCGTCGGGCGCTGCTCGAGAATGCCGTCGCGGTAGCCCTCTTCGAGCGCGTCCATAAAGGTCTTCTGATACTTGTGACCCTCGCCGATGAACATATCGTCGCGAATGCCGATGACGTCGGCCATGAAGGAGACCATGTTTGCCGTTTCGCGCACGGTCTCGCCGTGTGCAATCTGGGATTTCTTTTCATCAAGTACCTGCTCCTCAAGACCCAGCAGGTTGCACGCGGAGGCGAACGAGAAGCGCGTGCGCGTGGAGTTGTCGCGGAAGATGGAAATGCCAAGGCCGGAATTGAAGATCTTCGTGTTCTTGTTGCGCTCACGCAGGTCGCGCAGCGCGTCGGCCACGGTGAAGACTGCGTCGATCTCCTCGTCGGTCTTGTCCCACGTCCAGTAGAAGTCGGTCTTGTACATATTATTGATGTGCAGCGTCTCGAGATGGCGCGCCAGTTCAACAGTCTTGCTCATAGGTGATTTTCTCCTTTATCACATAGTATGGGTTCAAGCACCCGCATTTATTTAATGTCGTTGCCCGTCAGCTCCTGACGGAAGCTCGTGGCGGATTCTTTTTTGTCGCCGGGCTTGTAGAGGCCGGGAACGGCGGCGTAGAGCGCCGCACAGGTGACGAGATCCTGCTTCCACGTGATCTCGTTGGGCGCGTGCGCCTGCGATTCCGCGCCCGGGCCGAAGCCGACGCAGGGGATCCCGTAGCGGCCCTGAATGGAAACGCCGTTCGTCGAGAATGTCCACTTATCCGTCAGCGGACGGCCGGCGCGCGTGGACATGGCCTTTTCGTCCGCGCCGATGCGTTCTTTGCCCCAGAGGGCGTGGTGTGCGTCGACAAGCGCCTGCACGTGGGGGGCGCTCTCCTTGTTGATCCAGGTGGGGAAGAAGCATTCCGTTTCGTAAACGTGACCCGTCCACGCCGGACGGTCATACATGTACATACTGACCTTGACGTCCTTTGCGTACTTTTTGCACGCAGGGAGATCTTCGATCTCCTTGAGGCAGGACTGATACGTTTCGCCCGCGGTCATGCGGCGGTCGATGGAAATGGCGCAGGAGTCCGCCACAGCGCAGCGGGAGGGGGAGGTGTAGAAGATCTGGCTCGTGGTGCAAGTGCCGCGGCCGAGGAAACGCGCATCCTCCCAATGTTCAGGATTATACTTCGGATCGAGCATCTTGGCAAGACCTTTAATTTTTTTATCGTCCCCGGCGTCATTTTCGTTCAAATCGCGCACATTCAGGATAACCTCAGCCATCTTATGAATGGCATTGTCGCCGCGCTCGGGTGCGGAACCGTGGCAGGAAACGCCGTGCATGTCGACGCGGATCTCCATGCGGCCGCGATGCCCGCGGTAGATGCCGCCGTCGGTCGGCTCGGTCGAAATGACGAATTCGATCTTGCTTCTTGCGTCCTCGGGACCTTTGAAGTATTCGTTGACGATGGACTGCCAGCACATACCGTCGCAGTCCTCCTCCTGCACGGAGCCGACAACCATGATCTTGTAGCCCTCGGGAATGAGATCAAGATCCTTCATGATCTTTGCGCCGTAAGCAGCAGCTGCCATGCCGCCCTCCTGGTCGCTGCCGCCGCGGCCGTAGATGATCTTGTCATCTTCGTAGCCCGCATACGGGTCGTGCGTCCAGTTCTCGCGGTTGCCGATGCCGACGGTGTCGATGTGGGAGTCGATGGCGATAATTTTGTCGCCCGTGCCCATCCAGCCGATGACATTGCCGAGCGCGTCGATCTCAACCTTGTCGTAGCCGAGTTTTTCCATCTCTTCCTTGATGCGCATGACAACGCCCTTTTCCTCGCAGCTCTCGCTGGGAATGGCGATCATATCGCGCAGAAAACGGGTCATATCGGGGCTGTAGGCCTGTGCGGCTTTTTTGATGGCTTCAAAATCCATGGGAAACCTCCGTTAAATGTAATAGTATTTTCTGTCAGTCGAGGTCAATTTTCTGTTACACTATCCTTATCATAGCATAAGAACCATGGTTGTCAAACAAAAAATTTGTGTTTCAAAATTATTTTAAGAAAATGATTGCAATTCAGTTGATTTATGGTATCATAGGAATGAAAGATCACGCTGACGGTGCTGGAAAGATGTGCAAGATGCACAGCAAATTGCCGCCGGCAGGCAGAGGAGGGATAGACCATAGAAGCCGCAACGCTGAAAACACTCGAACAGGTCGCAAAGGGGATTGCGGCGACGTTTGGCAGCCACTGTGAGGTGGTGATCCACGACGTGGGCGCCAAGCATCCGGAGCATTCCATCGTCGCCATCGAAAACGGCCATGTGACGGGCAGAAAGGTGGGCGACGGCGCGTCGCATGTTGTGCTCGAGCAGGTGCGTCAGGCTGATGCGCAGCCGAGCGACCACTTGAGCTATCTCACCAAAACGCCGGACGGGAAGATCCTCAAGTCCTCTACCATGTATATCCGCGGCAGGAGCGGCAAGGTGGTTGCAATCCTCGGCATCAACTACGACATTTCCTCGCTCCTGATGGTCGAGGATGCGGTGCACGAGTTGATCGACACAAAGGATAAGACGCAGGGCGAGCCGGAAAAGATCGTGAACGTCAACGACCTTTTGGATGAGCTCATCGCCCAGTCGGTCGCGCTTGTCGGTAAACCCGTCGCGCTGATGAACAAGGAAGATAAGATGCGTGCCATCGGCTTTTTGAGCCAGAACGGAGCATTCCTCGTCACAAAGTCCGGCGACAAGATCGCAAAATACTTCGGCATATCCAAATATACGCTATATTCTTATATTGACAAACAACAGGAGGAGAAGTGAACCATGGGCAAGATCGATTTGACCATCAACAAGACCGGCCTGCAGCACAACATTGAGAAGGCCAAGGAAAACAACGTCATTATCCCGACCATCGCGCAGATGCAGCATCCTGAGACCATCCCTGAGAAAATTCAGAAAAAGCTCAAGACTGTCGGCCTTTGGGACGTCAACCCGCTGAACCTCTTCCGCATCACGTGGAAGAACGAGGCCAAGGAGTCCGGCGGTCTCTTCCAGGAGGTGCCGAACTTTGTCGAGATCCCGTCCGAGCTCTCCGGCGTTCCTTGCCGCATCCTCGCCATGGCGGGCAAGTGGTTCCCCACGGGCTGCCACAAGGTCGGCGCTTCGTTCGGCTGCCTCGCTCCGAGACTTGTCACCGGCCAGTTCGACGTCGACAAGCACAAGGCTGTCTGGCCCTCCACCGGCAA
>DPGF01000042.1:4247-14219 GCA_003522105.1 Oscillibacter sp.
AACTACTGCCGCGGCGGCGCGTTCAACTCGAAGCTCCTTGCCGGTCGACTCCGTCGCCATTCTCCCCGCGGAGATGAGCAAGGAGCGCTTTGAGTGGCTCAGCAAGATCGCCGGTCAGGTCATCGCAACGCCGGGCTGCGAAAGTCCAACGTCAAGGAGATCTTCGACAAGACCTGGGAGCTCAAGCAGGACCCGAGCATGATGATCTTCAACCAGTTTGAAGAGATGGGCAACCCGCTGTGGCACTACAATGTCACCGGCTATGCTCTTGCCGACCTCTTTGAGGCGGTCAAGAAGCCCGGGCAGAAGCTCGCCGGCGCGTGCTTCACCTCCGGTTCCGCCGGTACGATGTCGGCAGGCGACCTTTTGAAGGAACGCTATCCCGGCATGAAGCTCGGCGTGGGCGAAGCGCTTCAGTGCCCGACCATTCTCAACAACGGTTTCGGCGGCCACCGCATCGAGGGCATCGGCGACAAGCACATCCCCTGGATCCACAACGTGAAGAACACCGACATGGCCATTGCCATCGACGACGAGGATTCCCAGCGCCTGCTGCGCCTCTTCAATACGGCCGAGGGGCAGAAGTATCTCAAGGAAGAGCTGAAGCTCTCCGACGAGCTTATCGAAAAGCTCACGTGGCTCGGTATCTCCGGCATTGCAAATGTCCTCTGCTGCATCAAGATGGCCAAGTACTATGAGCTGGGCGAGGACGACGTCGTCTGCACCGTGCTGACCGACTCTGCCGTGATGTACCAGTCCCGCATCGAGGAGCTCAACGAGATGCACGGCGCGTACAACGCCGAGGAGGCCCGCCTCGACCACAACCTTCACATGCTCGGCCTCAAGACCGACAGCATGCTCGAACTGACCTACAACGACCGCAAGCGCATCCACAACCTCAAGTACTACACTTGGGTCGAGCAGCAGGCACGCGACGTCAAGGACCTCAACGCCCTCTGGTACGACACCAAGGGAACGTGGGACGCCGTCCACGCGCAGGCGAAGGAGCTCGACGAGCTCATCAACGAGTTCAACGAAGCAACGGGCCTTTTGAAGGCGCTCTAAGATCTCAAAAAATGAAAAGGGGCAGGGCGACCTGCCCCTTTTTGACAGGCAAAGGAGGATCATTATGCTCAAAAATGTCAAATGCGCGCGCTGCGTCAAGTGCGGCAGGGAATACGAGGCGACGCCGAATCTTACAACTTGCGAATGCGGCGGCATTCTCGACATCATCTACGATTACGACTACATTAAGAAAAATCTGACCAAGGAAACGCTCAAGTCCCGCCCGCATACCATGTGGCGCTACCGCGAGCTGCTGCCCGTGGAGGAAACAACGCCGGATACGCCGCTGCGCGTGGGCTGGAGCCCGCTCTATGAAGAGCCGCGCCTTGCCAAGATACTTGGGCTTAAAAAGCTCTGGGTCAAGGACGACGGCCAGAATCCGACCGCATCCTTAAAAGACCGCGCCTCCGCCATGGCGGTCGCCAAGGCGGGGGAGGCGGGCGCGAAGATCATCGCCTGCTCGTCGACCGGCAACGCGGCTTCGTCCCTTGCGGGCAACGCCGCTGCTGCCGGCCTCAAGACCTTCATCTTTGTTCCCGAGCGCGCGCCCAAGGGCAAGGTCGCGCAGCTGATGACCTTCGGCGCGAACGTCATTTCCGTCAAGGGTAACTACGAAGAGACCTTCGAGCTTTCAAAAAAGGCCATCGACAAGTGGGGCTGGTACAACCGCAACGCCGCCATCAACCCCTATCTCTCCGAAGGCAAAAAGACCGTTTCGCTCGAGATCGCCGAGCAGCTTGAGTGGAAAATGCCGGACTATCTCGCCATTTCCGTCGGTGACGGCTGCACCATCGCAGGCGTGTGGAAGGGCCTCAAGGACCTGTACGCCATCGGCTTTATCGACAAGCTCCCGCGCCTCATTTCCGCGCAGGCCGAGGGCTGCCACCCCATCAACCGCGCCATCGCGGAGGATAAGCCCTGGGAACCGATGGAGGAAAACACGCTGGCGGACTCCATCGCCGTCGGTGTGCCGCGCAACGCGGACAAGGCGCTCATGGCGATCCGCGAGTCGAACGGCATCGTGGTGAACGTGACGGACGAGGAGATCATGGCGGCGCAGAAGCTGCTGGGCATGACTTGCGGCGTCTTCGGCGAGCCTGCGGGCGTTACCGGCGCGGCGGGCGTGAAAAAGCTCTGCGAGCAGGGCGTTCTCGGCGAGAACGACACGGTCGTGTCGGTCGTCACGGGCAACGGACTCAAGGACGTGGCGAATGCCATCAAATTTTGCGGCGAGCCGATGAGCCTGCCGAACGACCTCACACTGCTGGTCGAGGAATTCGACAAGCGCGGCATCAAAACCGACGTGTAAAAGAGAAAAAGCGCCCCGCGAATCGCCTGATTCGCGGGGCGTTTTTGATTATACAAAATGATCCTTGATGACGGGAATGGCGTTGAGCAGTGCCGAGATCGCCGTGGAGATCGCGAACACAAAGACTGCGAGCAGCGGCACGGAGAAAAAGGCGTTGCAGGAGAAAGTGTCGATGCCGAAATGCTGCAGCAGCTCAATGACCATGGGGTGGACGAGATAGACACCGAAGCTGTATTTCGACATCTTGCGGAGGAACGTGTAGGCTTTTTCACCCATGCGAGGGAAATTCAGATGCTGCTTGGCAAAGACGAAGATCGGTACGCTTGTGCAGAGAACATTGAGCGAATTGTAGGTGTAGAAGATATCGCTCGGCGCGCCCTGTGCCCTTGAAAGAGCGACGGGGGCGAACACGGATACCAAAAGACCGGCAACGCCGATGCAATAGAGAGTGATCTCTTCTCTGCGGCTAAAGTCCCTCCGGCTGAGATAGTATCCGCCGATGAAATAAGCGGTGAAGCCGAGTGGGAAAAAGCAGTAGGAGTACATGATGACGGTGTGAATGACCGCGCTTGCCTGATACGAAACAAAGGAGAGAAACAGGGCAAGCTGGGGCAGAAGAAAGGTGAAGATAAACGCGAGCAGCAGAAAGTAGCGCGTAAGCGTTTCATTTTGCACGATCGGCCGCAGCAGCGGGATCAGCAGATACAGCCCTACGATCATGTAGAGAAACCACAGATGATAATGCCCCGTGATGAACTGGGAAAGCACGACCGCGAGAGGCGCGTGACGAAAGACAAGATAGACGAGCGCATAGCAGCCCGACCAGAAGAGAAAGACTGTAGCGATGCGCGCGACGTTCTTTTTGAGAATGGCGGAGATGCTGACATCGCGCCCGAGAAACAGCGCGCCGCTGATCATCACAAAGATGGGGACCGACCATTTTCCTGTGGTGCAGTAGAGATTGAAGGCAAACCACGCCCGTGAACTGACGTCAACATCTGCCCAGTGCTGCGCGGCAAGATGCACGAAAACAACAAAGAAGATCGCCACGATGCGGAGAATGTCGAAATAGATCACGCGCCTGCGCGTGGAATGCTCTGCTGGCATGCTTAGCCCTCCTTTTCCGCAGCGTTACCGACCATCTCATTCTGCGCATCGTCAGACGCGGCATCGGGTGCGGATACTTCCGCCGCAGCCTCGGCCTTCTGCGCCTGCTGAGAGGCCATGGCTTCGACGCGGCCCTCTTCGCGCGCCTGCGCGACAGCCTGCTCGCGCTCCTTTTCCGCCTTGGCGCGTTCCTTTTCCATCACATGCCGGGTGTGCTTGTTTTGCAGCTTAAAGACAATGCGCAGCACGAGCAGCACCACAACGATCGCAAGGCCGAGCCAGCTCCAGAACTTGAGCTTGAAGAGCGTCTTGACCGTCCAGTACTTTGCCTGCATGCCAAGGAAGCAGAAAAGGATCGAGACCGCGAGCGCCGCGCCGAAGAGCAGCACCCACAGCACCGACTTGACTGCGCTGTGCTTGCGCACGCGCAGATGCGCGGCCAGAAACAGCAGGCTCAGCAGAAAAAACGCAGGGAACTGCGCAAATAATATCTCTCTCAGATCCATTGGTTTACCTCACAGTGCGCATTTGCCGCGCTTTAAATATTCGCCCATTTTTCCGCCGATGACCTTACCGCCGTCCACCTGCAAACTGCCGCGCAGATAGACCTTTGCAATGCCGCCGTTCGTGCGGAAGCCTTCAAACGGCGTGTAGCCCGCCTTGGAGAGAAGCTCCGCGCCGCGGAGCACGTGGCTCGCACCGGGATCGTAGACAACAATGTCGGCATCGCTGCCCGCGGCGATCACGCCCTTGCGGGGGAAGAGACCGTAGAGCTTTGCGGGATTTTCGCTCAGTGCGCGGCAGACTCCGGCAAGGGAGAGCTTGTTTTCGCTTGCTGCAATGGTGTATACGACCTCGCCGCGCGTTTCAACGCCGGGGAGACCGCCGGGGATCTTCGTAAAGTCCTCGCGCCCCATGTCCTTCTGCTCAAGCGTAAAGGAGCAGTGGTCGGTCGAAATGGTCTGCACCTCGCCGCGGCGCAGCGCCTTCCAAAGCGCCTCGCTGTCCTCCTGTGAGCGGATGGGCGGCGCGCAGACGTAGCGCGCGGCGGAGGAAAAGTCGGGATCGTAGTAAACGCCGTCGTCAAGCGCCAAGTACTGCGGGCAGGTCTCGACATACACGGTCTGCCCGCGGCGGCGCGCCGCGGCGATCTCTGCGAGCGACGCTCGGTTCGTCGTGTGGACGATGATCACAGGCGCGTCCGCCGCCTGCGCGATACGCAGAAGGCGGGAGACGGCTTCGGCCTCTAAATAATCGGGGCGCGAGACGGGGTGCGACACCACATCCGCGCCAAGACCGCTCGCCTTGAGCTCGGCAATACGCTCGTCGATCACGCCTGCGTTCTCGCAGTGAACGCCCGCGATGCCGCCGCGTACCTTCAGCGCCTTGAGCGCGCGATATACTGCGCCGTCGCCGATCATCATGGCGGGATAGGTGAGGTACATCTTAAAAGAGGTGATGCCGGCGTCGAACATCGCGTCAAGCTCAGACTCGATGCTCTCGTTCCAGTCATCGATGGTCATGTGGAAGCCATAGTCGCAGTAGCACTTGCCGTCCGCCTTTTTATGCCAGAGATCAAGCCCATAGGCAAGGGATTCTCCTTTATTGGGGCAGGCGAAGTCGATGACCGTCGTCGTGCCGCCGCGAATGGCGCTTTTGCTGCCGCTTTCAAAATCATCGGCCGTTGTGGTGTTGCACACGTCAAGGTCAAAGTGCGTGTGCGCGTCGATAAAGCCGGGAAAGAGCGTGCAGCCCGTCACATCGACGATCTCGCTCTGCGCGGCGAGATCGGGCGGGATATGGCCGACCTTTTCAATTTTTTCACCGTCGATGAGCACATCGGCACGGCGGCAGCCGCGGCCGCTGACAACAAAACCGCCTCGAAGCACTGTTTTCACGGAAGAGACCTCCTTATGGAAAAATACTGTTCCAAGATAAAGTCAGCATAGCATAT
This sequence comes from Oscillibacter sp., assembly GCA_003522105.1. Lineage (GTDB taxonomy): Bacteria > Bacillota > Clostridia > Oscillospirales > Oscillospiraceae > Hominicoprocola. Next base: position 9,683 of record DPGF01000042.1, read on the forward strand.
TCTCGCCTTCATTTCCATAGAAAGAAGAAAAAATGTGTGATGCAAACAAGATTTTTGTCAGAATTTCAGAAGAATAACGTATTGAGAAAGACGCGCGTACACGGTATAATAAAACCATACTACATTCCGCTCTGAACTGTGCAAAACCGGATATTTTTGCGTGCTGACGACGGTGAGAGATGAGATGTGAAGAAGCTGTGCGTCACGGCGGCGGGCAGAGAAGTGTGGAGTGAAAAAAAGAGGAGGAAAACACTATGCGTAAGTTCCTATCTGTCCTGCTCGCAATGGCAATGGTTCTCAGCCTGACTGTGACCGGCTTTGCGCTCGAGGACACGGCAACTACAAGAGAGCCCGAAGTCATGACCGAAGAAGCCACGATGGCGGGCAAGACTGTCATTCTGCACACCAATGATGTGCATGGTGCGGTCAATGGCTATGCCTACATCGCCCAGCTCAAGGCCGACTATGAGGCCAAGGGCGCCGAGGTCATTCTCGTCGATGCCGGCGACTACAGCCAGGGCAAGACCTATGTCAGTGTCACCAAGGGCGCTGATGCGGTCACGATGATGAATGCCGCCGGCTACGATGTCGTCACCCTCGGCAACCACGAGTTCGACTACGGCTATGCCCAGCTCAAGGAAAACATGAGCAAGGCCAAGTTCAAGGTCGTCTGCGCGGACGTCTTCAATGAGGATGGCACCCCCATCTTCGATGCCAGCTACACCTACACCACCAAGTCCGGTGTGAAGGTCGGCTTCTTCGGCATGGAGACCCCCGAGACCCAGACCAAGGCCAACCCTGCGCTCATCAAGGGTCTGACCTTTGCGACCGGTGACGCCTTCACCAAGGCTGCCGCCGATCAGGTCGCGGCGCTCAAGGATGCCGACGTTGTCATCTGCCTTGCGCATCTGGGCATCGACGCTGAGTCTGCTCCCTATCGCTCCACCGATCTCTATGCCGCCGTCAAGGGTATCGACTTCATCATCGACGGTCACTCCCACACCGTGATGACCAAGGGCGAGAAGGGCGAGCCCATTCAGTCCACCGGTACCGCGTTTGCCAACATCGGCGTGATCGTCATCGACAACGCCACCAAGAAGATCGAGAGCAACTCCCTCTTCGAGATCAAGGAAGATACTGCCAAGGACGCGACCGTTGCCGCCGCGGCAAAGACGATCGTTGACCGTGTCGACGCGGAATACGATGTTGTGTTCGCCAAGAGCGAGGTCACGCTCAACGGCGCGAAGGCCCCCAACGGCAACCGCGACAGCGAGACCAACAACGGCGATCTCATTACCGATGCAATGATCTGGAAGGTCATGCAGAACAAGGAAGGTCTGACGGTCGATGCTGACCATGTGGTTGCCATCACCAACGGCGGCGGCATTCGCGCTGCCATCGAGCCGGGCGACGTCACCAAGAAGGACATCAACACCGTTCTGCCGTTCGGCAACACGGTCGTTACGATCTACATTACTGGCGAAGAGCTGCTCGAAGTGCTCGAGGCTTCCACCTACAGCCTGCCCGTCGGCGGCTTCCCGCAGGTTGCCGGCATCAACTACACCATTTCTACGGCTGTTGCCTATGACGCCAATGCTGAGACCTATCCTGCTTCCACCTACTATGGCCCCAAGAGCATCAACCGCGTGACGATCAACAGCATCAACGGCAAGGAGTTCAAGGCGGACGATACCTATGCGGTCGTTACCAATGACTTCAGCGCTGCCGGCGGCGATACCTATTATGCTTTCAAGGCCGCTACCGCGAAGTTCGACACCGGTATCCCTCTGGACGAGGCTGTGATGGAGTACGTCACCAAGGAACTCAAGGGCGTCATCGGCACGCAGTATGCCGCGCCTCAGGGCCGTATCCTGCTGAACCCGTTCAAGGATGTCAAGGTTTCCTCCTGGTTCGGCAAGTATGTCATCGACCTCTACAATGACGGCATCATCAACGGCACCTCCGCCACCACCTATGCGCCCAACGACACCCTGACCTGGGCTGCCGCGCTCAAGCTCCTGCTTGTCAGCCACGGCGATCTCAAGGCTGCGGACGCTACTGGCGCCGACTGGAGCAAGAACGCCATCGCCAAGGCTGCGGAGCTGGGTCTTGTTGCCGCCGATCTCGACGGCACGAAGGCCATCTCCCGTCTCGAGTTCTGCCAGGTCGCTGCCAAGCTCAACAAGCTTGCCGAGTCCAAGACCGAGAGCAAGTTCACTGACTGCACCGACGGTTATGTCATGGCGCTCGTTGACGCGAAGGTCATCAGCGGTATGACCGAGACCACCTTCGAGCCTGCCGCGTCCCTGACCCGCGCGCAGATCGCCAAGATCCTCTATCAGCTCACCCTGATCGAGAAGTAAGGCAAAGCACAGAACAACGAAAAGAGCGCTGCTTCAAGCAGCGCTCTTTTTTTGTTTACAATAGGGAAGAGGGAGCCGGTGCGATGCACCGGCTCCCTCGTTTTTCGTTTTGCTTACAGGTAGAGATAGCTGTACTTATCGCGCACGGTGAGGATGAGTGCCTCCAGCTCAACGGGAAGATCGTTGTCGCAGGAGGCCAAGTCATATTCCTTTACACCGTCCTCGTAGCGCAGGCGGATCTTGTCGTCCTCTTCGAAGAGCACGCCGTAGTTTTCGCTCTCGTCCATGTCTTCTTTCGTCTGGAAGAGCGTGAACTTGTCGTGGCAGGGCTCGCTGGCATAGGGGCAGAACTGCGTGCAGTTGCCGCATTCGTTGCACATCTTGTCGACGTGGACGATCTCGTGCGAGCCGTCGGCCATCTTGATGACGACATTCGCGCGGTTCGGGCAGGAATCGACGCAGTTTTCACACACGGTGGAGCATTGCAGGCAGCGCTCGCCGTCGCAGCTGCATTTGCTTGCCATGGAGAGGATACCCTTCTTGCTCTGCGCGTCGAACTCGGTCACATCGGCCTCGGCGGGGATGTCGTAAACGTGCGGGTGGCCGACGACGATCTCGGCAAAGCGCGCGGCGTCGGCAATGCCCTCGACCACGGTGGCGGGGCCGCGGTGCGCGTCGCCCGCGCAGTACACGCCGGGGATGTTCGTCTCGAACGCGGGACCCTTGCGCTCCATCTCAATGCCGTTTGCGGCCATCAGCTCAGCGTCGACCTGCTCGCCCACGGCGGAGATGACCATGTCGCAGGGAATGGTGAACTGTTCGCCGGATTTGACGGGGCTGCGGCGGCCGCTCTCGTCCGGCTCACCGAGGATCATCTTATCGCACAGGAGTTTGCCGCGGCTCTGTTTGACGGGCGCGGCCAGCTCGACGAATTCGACGCCCTCGTCGATGGCGAGCTGTAACTCATGCTCGTCGGCGGGCATGAACTTCTTCGTGCGGCGATAGAGGATGGTCGCATGCGCACCCATGCGCTTTGCAACGCGCGCGGCGTCCATCGCGGTGTTGCCCGCGCCGACGACAACGATGTTGCCGTGCAGGCAGGGCTTGACCTGCTTTTTCATCTTCTTCATCCATTCGATCACGCCCTGCACATTGCCCTCAATGTCGAGTTTGCCGGGCTTCCACGCGCCGGTGGCCATCAGGATGTGCGTGTAGCCCATCTTCTTGAGCTGTTCGACGGACGGAGCAGGCTTGCCGAGCTTGACCTCCACGCCATAGCGCTCCATGAGCGCGATATCCTTGTCGATGGCGTCGTCACTGATGCGGAAGGCGGGGATGACATAACGCGGCACGCCGCCGAGCTTGCGCTCGCGCTCAAAGATCGTGGTAGGAACACCCTCGCGGCCGAGGAAGTACGCCGCGGCGATACCGGTCGGGCCGCCGCCGACGATGGCAACCTTTTTATCCTCGACCGGCTCAGGCATACGGAGGGAGGCCATCAAGGTGTTGTAGCCCTTTTCCGCGGCGAGCAGCTTCGTCTCGCGGATGTGGACGGATTCCTCATAGAAGTTGCGCGAGCACTTGCCCTGGCAGCGGTGCGCGCAGATGGTGCCGGTGATAAACGGCAGGGCGTTTTTCTCGGTGATGAGGCGGAGCGCCGGGCCGTAGAGCCCCTTGCGGCAGAGCTCAAGATATTCGGGAATGTCCTGCTCGATGGGGCAGCCGCCCTTACAGGGCGCGGTAAAGCAGTCGAGCAGCGGCACCTGTTCATCTTTTTTGCGCGAGGGGAGCGGCTTGATTGCCTTGAGGTGGTGGAAGTCGTGCAGCGCGGAGGCGGCAAGGTCGGAGATCGCGGCAGGGTCGTTGCCGGAAAATGTGCGGTAGGGCATATCCTCGACCTTTTCGACCATCTGGTGCAGGCGGTTGTAGCCGCCGGGCTTCAAGATGGTGGTGGCGACGGTGATGGGCCAGATGCCGGCGGCGAACAGCTTGTCGCAGTTGAAGTAGTCCGCGCCGCCTGCGAACGAAATGCGCATCTTGCCGCCGAACTGGCGGGAGATGCGATTGCACATCTCGATCGTCAGTGGGAAGAGGCTGCGGCCGGACATGTACATTTCCTCGTTGGGAAGCTCGCCGCGCGTCGTGTCGACGGGGAAGGTGTTGGAGAGCTTGAG
>DPGF01000042.1:14465-15308 GCA_003522105.1 Oscillibacter sp.
CATCGGCACGGCGTCCTCCCACTGGAGGTCCTCGTTGAAGTGGTGCTCATCGAAGACGATGTAGTCATAGCCCATGGAATCGAGGATGCTGCGCGCGGTCTTGTAGCCGAGAATGGTCGGATTGCACTTGACGAAGGTGTGCAGATGCTTTTCCTTGAGAAGATAGCTTGCGATGCGCTCGATCTCCTGCGGCGGGCAGCCGTGGAGCGTGGAGAGCGTGACGGAGCGGGAAACATTGGGGGAGATGGAGGCGATAAAGTCCTTTTCCTCGGGGAAGAGCTCGGTCAGGACTTTTTTGCATTCCTTGAACTGCGCGGTCTTGCCCGCGTCCATCATGCTGTTGATGTAGGTGTTGATCTTGCGGCCCTTGATGCCGTCCAGGTCATAGCCGACGGACATATTGAAGACGAACCCGTCGGGATCGCCGAAGCCGTAGACCTTGCTCATGACCTTGAGCGCGCACCAGGCCTTGATGTACTCGTCCTGCGCCTGCTGCACGGTCAGTTCGGTCGACCACTCCTGGTTGTAGCCCTCGTCAGCGGCGAGGATACAGGGACGGGGAACGCAGGCGGCAAGCTCCGCGCCGTCCATCTTCTGCACGGTCTTGACCTCGAAAAAGCGCGCGCCGGCGGCATAGGCCGCGATGATATTCTGCGCAAGCTGGCTGTTGGGGCCGGCGGCGGGGCCAAACGGTGTTTCGATGCGCTCGCCGAAGATCGGCAGGCTCTTGCCGCTTCCGTGATAGTGCTTATGAACGCCGAACACATCGCCGCACTGCGCGTATTCGCTCGTCACCCAGTTCATCAGAGAGTCGAACGGAATGGGATACATTTTTTCAGACAT
>DPGF01000035.1:0-1366 GCA_003522105.1 Oscillibacter sp.
TCCCGCGCGCGAGCGCACCGGCGCGCCGCCGACGTTCATCAGCGTGAAGCAGCCCGTGCCGTAGGTGTTCTTCGCCTGTCCGCGCGTAAAGCAGCCCTGCCCGAACAGCGCCGCCTGCTGGTCACCCGCCGCGCCGCAGATCGGCACGCCCGCGAGCTCTTCGAGCCCTTCGATGCCCTCCGCCACCGTGCCGTAGACCTCGGAGTTGGACACGGGACGCGGCAGAATGTTCATCGGAATGTCCAGCAGCGCGCAGAGCTCTTCATCCCACGAAAGCGTGTGGATGTTGAAGAGCATCGTGCGGCTGGCGTTCGAGTAGTCCGTTACGTGGACCTTGCCGCCCGTCAGCCTCCAGATGAGCCATGTCTCCACCGTACCGAATAAAATTTCGCCGCGCTCGGCCCTTTCCCGCGCGCTGGGGACGTGGTCGAGCAGCCACTTGATCTTCGTGGCGGAAAAGTAGGCGTCGATGTGCAATCCCGTTTTCTCGGCCACAAGCTCGCTCACGCCGCGCTTTTCGCGAAGGGCATCCGCGATGTCCGCCGTGCGGCGGCACTGCCAGACGATGGCGTTGTGGATGGGCTCGCCCGTCGCGCGATCCCAAAGAATCGTCGTCTCGCGCTGGTTCGTGATGCCGATCGCCGCGACCGCGCGGCCAAGGCCCGATTCGCGCAAGGCCTGCGCGGCAACGGCGCGCTCGCTCTCCCAGATCTCGTTCGGGTCGTGCTCGACCCAGCCGGGCTGCGGATAATACTGCCGAAACGGCTGCTGCGCGTGTCCGCCGACACTGCCATCGCGCCCGAACAGAATGGCGCGCGAGCTGGTCGTCCCCTGATCGAGCGCCAAAATATACCGCTGCATGAAGATACCCCCTTGTTCATTTGGACCGCCTTATGCTATACTAATGAATAAGATTATATCATGCAGGAGGGTTTTGCGCCATGGCTATTTGCAGGGAATTTTACTTCCCCTCGTCGGACGGCTCCTCGCGCATTCACGCGGCGGAGTGGACACCCGAGAGCGGTGAGATCATCGGCGTTTTACAGATCGCGCACGGCGTGGCGGAATACGGCATGCGCTACGCGCCGTTTGCCGAATTCATGACCGAGCACGGCTTTGCCGTCGTGGCGAACGACCACCTCGGCCACGGCCTTTCCGCCGAGAAGGACGCCGACACGCTCTATTTCGGCCCGCGCGACGGCTGGAAGCATGTTGTGGACGACATGTACGCCCTGCGCTGCCGCACGAAGGAAAAATATCCCAATGTCCCCTATTTTCTCATGGGCCACTCGATGGGCTCGTTTTTAACGCGCACCTATCTCATCCGCTATCCCGGCACCGTCGACGCCGCCATCATCATGGGCAC
>DPGF01000035.1:1579-2538 GCA_003522105.1 Oscillibacter sp.
GGGCGCGCCATCGCCAAGGCCGCGGGCAAGCGCCACAGCTTCAAGGCGCACTCTCCGCGCGTGGAGGCGCTGGCTTTCGGTGCTTACAACAAGGCGTTCGCGCCCAACCGCACGGAGGTCGACTGGCTCAGCGCGAGCGACAACAATGTTGACGCCTACATTGCCGACCCCCTCTGCGGTCAGAAGGCGAGCATCGGCCTCTTCTACGAGATGCTCGGCGGCATCCGCTTCATCAGCACGCCGAAAAACATCGCGTCGATGAACCGCAACACACCCATTCTCTTCATCTCCGGCGACAAGGACCCTGTCGGCGAGATGGGCAAGGGCGTCAAGCGCGCATACGAGGCCTTCCGCCGCGCCGGCGTGCGCGACGTGGAGCTGAAGCTCTACAAGGGCCTGCGGCACGAGATTCTGAACGAGGACTGCCGTGCCGTGGTCTATAACGACCTGTGGAGCTGGATCGAAAAGCACCTGTAAGCAGAAATGAAAGAAGACGGACCGCTATGCAGTCCGTCTTCTTATTATCAGGAGCAGTCTTCGCGGCGTCAGCGCGTCGATATCGTGCGTCGTGAGCAGGACGCGCGCGGTCAGGATGCCGTCAAGCGTGACGAGGAACACCGCCAGCGCCGCGGCCCACTCTGGAAGCAGTGCGGCATAGCCCTCCAGAACCGGCTGCACATACCGCACGGCGAGCATCGACAATATTCCCCAGCAGATGGAAAACGGCAGGCAGATGCGGCCGTTCACATCGCATTTGGTCGAAGAATAGTCCCAGAACTGCACTTGAAACAGCCTTTCATAGCCCCAGTGCACGGCGTATTCCATCGCCGTCGCCGCGAGCATACCGAGCAAGATCTGCTCCCACGCGCCGGGGAGCTTTTCCGCCCCCAGCAATAAGATCGTGACCATTGCAAAGCCGTACACCGGACACAGCGGCAGGAACACGAAGCATCGCCGCA
>DPGF01000035.1:2801-21831 GCA_003522105.1 Oscillibacter sp.
CCAGTACCAGATATGATCCATTTCTTCCTCCGCGTCCGTTTTTTTCAGTATGACCCGCGCAGATGGAAAAATGCGTGCCGCGCACGTTGCAAAGCGCGGCGAATCATGGTAAAATGGCAAAAAATCGACAGGAGAACACAACTATGCCTGATACCTGGGAAGCTCTGGAACACGACTGTAAAAATTGCCGCGAATGCTCGCTGTGGGAGACGCGCACGAACGTCGTCTTCGGCGTCGGCAATCAGAATGCTGAAGTTTTATTCATCGGCGAAGGCCCCGGCGCGAACGAGGATGCGCAGGGCGTGCCATTCGTCGGCAGGGCCGGTCATCTGCTCGACGACATGCTCGAGATCATCGGCCTCAAGCGCGATGACGTGTATATCGCCAACATCGTCAAGTGCCGCCCGCCGGAAAACCGCGACCCGCTCGGCGTGGAGCAGGACGCCTGTATCGGCTATCTTCGCCGTCAGGTCGCGCTGCTGCGGCCCAAGATTATTGTCTGTCTCGGACGCATCGCGGCCATGCGCATCATCAAGCCCGACTTCAAGATCACGCGCGAGCACGGGCAGTGGTTCGAAAAGAACGGCTTTCAGATGATGGCCGTGTATCACCCCGCGGCGCTGCTGCGCGATCCGCGCCGCAGGCCCGAGTCGTTTGAGGATTTCAAGGGCTTACAGCAGAAGATTAATGAGCTTTGCGAACACACCCATGCCGTTTCCTAATGCAAATAGCATACTTTTCGGTGCTGTGCCCTGCCAAATTCCTACATAAATAGTGTTTTTTGGATAAAAATGCTATTGACGGCCATTTTTGTGTGTGCTATATTACTACCATCCTTTTTGAAAGGACTTGGAGCTTGAGTGATGAAGACTGTTGTAAGCAACGTTGCATATCGCTTTTACTATTACTCTTACTTTTACTTTAAGGACAAGGTAAGAGCGATTCGTGATGCCCGTAGCTGAAAGGTCTTTCGAACCAACACTTGAAGGTCACTTCAAAAAGAGTTGAGTCAAGGAACCCGCCGTATGGACCACAAGTCCTTACAGCGGGTTTTATTGTTATCAGCGAGAAATAAAAATTGGAGGAAAAAAAGCATGAACACCAAACGCATCATTTCTCTTGTTGCCTCTCTTGCCCTCGTTCTCAGCCTGAGCGTGGGTCTGACCGGCTGCGGCGATAAGGCCGCACAGGACGACAATCAGGGCAGCACCGACGGCGAAGGCACGAAGTACACCGTCGGCATCTGCCAGCTCGTGCAGCACGAGGCACTCGACGCTGCCACCCAAGGCTTCATCGACGCGCTGAATGAGGCTCTGCCCGGCCAGGTTGAATTCCAGAACAAGAACGCTTCCGGCGACAGCGCCAACTGCTCCACCATCGTCAACGGCTTCGTTTCCGACGGCGTTGACCTCATCATGGCGAACGCCACCGGCGCGCTGACCGCCGCGGCTGCCGCCACGAGCGACATTCCCATCCTCGGCACTTCCATCACCGCTTACGGCGTCGCGCTCGACCTCGATGACTTCAACGGCACTGTCGGCGGCAACATCTCCGGCACCTCCGACCTCGCTGACCTCGAGGCTCAGGCCAACATGATCACCGAATGGTTCCCCGATGCCACGAAGGTCGGCCTGCTGTTCTGCTCCGCCGAGCCCAACTCCCGCTACCAGATCGGAGAGGTCGCCAAGTGCCTCTCCGATAAGGGCATTGAAACGAAGGAATTTGCCTTTACCGACACCAACGACGTCGCTTCCGTGACCCAGTCCGCCGCCGACTACTCCGACGTTGTCTACATTCCCACCGATAACACCGCCGCTTCCAACACCGAGGCCATCGCAAACGTTCTCGTTCCCGCGGGCGTGCCCGCCATCTGCGGCGAAGAGGGCATCTGCAAGGGCTGCGGCGTCGCGACCCTCTCCATCAGCTACTATGACCTCGGCGTGACCACTGGCAAGATGGCCGCCAAGATCCTCACCGGTGAGGCCAACATCTCTGAGATGCCCATCGAGTTCACCGAGGCCACACCGAAGTACAACGCCTCCATGTGCGAGACGCTCGGCATCGAGCCTCTCGAGGGCTACACTGCCATCGAAGAGTAATCTGATCACATCCCCCCGCAGGCAGGGACGGGCTTAGCCCGTTCCTGCCCCAACAAGAGATAGGAGGAGAGAACCCATGAGTTTTCTTTCGTCGCTGATGAACGCGCTGCCCGGCGCAGCCGCGCAGGGTCTTGCCTGGGGCATTATGGCCATCGGCGTTTACATCACCTTCCGCATTTTAGATGTGGCGGATCTGACGGTCGACGGTTCGCTTGCAACCGGCGGCGCTGTGTGCGTCATGCTGATCCGCGGCGGCTTCAACCCCTGGCTCGCCCTGCTGTGCGCGATGCTCGCCGGCATGCTTGCCGGTTTCATCACCGGTCTTTTCCACACGCGCTGCGGTATCCCGGCCATTCTCGCCGGTATTCTCACGCAGCTCGCGCTGTATTCGATCAATCTGCGCATCATGGACAGCAAGGCAAACCAGGCGCTGAGTGTCGATAAGTATCCCCTGCTGCTCTCGCAGCGCTATGTGCGCGAGCTGTCGCTCAAAAATCCGCTGCCGCTGCTGCTGATCTTCACCGTCGCGGTCATCGCGGCGCTGTACTGGTTCTTCGGCACGGAAAAGGGCAGTTCCCTGCGTGCCACGGGCGCGAACCCCAACATGGCGCGCGCACAGGGCATCAACACGAACTCCAACATCGTGCTGGGCCTGATGCTCTCCAATGGTCTTGTCGCTCTTTCGGGCGCGCTGCTCGCGCAGTATCAGGGCTCGAGCGACATCAACATGGGCCGCGGCGCGATCGTCATCGGCCTTGCCGCCGTCATCATCGGCGAAGTCATCTTCGGCAAGATCTTTATGAACTTCGGTCTCAAGCTCTTCGCCGTTTCCATCGGAGCGATCATCTATTACATCGTGCTGCAGATCGTGCTCCAGCTCGGTCTCAACACCAATGACTTAAAGCTCATCACCGCGCTGATCGTAGCGGTCTTCCTTGCCATTCCCTACTGGAAGAGCAAGATGTTCCGCCATAAGGTGCAGCCCCAAAGCGCAAAGAACGGAGGCAACGGACATGCTTGAACTCAAGGAACTCTATAAAACCTTCAACCCCGGCACGATCAACGCAAAGACCGCTCTCAGCGGCCTGAGCGTCACGCTCAACGACGGTGACTTCGTCACCGTCATCGGCGGCAACGGCGCAGGCAAGTCCACGATGCTCAACGCCACCGCCGGCACGTTCTTTGTCGATTCCGGCAAGGTGCTGATCGACGGCGCAGACGTAACGAACCTTCCCGAGCACAAGCGCGCCGCCTTCATCGGCCGCGTGTTCCAGGACCCGATGATGGGCACAGCCCCCTCGATGCAGATCGAAGAAAACCTCGCCCTTGCCGCCCGCCGCGGGCAGCGGCGCGGGCTTTCCTGGGGCGTGACGAAGGAAGAGCGCGAGCAGTACCGAGAGCTTTTGGGTGGTCTCGGTCTCGGCCTTGAGTCCCGCCTTGCCACCAAGGTATCGACGCTCTCGGGCGGCCAGCGTCAGGCGCTCACGCTGCTGATGGCAACGCTCAAGCGCCCCAAGCTCCTGCTGCTCGACGAGCACACCGCCGCGCTCGACCCCAAAACCGCCGCCAAAGTCATGGAACTGACCGACCGCATCGTGCGCGAGGGTCAGCTCACCACCATGATGATTACGCACAACATGCGCGACGCCATTCAGTACGGCAACCGCCTCATCATGCTGCACGAGGGGCACATCATTCTCGACATTGCGGGCGAGGAAAAGAAAAATCTCACCGTACCCGACCTTCTCGAGCAGTTCACCAAGGCAAGCGGCGATGAATTCGCCAACGACCGCGCAATCCTCTCCTGAGCATTTTCGCCTCCTTCCTCCAATAAGATCAAAAGAGCCTGAACTTTCGTTCAGGCTCTTTTTCCGTTGCGTTCAGCCTTCGCGCAGCACGACCTCTACGATACCGGCATCGTCGGTATCGGGATAGAAGTTCACCTGCCACGGCTGTGTGAAGCCGGGTTCGATCTCGCCCTGCACCTGCTTCACCATGTCACGGACGCCGCTGCGATCTGCCGTGAAGTAGGTAAAGCGCATGGCGATGCGGTTGACCACGCCTTCCTTCGCCGTCAGGCGCAAAAGGTCAGGCAATGCCTCGGTACTGGTAGCGGTAACGATGGCCGACTGCTCTTCCGCCGTGCGGCGGTACCCCATGCGCACGCGCATCTCGTAATAGCCGCGCTCCTGCGCGTCGGTATAGCTGATGTAGTCAAGAAGGTAGGCGCCCAGCGCCGTTTCCTCCTGCACTTCCTTGCAGGCCTGCTCAGCCATGGCCGCAACATCGTCCCCGCTGTAAAAACGCACGACGCCCTCCTTGCTGTGCTCGCCAAGGAGCAGCAGCAGCGCATTGACAAGATCCTGATAGCTGTCGGCGCGCAGGGTGTCCGCGCCCTCGTTTTCCCAGTAGACCTCGCTGTGCGGCGCAGAAACGCTGTAACTGCGTTCAAGCACGACGTTGCCGCCGCAGCCCGAAAGCATCAGGCAAAGCGTCAGCAAAAGCAGTATACTTTTTTTGCGCACGGCGGCCGCCCCCTTTCGCGCATTTTGCTTTTCTCAGTAGCCGAGCACTTCGTCGACGAGCACGACTTCCGTTTCGCAGCCCTTGACGGCTTCCCACAGTACAACAAGACCGCGGCAGATGCGCTGCGGGCTCTTGCAGTCGTAACAGCGATCGCCCTTTACGGCGCAGGGCGTTTTCACGCCGAGGCGCTGCGCGTTTTTCGGCGCGGCGATGTTGCGGGCGCGCCAGAGCGCCTCGTCATAGGTCGGCGCGAGCTTGTTGCTGCCGACAACGAACCACACCTTCTTGTGGCCGTAGAGCGACGAGGATACGCGGTTTCCCGTGCCGTCGATGTTGATGATCTCGCCCGTCTCGGCAAGGCCGTTTGCCGAGAGGAGATAGTTTTCGCAGGTCGAAGCGTTTCTCAGCACCTCTTCCGCGTTCATTCCCTCCGGCACGTTCCAGTGGCTGTACATCGTGTTGTGCGCGCCGAGGCTCTCAAAAAGGCCCATCTGCGAAAGCGTCATGCTGCCGCCGAAGGACACGCTCGAACGGTCGATCTGCGCGTTGAGATAGTCCGCTGCCTCCTTTGCCGTTGCAAAGGTCGACACAGCAAAGCCGCGCTCTTTGAGATTCTTTTGAACCGTTGTAAAATCCATGATCGCACCTCCTGAAAAGCAACTTATCTCTTTCCTTAAAGTCCCTTGGGGTTATACTGGCCGAAGCCCTCGCCCAGCACCTCGCTTGCGTCGCAGACGATGAAGAAGGCATCGGGATCCAGCTCCTTGATAAAACGCTTGATCATCACGGCTTCCTTGTTATGCACCGCGCACAGCAGCAGCGGGCGGTCTTCTCCCGTGTAGCCGCCCTTGCCGTGCAGGAGCGTCACGCCCTTGTCGAGCTTGATCATCTCGCGCATGATCTCTTCATACTTGTTGCTGATGATATAGGCAAGCTTCGCTGTGTTCTGTCCGTAAACGACCAGATCGAGCACCTTGGTCGTGATATAAAGCGCGAGCGCACCGTAGAGGGCATTGTTCAGGCTCTTGAACACCGAGGCGTAGATCATGATGATCGTCAGGTCGATGCCGAGGCAGATATTGCCGATAGAGAATCCCTCGATGCGCGAGCGCAGGATCCACGCGCCAAGCTCCGAACCGCCCGTGGTCGCCTCCTCGCGGAACAAAAGGCCCGAAGCGATGCCGAGCGTCACGCCGCCGTAGAGGCAGGCAAGCAGCGGATCCATCGGAGAAAACTCATAGAGGGTGGCGATGACGTCAATGAGCACCGAGCTGAGCGCCATCGTGTAGATGGACTTCACGAGAAAGGCGAAACCGAATTTTTTAAGCCCCGCGCCGAACAGCGGCACATTGAGCACAATGATCATCACACCGACCGGCAGCACCGGGATAAAGAAATTGATGATCTGCGAAATACCGGTAAAACCGCCGATGGTAAAGTCGTTGGGCGCATAGAACCAGTCAAAGGACAGTGCGTACATCACGCAGGCTAGCGTGATGATGAGATAACTGCGTACCTGATCACAAACTTTTGTTTTCTTCATAACTTCTCTTCTCTCTCAACCATTTGTTGTCTTTTTCAAATCAGCGACAGCTGTTTATCGTCGCTGTCCTCCGTTTTGAGCAGTGCGCCTGTTGCCGGAATGCTGCGTCCGCGATAGCGGGCAAAATCGGTGATGCCGGTCTCCTCGGGGAAGCGGACCGCATCGAGCGTGTACTTCTTTTTGAGCGTCAAAAGCGCGACCCCCTGCGTTGTGCGTGTGGTCTTCACGCCGAGCAGCGCCGTATTGACGATGAGTACGCGCGGCTCAGTCGAATAAACGGCGATCTCGCGGTCTTCTCTGAGGTGCAGCAGCGCTTTGAGCGGGCTCTTGTCGCTGTAAGCGCCGGTCAGGCGGCGGCGGTTCGACATCGTCTTGTAGGCGGAAAGCTCCACCTTGGCGGCCTTACCGTTTTCAAAGAAGAAGAGCATATAGCCGCTGTAATCGCCCGGCAGCACCATGCCCATAACGCTCTCGCCCTCGTCCATGCCGAGCTTCGAGGGCAGGTAGTCGCCAAGCAGGCTCGCCTTGCCGTCTGCAAAGTCACTCGCGCGCGTCTTGTAGACCTGCGCGCGGTCGGTGAAGAACATCAGCTCGGCGGCATTGCTGCTCTCCACGCTCACGCTGAGCGCATCGTCCTCCTTGAACTTCTGCTCGCCGGACATACGCAGCGACTGCGGCGTAATCTTTTTGAAGTAGCCCTGCTGCGACAAAAAGAGCGTGACGGGATAATCCTCGATCGCGTCCTCCTCCGCGTCCGCGTCCTCGGCATAGTCGTAGAGAATACCGGTGCGGCGGGGTTCGGCATACTTTTTACGCACGTCCTCAAGCTCGCTCACGATGATTTTGCGGATGCGCGAAGGACGTGCGAGCGTATCCTCAAGGTCTTCGATCTCCGACTCCAGAGAAGCCGTTTCCTCCACGCGCTTTAAGATATATTCGCGGTTGATGTTGCGCAGCTTGATCTCGGCGACATATTCTGCCTGGATCTGGTCGATGCCGAAGCCGATCATCAGGTTCGGCACAACGTCCGCTTCCTTCTCCGTCTCGCGGATGATCTCGATGGCCTTGTCGATGTCGAGCAGGATTTTTTTGAGGCCCTTTAAGAGGTGAAGCTTGTCCTGCCGTTTTTTGAGCACGAAGTACACGCGCCGCTTGACGCTCTCCGTCCGCCACGCGCACCATTCTTCCAGCAGCTCGCGCACACCCATCACGCGCGGCATGCCGCCGATGAGCACGTTGAAGTTGCACGACGCCGTATCCTGAAGCGTCGTAGACTTAAAGAGCTTCTGCATGAGCTTGTCAGGATCCGCTCCGCGCTTTAAGTCGATCGTCAGCTTGAGACCGGAGAGGTCGGTCTCATCGCGCATGTCCGAAATTTCCTTGACCTTGCCCGCTTTGATGAGCTCGGCGACCTTATCCATAATAGCCTCGCTCGTGGTGGTGTAGGGGATCTCGTAAATTTCGATGAGATTTTCCTTTTTGTCGTATCGCCAGCGGGCGCGCACCTTCACGCCGCCGCGGCCGGTATTGTAGATATCCTCGATGACGCGCGCATCATACAGGATCTCGCCGCCGGTGGGAAAATCGGGGGCAAGCAGCGTCTCGCTGATGCGCACCTCGGGATTTTTGAGGAAGGCGATCGTCGTGTCGCACACCTCGCCCAAGTTAAAGCCGCACAGCTGGCTCGCCATGCCGACGGCGATGCCCTGGTTGGCGGAAACGAGGATATTGGGGAACGTTGTCGGCAGCAGCGCCGGTTCCTTCATTGTGTTGTCGTAGTTGTCGACGAAATCGACGGTATCGGAGTCGATGTCACGGAAAAGCTCCGCGCAGATGGGCGCGAGCTTTGCCTCGGTGTATCGGCTGGCCGCCCACGCCATGTCGCGCGAGTAGACCTTACCGAAGTTGCCCTTTGAGTCGACAAACGGGTGCAGCAGCGCGCCGTAGCCCTTGGAAAGGCGCACCATCGTGTCGTAGATGGCGGCGTCTCCGTGGGGGTTTAAGCGCATCGTCTGTCCGACGATGTTCGCACTCTTTGTGCGCGCGCCGGTAAGCAGCCCCATTTTATACATCGTGTAAAGGAGCTTGCGGTGCGAGGGCTTGAAGCCGTCGATCTCCGGAATGGCGCGGGAGACGATGACAGACATCGCATAGGGCATATAGTTCGTTTCCAGCGTTTCTGTGATATTCTGCTCCACCACGTCCGCGCGGAGACCCATGACATTTGGGTCGGCGCGGCGGTGGGTTGGCTTTGCTGTTTTGTCGCTTTTCTTCATTCGCATACCTCAAAATCGATCCGGCAGCGAGGTGGCTGCCAAACATACTATTTCTATGATATCCTATCACACTTTTTTCTACCGTGCAACACCGCAAAGGAAGAGAAAATCCGCCCGAAACTCTGTTTTTTCATTCAAAACCACATGTTTGCTTTTGCTTTCGCGCAGCAAAAAAGAACGCACTCTGCACAGCAAAGCGCGTTCTTTTCTGTTCTCTTACTTTCTGCGCCACACAGAGGGCATCAGCAGCACGAGCAGCGGCATGATCTCAAGCCGCCCGAGCAGCATGATGGCGCTCATCACGAGCTTGCTGACGCCGGAGAGGAAGCCGAAGTTACACGTCGGCCCCACCGCGCCAAGGCCGGGACCCACATTGCTGATGGCTGTGAGCGAGGCGGTGAAGGCCGCGGTAAAGTCGATCTCATCAAGCGTCAGCACCAGCGTGCCGAGCAGCAGGATCGCAATATAGGTGAAGAAGAACACCGCAACGGACGAAACCGTTTCCTCTGTCACGCGATGCCCGTCGAGCGTGATGGGGCGCACCTCACGCGAGTGCATGATGCGCCGCAGATCGCGCCGCAGCGACTTGCACAGCAGCAGAACGCGCGAGACCTTGACACCGCCTGCCGTAGAGCCTGCGCAGCCGCCGAAGAACATCACCAGAACGAGGATACAACGGCAGAACTGCGGCCAGAGGTCAAAATTCTCCGTACAGTAGCCGGTGGTGGAGATGAGCGTAACGACCTGAAACGCGGCGTGCTCGATCGCCGAACCGATGCTGCGCCCCGTGCGCATGACAAGATCCGCCGCGATCAGCGCCGACGAACCGAGCACCACAAAGGTGTAAACGCGCAGTTCCTCGCTGCGGACCGCCTCGCGGAAGCGGCGCGTTGCGGTGAGGTAGAACAGCGTAAAGTTCACAGACGCCGCAAACATGAAGAAAATGATGATCCAGTTGATGAGTGACGAATCATAATAGGCAACGCTTGCATCACGGATGGAAAAGCCGCCGGTGGAGATCGTGGTGAGTGCTGTGGTCAGCGCGTCGAACAGCGGCATCCCCGCAATGCGCAGCAGCAGCGCCTCGGCCACCGTGAGCGTGATATAGATGCGGTACAGGATGCGCGCCGTTTCACCCGTGCGGGGGCGGAGCTTCGTGCTGATGGGGCCGGGGGATTCCGCCTTCATCAGGTTCACGCTGCCCTCGCTGAGCTTGGGCAGCAGCGCCAGCATCAGCACAAGGATACCCATGCCGCCCATCCACTGCGTGAGTGCGCGCCAGAGCTGAAGGCCGCGCGGCAGCGACGAGGGAGAAGAGAAGATCGACGCGCCGGTCGTCGTCAGGCCGGAGACCGTTTCAAAAATGGCGTCGACAAACCCGCAGCTGCCGCTGAGAAAGTACGGCAGCGCGCCGAACACACTCAGCACGATCCAGCACAGCGCCACGCAGACAAAGCCGTCGCGTGTCTGCAAACGGGTGTTGCGCGCGCGGATGAGCGAAAGCAGCACACCCACGCCGCCGCAGATGAGCAGCGCATACAAAAACGCGCGCTGATCCACGCCGCCGCACGCCACAGAGAGCAGCAGCGACGGCGCCATGCACAACGCCTCGATGCAGAGGATCACGCCGACGATCTTTAGGATAAGACTTTGGTTCATAGTAAACATTCCTCGCTGTCAGACCCGGTCATTCAGCCGAGAATATCGTTGAGATCCTGCAAAAAGAGCTCCTGCGCCATCACGATCACACGGTCGCCCGCGCGGATCTGCGACTGGCCGTTCGGGATCTGCATTTTGCCCTCGTGTACGATGGCGGCAACGAGCAGCCCCTTGCGGAAGGCAAGGTCGCTCAGCGGCCGGTCAAGGAAGTGCGTGGCGGGCGTCGCCGTAAACTCGACCGCTTCGATCGCGCCGCCGAGGATATAGTGCAGGCTCTCCACGGCGCTGCCCTGCGAGTTGGCAAGGCCGCGCACATAGCTCGAAATCTGCCCTGCGATGACCGCCTTGGGCGAGATCACCGTGTCGAGTCCCGTGAGATTCACAATGTCGAGATAGCCCATGCGCGACATCTTGGGCACGACCTTCTTCACGCCGTAGCGCTTGGCCGTGAGCGCCATAAGGAGATTCTCCTCGTCGCGGTCGGTCACGGCGATGAACGCATCGCAGTGGAAGATCCCCTCGGATTCGAGCAGGTCGTGGTCTGTGCCGTCGCCGTGAATGATGGTCGCCTTCGGCAGCTTTTCTGCAAGGGCAAGACACTTGTTTTCGTCCTTTTCCACGATGGTCACATGCGTGCCGAGGTCTGCCAGCAGCCAGGCAAGATACTGCGAGATGCGCCCGCCGCCGAGAATGCTCACGCGCCGGATCGGTGACATCGCGCGCCCCATTGAGCGCAGCACGCGCGTCGTTTCCGCAGGCGTGCCAATGACATACACGCGATCCCCTGCCTGCGGGACGAACGAGCCGTTCGGCACGATGACCTCATCGCCGCGCTTGGCGGCGCACATGAGGATACTGTTGGGGTTCTCGCGGTTGAAGTCGATGAGGGACTTGCCGACCAGGGTGTCGTTTGCCTCGGTCTGAAAGCCGATGAGCTCGACAAGGCCGCGGGCAAACGTCTCCACGCTGAACGCCGACGGCACGCGCAGAATGCGCGAGACCTCCTGCGCGGCGGCATGCTCGGGGTTGATGATCATATCGAGTCCGATCTCGCGGCGCAGGATCGGCGCATCTCGGAAGTATTCCGGATTGCGCACACGGGCGACCGTGTGCTTTGCGCCAAGCTTTTTCGCCATCAGGCAGCAGATGAGGTTCACCTCATCGTTTTCCGAAACGGCGATGAGCAGATCCGCCTCGCGCACGCCCGCCTCCAGCAGAACGCTCGCGCTCGCGCCGTTGCCCTCCACGCACATCACATCGAGCATGGAGTCCACATGGTCGAGCACGGCGCTGTCGCGGTCAATGACGACCAGATCGTGATTCTCGCCTGTCATCTGCTCGGCAATGGCATAGCCGACCTTACCGATACCGACAATGATGATTTTCATAATTGCGATTCTCCTAAATTTTCTTCCGGTGTGCGCTGCTTGCGCAGCACCATCAAAACGCTGTTGAACTCCGCCCCCATGATGAGCATGACCGAGGCGAGATACAGCCACAACAACAACACGATCACCGCGCCAAGCGTCCCGTAAATGACGGAATAGCGCGCGACTTTTTCCACATAGTACGAAAAGAGGAATGACAGCACGAGCCACATCACAAGCGAAAAGACCGCGCCCGGCCAGATGCGGTTCATCTTGCGCGACTCCTGCGCAAGACCGTACATCATTGCAGTCGGGAAGAACACGATCCCGCCGAGGATAGCAAAGCGCAGCCCCGACCACAGGCTGATAAATCCATCGCTCAGGGCAATGTAGCCGGACAGATGCTCCGAGCAGAAATTCAGCACCCGCCCGCCGACGACCGAAAGGCCGATGGACAGCACGATCATCAGGATCAGGCTCAGCGTGTAGAGCAGGAGCTTGAGCTGATGGCGCACAAACTGTGTCGGCTTATGCTCGCCGTAGGCCCGGCGCACCGAGACCATCAGCGATCCCGCCGCGCGGTAAGGGAAGTAAACGGAAAACACCAGCGAGAACCACAGCAGCCTCGGGCTTGAATCGCGGCCGACATAAATGAGGTACTGCTCGATGATGTCGAGCGCCTCCTGCGGAATGAACGCGCGGATCTCATGCAAAAAGCCGCTGATGTCCACCGACATGATGCCGACCAGGTTGCTCAGAAAGATCAGCAGCGGAAAAAGTGCAAAGAGGAGATAATAGGTAAGCGCCGCACTGTCGCGGCCGACATGATGGTCAAAATAGCGCCTTCCCATCAGGTAAGCGCCTTTTAAAAAACGGTGTCGGTCAAGATACTGCTGCAAGGGCAATGCCCACCTCCTCAAAAAATGATTTCTCTTCAATCCCTATAGTATAACACAGCATTTTTCGAAAGGGAAGCGAAAAAGCGAAAGCGTACAAAGTTTCCCTGAAATAAAGGCAGAAAAGGGGTTGACACAGCGGAAAAATGTGCATAATATAAGGGTGTTAAGTTCATATATCGTCCGGTAGGTAAGGCTACCACAAGGATACGGACTGCTGCCGCGGAGTAGTGGAGACACTATGAGAGGGTTTGAACAGGTTGCATCGAAAACAAGGTGCCATCTAATGCAGTTTCACTGCCTTGTGATGCTAAAGCTTGAACGGTAAGGAAATGCTGCACAAGGGGCAGTGTTTCGGCATCATCGCTCCCATAGCCGCGTCGCCGGACGCAGGATATGGGGGATTTTTTTACCCCCCGTTCCGCGTGGATCTATTTTACTTTGCACTATCTTCGGAAAGGAGGAGACGGCTATGGTCGGCTTTGAAGAAATGCGCGGCGAACTGCTGGAAAGAATTGAGGATTTGCTCAAGCGAAAACAATACACCGCGCTGCGCGATCTGCTCTCTGACCTCGCTCCGGCGGATATTGCCTCGCTTTTTGAAGATCTGGACGAGGACAGCATTCCACTCCTCTTCCGGCTCCTTCCCAAAGAGCCCGCGGCGGAGGTGTTCGTCGAACTCGATCCCGATGCGCAGGAGATGCTGATCCGCGGCTTTTCGAACACTGAGCTGAAAGAAGTTCTTGATGAGCTGTACCTCGACGACGCGGTCGACATCGTGGAGGAAATGCCCGCAAACGTCGTCAAGCGCATCTTAAAGCACGCAGACCCCGACACGCGCAAGAGCATCAACGAAATTCTCAAATACCCTGACGACAGCGCGGGCGCGCTGATGACGACGGAGTTTGTCGACTTAAAGCGCGACATGACCGTTGAGGACGCCTTAAAGCGCATTCGCCGCACCGGTACGGACAAAGAGACCATCAACGTCTGTTACGTTGTCGACCCCGCGCGCAAGCTGCAGGGCATCGTTTCGCTGCGCACCATTCTCCTTGCCGAGGAGGACGATGTGATCGAGGAGATCATGGAGACGCACGTCATCTCCGTGACGACGCTTGAGGACAAGGAAGACGTTGCGCAGACCTTCTCAAAATACGACTTCATCGCTCTTCCGGTCGTTGACAAGGAAGACCGCCTCGTCGGCATCATCACCGTTGACGACGCCATTGACGTCATGGAAGCGGAAACGACCGAGGATATCGAAAAGATGGCGGCCATGCTGCCGACGGACAAGCCCTATCTCAAAACAAGCGTCTGGGATACCTTCAAGTCCCGCATTCCCTGGCTGCTGCTCTTAATGGTCTCCGCCACCTTCACCGGTCAGATCATCGCGCGCTTTGAAGATGCGCTGAGTGCCTTTGCTATCCTGACGGCTTACATTCCCATGCTGATGGACACGGGCGGCAACTGCGGCTCGCAGGCAAGCGTTACGGTCATTCGCGGTATCTCGCTCGACGAGATCGAATTTTCCGATCTTTTCCGCGTCATCTGGAAGGAGATCCGCGTGGCGGTCATCTGCGGCGCAACGCTCGCGGCAGCAAACTTTGCAAAGCTCATGCTCGTCGACAAGATGCTCTTCGGCAACCCCATCACCGTTGCCGTCGCAGCGGTCATCTGCCTGACGCTCGTGGTCACGGTGTTTGCGGCCAAGGTCGTGGGCTGCACGCTGCCGCTGCTCGCCAAGAAGATCGGCTTCGACCCCGCGGTCATGGCCTCGCCCTTCATCACAACGGTCGTGGACGCGATCTCTCTGATGATCTACTTTAATTTTGCCTCGCTTCTTCTCGGAATCTGATAAAAATACGAAAAACTCTTTTCAATCGCACATGAACTGTGTTATGATGCATGTTGTATGGCATTGTACGATATTCAAAGAGGCGGCTGTGCCAGACACAGCCGCCTCTTCTTTTTTCAGGAGGAGTTTCCATGGAAAATAAACTCAGAGAATACGCAAAGCTGCTCATCGAAGTGGGTCTGAACGTTCAAAAGGGCCAGACCGTCGTAATCCGCTGCCCGGTCGAGTGCGCATTTTTTGCGCGCCTGTGCGCCTCCGCCGCCTACGACGTCGGCTGCCGCGAGGTCGTGATGCGCTGGACGGACGACTACATGAACCGTGAGCGCTTTCTGCGCGCGGACGACTCCGTGTTCGACGTTTTCCCCATCTGGCAGGCAGAAATGCTCAACGGCTATGCTGACGAGGGCGCAGCATTCCTCAATATCTCCGCCTGTGATCCCGAGGCGCTGCGCGGTGTAGACCCCGACCGCCTGACGCGCGCGAGCCGCAGCGAGACGGCCATCCAGCCCTATGTAAACGCTGTGATGTCTAATGGATGCCCCTGGTGCGTCGCCTCCGTCCCCATTCCGAGCTGGGCGAAAAAGGTCTTCCCAGATGCCTCCGAGGAAGAGGCGATGACTAAGCTCTGGGACGCGATCTTCACCTCCGTCCGCATCAGCGGCAAGGACGACGCGGTCGCGCGCTGGCGCGAGCACACGGCGCTGCTGAGAAACCGCGTTGATAAGCTCAACGAACTGCACTTCGAGTCGCTCTACTACGAAAACGCCCTCGGCACGCGCCTCAACATCCGCCTGCCCGAAAAGCACGTCTGGTCCGGCGGCAGCAATCTCTGCCGCGCGGGCTTCCCGTTCGTTGCCAATATGCCGACCGAGGAGGTCTTCACTGCCCCGCTCAGAGAGGGCATCGACGGCGTGGTCTATTCCGCCATGCCGCTCGTCCACAACGGCAACATCATTGAAAATTTCCACTTTGTCATCAAGGACGGCAGGATCGTCGACGTGCACGCCGAGAAGGGCGAGGACATCCTTCGCGCCGCCATTGCTGAGGACGAGGGCGCGTCATATTTCGGCGAGGTCGCGCTCGTGCCCTACGACAGTCCCATCTCCAACCAGAGAATTCTCTTCTACAACACGCTCTTTGACGAAAATGCCGCCTGCCATCTTGCCTTCGGCGAAGCGTATCCCGAGTGCGTGGAGGGCGGTGAAGCCATGAGCAAGGAAGAGCGCAAGGCCGCCGGGCTGAACGACTCCAACACGCACGTCGACTTCATGATCGGAACCAGCGATCTTTCCATCATCGGCACAACGAAGGACGGACGCGAGGTGCCGGTGTTCGTAAACGGCAACTTCGCCCTGTAAAAAAGAGATTTCGGGCTGCGCAAGCCGCACCCGCTTGATAAGGAGAACTATTATGGCTATGAACTTTAACCGCATTGAGAGCAACGACAAGGTGCTCATCATGGAGGGCGCGCAGGTGCTCGGCGACGTTGTCGCGGGCGAGGGCACGGCGTTCTGGTACAACAGCGTCTGCCGCGGCGAATTGCAGAGCGTGCGCATCGGCAAGCGCTGCAACATTCAGGATCTTGCCCTCATTCACAACAAGGTCACGATCGGCGACGATGTGTCCGTCGGCCACAGCGCCATCGTCCACGGTGCGACGATCGGCAACCGCGTCATCGTCGGCATGGGCGCAACAATCCTCGACGGCGCTGTGATCGGAAATGACTGCATCATCGGCGCAGGCGCGCTCGTCACGGGCAAGATGAACGCCCCCGACGGCTCGATGATCCTTGGCTCCCCGGCTAAGGTCGTGCGCGAGCTGACGGAAAAAGAGCGCGAGAGCATTCTTGCCAACGCAAAGCTCTACCTTGAAAAGAGCGAGGAATACCGCGCCCACGCTGCAAAGCAGGCGTAAGCTGTCACAGGAGGAATACCCGCATGAAAATTTTAGTCATCAACGGCGCCAACATGAACATGCTCGGCCGCCGCGAGCCGGACATTTACGGAAAAGAGGACTATGCCGCCCTCTGCGCGCGCATCTATGAGCATGCCCAGAACCGCGGCCTTGCCGTGGAGTGCTTCCAGTCCAACCACGAGGGCGCGATCATCGACGCCATTCAGGACGCCGACACAACCTTCGACGGCATCGTCATCAA
Organism: Oscillibacter sp.; assembly: GCA_003522105.1. GTDB lineage: Bacteria > Bacillota > Clostridia > Oscillospirales > Oscillospiraceae > Hominicoprocola. The sequence goes on from DPGF01000035.1 coordinate 19,178, forward strand.
TCCCGGCGCGTACACGCATTACAGCTACGCCATTCACGACGCGCTCAAGGCCGTGCGCATTCCCGCTGTTGAAGTCCACATGTCCGATATTCAGAAGCGCGAAGAGTTCCGCCATCTGTCCGTCACCGCGCCCGCCTGCATCGCGCAGATCCGCGGCCACGGCTTCGAAAGCTACACCATGGCGATCGATATGCTCTCAAAGCTTGAGCCCACGGAGCAGTAATTCTGCCGTACAGAGTCAAGGGCACGCTGCTCCTGCGTTCTCTTGGGTTTTCAAAGGGGGATTCTCTCGCATGAGAGAATCCCCCTTTTCACATTTCGCTTTTGAAAAGCGGCAGGAACGCGCTGCGTTCCCATCCTTCTTCCCAGTGCCGCAGCACCTCTTCCCCGTCCTTCACCGCAAAGGCAAGAATGAGCGCCTCCTCTGTCTGCGTGCTCACGTGGTAGGTAAGCGTGAGCGCCGTCTTTTGCCACGGCGCGGAGCGCGCCATCGCCTCGCGGCAGGACGCCGCCGCACGCGAAAAGTTCTTCTGCTCGCAGCGGGCAATAAAGGTCTGCGCAAGCCCCCGGTAGTAGCGGTCAAAGCGTTTTTCCCGGCGGCTCTCCCCGCCCGTCTGCGGCAGCAAAAGGTGGGCGGTGAGAACGGCAATGCCATCCCACTGCCACTCTTTTTCCTCCGCAAGATCTTCCCCCAATGTTAAAACCAGACGATCCTTCATGCCCTCTCTCCCTCTTCCCCGTTTGCATCAGTGTATGCCGCCGCGTCCTGCGCGGTGCTCGCAAGAAAAAACGGGCGCAGCACTTTACTAATCCCGCGCACTCTGCTAAACTATAAAGAATCCTTGCAGGAAACGGAGGCAGAGACACATGGAAAGCTACGAAGCGCTGGCCGCATCCTACGACGAGCTGACGGAGGACGTGGCATACGAAAAGCGCGCCGATTTTGTTGAAAAGCTCTTTCTGCGCGCAAAGCGCCCCGTGAAGTCGCTGCTTGACCTTGCCTGCGGCACAGGCACGATGAGCGCGCTCTTCGCCCGCCGCGGCTATGCGGTCACGGGCGTCGACTATTCGCCCGAGATGCTCGCGCAGGCGCAGCAAAAGCTTGCCGCGTTCGATCCGCCGCCGCTGCTTTTGTGCCAGTCGATGCCGCAGCTGAGTCTTCTCGAACCCGTCGATGCCGCCATCTGCTGCCTTGACAGCATCAATTACCTGACGCGAGCACGCGACGTGCAGCGCACGTTTGCCCGCCTGCATGACGCCATCGCCCCCGGCGGCTCGCTCGTGTTCGACGTGCACGCCGTTTCCAAGATGGAAGCGCTCGACGGCGAAGTGCTGCTCGACGAGCGCGAGAACGTTTTCTGCCTCTGGCGCACGCGCTACCGCAAACATGTCAGAATGCTCGACTATGAGGTCGATCTCTTCCGTCTCCGGCCGGACGGTGCGTGGGAGCGCGACTTTGAAGAGCACCACCAGCGCGCCTATTCCGTCGCGGAGCTGCACGCCTGGCTCGAGGAAGCCGGTTTCACGGCCATCCGCACGCACGGCGAGCTCAAGCTGCGATGCGCGAACGAGTGCGACGGCCGCATTTATTTCAGTTGTATCAGAAAGTGAGGAACCCTATATGGAAGCCTATCAAGACTGTCTGGTTCGTGCCATCTCGAAAGACGGCATGGTCAACGCCGTCGCGGTCTATACACGCACTCTGACCGAGCGCGCCCGCCAGATCCACCACACCTCCCCCGTTGCGACCGCTGCGCTCGGCCGCGCGCTCGCGGCCTGCTCGATGATGGGCAACGCCCTCAAGGACAGCGGCGCGAGTGTCACAATGCAGATCAAGGGCGACGGCCCGCTCGGCGCCATCCTGACCGTTTCCGACTCTGAGGGCAACGTGCGCGGCTACGTGCACAACCCCGCCGTCGATCTTGCCCTGCGCGAGGACGGCAAGCTGGACGTCGGCACCGCCGTCGGTCACAGCGGCACGCTGACAGTCATCAAGGATCTCAACATGCGCGAGCCCTATGTCGGCACGATCGACCTGCTCGGCGGCGAGATCGCCGAGGACGTAGCTGCCTACTATGTCGAATCCGAGCAGATCCCGTCGGCCTGCGGCCTCGGTGTGCTCATCGACCGCGACCGCAGCGTGCTCACCGCGGGCGGCTATCTCATCCAGCTCCTCCCCGGCGCGGGCGAGGACGTGATCACCAAGGTTGAAGGCGGCATCTATGCAGCGCCGAGCGTGACGAACATTCTCAAAGAGAATCCCGACCCCGCGGCCATGCTCAAAACGGTACTGTCCGACTTTGACATGGAGATCCTCTCCGTCGATCCGATCGAATACCGCTGCTACTGCTCGCGCGAGCGCACGGAGCGCGCGCTGCTCTCCCTCGGTTCGAAAGATCTTGAGCAGATCGTAGAGGAGCAGGGCGGTGCAGAGCTTTCCTGCCAATTCTGCGACAAGGTGCAGACCTTCACCGCAGACGAATTGCGCGCCATGATCGCCGATCTCAAAGCGCGCGGGAAGTAAGGCATTTCCCCTTTCGAAAATTTTTTGAAAAAATCAAAAAATATGGTTGACACGGCAGGGGTTATTCTGTATAATAACCCTTGTCGTTCGCCGAAGCGATTTTCGAGTGGGGAGCATAGCTCAGCTGGGA
>DPGF01000035.1:22004-25822 GCA_003522105.1 Oscillibacter sp.
TAGCTCAGCTGGGAGAGCATCTGCCTTACAAGCAGAGGGTCACAGGTTCGAGCCCTGTTGTTCCCACCATAAATTCGGCCAGGTAGTTCAGCTGGTTAGAACGCCGGCCTGTCACGCCGGAGGTCGAGGGTTCGAACCCCTTCCTGGTCGCCATTCATCAGGCTGCAATAGCGGCTTGATATGCCTCGGTAGCTCAGTTGGTAGAGCAGCGGACTGAAAATCCGCGTGTCGCCAGTTCGATTCTGGCCTGAGGCACCATTCGCGGGCGTAGCTCATCTGGTAGAGCGCCACCTTGCCAAGGTGGAGGTAGCGAGTTCGAGCCTCGTCGCCCGCTCCACAAATGAAAAAGGAGCAATGATTTTGATCCTTTTTCCATACGGTGACATAGCCAAGTGGTAAGGCAAGGGTCTGCAAAACCCTCATTCCCCAGTTCAAATCTGGGTGTCACCTCCAGAAGTTAGGATTTCAAGCAGAAATGTTTGGAATCCTAACTTTTTGTCTTGATTTGGTTGCATTTTCAAGTTTTTTGAATCTTGGTTTTTCTCTGAAAATCGCCCGAAATACCCGTTTAGGGGAAAGGGTCTGCATTTTTTGCTCTGTTTTCCCTTTGATTTTCCCTTTACAGCAAATCGATCAAGGCCTGTGCCGCTTGGCACAGGCCTTGTTTGTTTTCTTCAGAATACCGCCGTCAGCAGCACATAATAGCCGCAGGCGATGAGGACGGTGAGCAGAAACAGCGGCAGGAGCTTTTTGACCGTGGCGAAGAATGTGACGCCGAAATAGTCCGAGATGATCGCCGTGCAGATGTGCGTGGGGCTCAGCTGACTCGAGGCGAAGCTGACGCTCATCAGCAGCGCCAGCAAAAACGCGCCGCCGTTCGGGATCATGGTGTAGGCCAGCGGGATAAAGGCCGCGGCCGCGGCGCTCGATCCCGCGACCAGCGTGCCGAACGCGTACAGGATCACGAGCACCAGAAACGCCGGAATGGGCAGATGCTCGAAATACGTCGGCAGCACATCGATCACGCCGCCGAGGATCAAAAGATCCTTGAAGACATACGTCATCGTAATACCGAGCAGCGACTTCAGGTCAAAGCCCTTGATGAGCGCATCGCGCACCTCCTGCGCGGAGAATTTTTCGACCAGCGCGTTGACAGCCGCGACGACGGCTACAACTGCCCACGTCGGCAGCGAAAACACGATGATCACCGCGATTGCCAGCAGCAGCGACCACAGGCTCCGCAAGAGCAGACGTACGCATTCTTTCTTACTGCGTCCCGTCTCGCCGACTGTGCGCGGCACGCGGCGCAGATAGACAAGATAAATCGTCAGAAGCGTCAGCAGCGCCATCGGGAGCATCCATACGAAAAAGGATGAAATGGAAATGCCGCTGATGCTGCACGCCACGATAACGCCCGTGAACGTCGGCACCATAGCCTCGGGAATGTGGCGGAGGTACGTGGCGACCGCCGCCTTTTCATCGTTTTTGAGGTGGTCGCCCGCCATCGTGTCCACCATGCCGCCGCAGATCGTCACGGTGGCGGGGCCCTGCATCAGGCCGATGAACATGCAGGCAAGCGACGTGTTGAGCCTCGGGTCGCGCATTAGTCCATTCATCGCCCGCTGTGCATCCTCGAACCGATGGCGCAGGTCAAGCTCGTAGACAAGTACCGAGATCACGTACATCGCAAGGTTCACTGACCAGACATCCCAGCCCGTGATTGTGTGCAGCGCCGTCTGCCCCGCCGTGGCGATCGGCAGACGGAACATTACGATCATCAGGAGTGAACCAAAAATCATCGCAAGATAAAGGGGCAGGCGTTTGTTGAGCAGGGCGAGGATCACCACAAAGATGATCAGAACTTTGATAAGTGCCATGGTGCTGACTTCCTCTCTCCATTTCTCGCGCAAAGCAAGAAAAAGGCCGGGCGGCCACTTTTAGGGTACCGTCCGGCCAAAATGCTATTACGTAGTGCCTTAGTGCTTCTCTCAGGCCTTCTGCTCTCTCGGCAGCAGGTGGATAGCGTGCTTCGGGCAGTTGGGCGCGCAGATGGTGCAGCCCCAGCACTTATCCACATCGTAGTGCACCTTGCGGTTGTCGTCCTTGTAGAACGCACCGAAGTTGCAAATCTTCGTGCACTTGCCGCAGTTGACGCACTCGTCCTCGTGCCAGTCGATCTTCCAGTTGGATTCGGGATAGATCAGGCGGGAGCCGGCCTTATAGGCCATCTGCATCGGGAAGCAGCACAGACCGTCGCAGTTGCAGATGAAGCCGTCCTCGCCGTTCTGCATGAGTCCGCTGGCGTTGAACTCGCGCACCTTCTTTTTCATGTCCTCAGGGCTGATGGGCTCGCCCATGCCGCGGTCGACCGCGCTGTTCGGCCCGTCGTTCATGTTGACGCACACATTGAGCTTGCGGTCGTGGAAATACTTCTGGCTCTTGCAGTTGCAGGGCACAAGATGGATGCTGCCGTGATGCCCGTCGATGATCTTATCGAACTCCTCGAGCGTCAGATACGTCTGGTTGTGGACATAGACGCCCTCACCGGCGACCTTGGCCTTCACTTGCGGCAGATAGATCGACTGATAAATCTCTGTCTGCCAGTCGTAGAGCGCCTCGATGAGCTCTCTCGGCAGACAGCCGAACTCATAGTACTCAAACTGCGCATAGTAGGAATAGCGGCTGTAGAAGTCGCTGATCTTCCAGGTCGGCTCGTCCGCATCCGTGACCTTGTTGAGTACGTTGCGGGAGTACATGCGGTTGATAAGCACGTAGGGCGACGCGGCCAGGCGGTTCTTCTCCATGAGCTTACGCAGCTCCTTTTCCGTCATGGGCTCCTTGCCCATCAGAAGAATGACCTGCCATTCCTCCTCGTGCACCATCAGGTCGGCCACTTCGTCGAACTGCTCGGGCACTCCAAAAAGCTCGTGCGCTTTCTTGCGATCTTCGTCGCTCAGCTTGCTGGTCAGTAAAGACATATTGCTATCTCCTCTTTTTATTGCTTGCCTGATTTCTTATTATATCTGCATTGCCTTTTCGGGGGCGCTATCCTCCGCCCTCCACAGCAATGATACAACGATGTTATGAAGCATTCTTATTTTATCATAATGCTCCGCCGACGAATTATCGTTGAATCCGCAGCGCATCGCCGCCCGCTTCGCCATGCGGGCCGCCCAACGGATTCAACGCTTTTTTCAACGGTAGCTTAGTATAATCTTTTCATGCCAAACGGTCAATCGTTTCTGCGTTATGCACAAAAGTGGCATGAACCGGCAAGCGGCTGTTTCTTTCGCAAAAAAGCGGCTTTTCAGTTTCCGCTTGCCGAAAAAATGTGTAAACTCTTCTGTTTTTGCCACAAAACGCGCTAAAAGCGGCTTGTCATTCCCCCAGCGTTGGCGTATGATGAAAAGGTAGGCTGATTTCCCCGCGGAATCTGTCTTTCTCGTATTTGCTTTTTTACTCTCCCATTCCGTTTCAAGGAGGTTCCCGCACAGTGGACGTTTTAATCACCCAAAAGAAAATGACCGACTCCGAAGCCTTCGTCAAGGCCCGCGGCGGCGGCAACCTGATCGGCAAGGCCATGTACGGCGGCGGCAAGATCACGATGAAGCAGCTCTATTTGCAGAGCTTTGAAGTCGTGTTCGACGCCTATTTCAAGCCCGGCCTTGTGGAGCGCTTTTTCACCCGCAAGGGCCAGATGGGCGGCAACTCGCAGAAGATCTGCATGATCGTCGAGGGCACGCGCTGCACCGCGAGCTACCACGAGCAGCCGCTCCCGCTTTACGAAGCCGACCTCGATCCCGACATGTGCCAGGATT
>DPGF01000035.1:25977-27075 GCA_003522105.1 Oscillibacter sp.
CGACATGTGCCAGGATTCCACCTTCGACAAAGAGAAGATCATCGCCCAAGCCAAGCGCGTCGCCATGCGCATCATGCGCCGCCATTCGGGCCATATCATCACCTCGATGGAAGTCGCATCCTACCGCCCCTTCTACCGCCCGTACTACGTCGCGTTCTACGGCGAGATGGAGATGGGCAAAAAGGTGCGCTACATCGCCATCGAGGCCGACGGCTACAAGACCGACAACTCCCTGTAAGAGAGCGAAACCCACATTTTAAGAGGTACGATCCGATATGAACACTGTTACGCTTGGCGGTACCGCCACCATCAACGACCTTGTCAGCGTCGCGCGCTTTGGCGCAAAGGTCGCGTTTTCCAAAGAATATGAAGAGCGCGTCAACCACTGCCGCGCCCATGTCGACCGCTTCAGCCACGAGGGCAAGGCCATCTATGGTCTGACCACGGGTCTTGGTGACAACTGGAAGAAGTTCATCCCCGAAAAGGACCGCGAAACGATCCAGCGCAACAACATCTACGCCCACACCTGCGCCGTCGGCGAGCCCATCGCCGAGGAGTGCACGCGCGCAATGATGTTTGTCATGCTCTGCCACTTCGGCTCCGGCCATACGGGCATCCGTTTTGAAACGCTCGCGCTGATCCGCGACATGCTCAACGCGGGCATCAGCCCCATCGTCCCCGGTCATGGCTCCGTCGGCTATCTGACGCTCGAGGGCCACATCGGCATGGTGATGATCGGCGAGGGCAGGGCCACCTATCAGGGCGAAACGCTTGACGGCGCAGAGGCGCTCAAGCGCGCGGGACTCAAGCCCGTCGTGCTTTCTTCCAAAGAAGGCCTTATCCTGCTCTCCGGCACCACGTCCGTCACCGCGTTCGCGTCGCTTGCGATCTATGACGCGCAGACGCTCAGCCTGACGGCAGACATTGCGGGCTCTTTCACGCTCGAGGTGCTCAAGGGCACGCTGATGGCTATGGACGAGCGCCTGATGGCCGTGCGCCCGCACCCCGACCAGATCAACACCGCGGCCAACATCCGTGCCATTTTGAAGGACAGCCCCATGCTTGAACGTTACCGTGGCCACCGCGTGCAGGACGCGC
>DPGF01000026.1 GCA_003522105.1 Oscillibacter sp.
AGAGTGGTTGAGGGATCGGCCCTATGACACCACGACAACCTGCCCGAAGAGGCAAGGTGCCAAATCCGACGAACGAATCGAAAGATGAGGAAGAGCAGAAAGTGCGATACTCTGTCGGTTCGACAGAGTATTTTTTGTTTTTCCCGAAAGAAAGGAAGAAAGAATCATGGCAAAACGTTTATTTACCTCCGAATCCGTCACCGAGGGGCATCCTGACAAGATCTGCGACCAGATCTCCGACGCGGTGCTCGACGCGATCCTTGAAAAAGACCCCAGCGGCCGCGTGGCCTGCGAGACGGCGGTCTCCACCGGCCTTGTCCACATCATGGGCGAGATCACCACGAACTGCTACGTTGACATTCCCAAGATCGCGCGCGGCGTGATCCGCGACATCGGCTATGACCGCGCGAAGTACGGTTTCGACTGCGACACCTGCGGCGTCGTCACGAACATCGACGAGCAGTCGAGCGACATTGCGATGGGCGTGGACAACTCCTTTGAAAATAAGGAGAGCGGCGCGAGCGAGCTCGACAACGGCGCGGGCGATCAGGGTATGATGTTCGGCTACGCCTGCACCGAGACGCCCGAGCTGATGCCGCTGGCGATCTCTCTTTCCCACAAGATGGCGAAGAAGCTCACCGATGTGCGCAAGCAGGGTCTTGTTGATTATCTCCGTCCCGACGGCAAGACGCAGGTGACGGTCGAGTACGACGAAAACGGCAAGCCCGTGCGCGTTGACACCGTCGTGCTCTCCACCCAGCACGCGCCCGAGGCGACGCTCGAGCAGATCCGCAAGGATATGATCGAGCTGGTCATCAAGCCGACCGTTCCCGCGGAGCTGATGGACGAGAAGACTAAGATTTATGTCAACCCGACCGGCCGCTTTGTCATCGGCGGCCCGCAGGGCGACAGCGGCCTGACCGGCCGCAAGATCATCGTCGATACCTACGGCGGCAGCGCTCCCCACGGCGGCGGCGCCTTCTCCGGCAAGGACCCGACGAAGGTCGACCGCTCTGCCGCTTACGCCGCGCGCTATGTTGCCAAGAACATCGTGGCCGCCGGCCTTGCCGAAAAGTGCCAGGTGCAGCTTGCCTACGCCATCGGCGTTGCCCACCCCGTGAGCATCATGGTCGAGACCTTCGGCACCGGCAAGGTGGACGACGGTAAGCTTGAAGAGGCTGTGGAGAAGGTTTTTGACCTGCGCCCGACCGCCATTATCCGCGACCTTGATCTGCGCCGCCCGATTTATCGCCAGCTCGCCGCCTACGGCCACATGGGCCGCGAGGATCTCGGCGTTGCCTGGGAGAAGACCGACCGCGTGGACGCCCTGCTCGCGGCAGTCAAGTAAAGAATTCGAAAATGTAGCAAAAGCCGCCGACCTGATGGTCGGCGGCTTTCTTGCGTATCGGGGAAGGTTACAGAAAAGTCATTTACTCGCAGTGCTCCTCGTCGCAGAGCTTTTCGGCCTCGGGACGCCAGCAGGCGGCGTAGGCCTTGCATTTGCCGCACAGGTGCTCCACGCTCTCGGGCGCTTCGAGGTCGGTCGAGTGCGCGCCGGAGCGCGCGACCATCTGGGGCAGCAGCTCCGGGTTTTCGAGCATCGGGCAGGGACGCAGGTGGTTACCGTTGAAGGGCTGACCCTTGCGGTATTCGAGGAAGAGCGGCTGCTGCAAGCACTCGAGGAAGCTCTTCTCACGGATGTTCGCGCCCGAGTAATGGATAAAGACGCAGGGCTCCACATCGCCCGCAGCGTTGATGTGGCAGTAGATGCGCCCACCGGCAACGCAGCCGCCGGCGAACTCGCCGCCGGTGAAGAGGCAGGCGTGGGTGCCGAGTTCCTTGGCCTCGGTCAGCACACGATCCATTTCTTCAAAGGTGAGATTCTGGTTGTGGCCGTATTCCGCCGCCCAGCAGCCCTTGCAGCGCATGTTGCATGCGCTCGTCGGATTCATCAGGATAAGCCAGGGAATGTTGCAGCCATACTTTTCGGCGTTTTCTGCGCCTGCTGGAAGCCGCGGAAGCCACCCTCGTAAGCGGCATTCGTCAGAAACGTTTTGAGAAGATAGGGGGCGCATTCGCGGATCAGGCGCTGGAGATAATGCGCCCACTTGCCGTCCGGCTCGTTGGCGATCATGTGGAGACCGGCGAAGGTCTCAGGCTTCCAGACCGAACCATGAATCTTCTGCACCATATCGACAAGGGAATTGGCGATGTTGCCGACGTCCTGTGTCTGACCCTTTTTGATGAGAGAATCCAGCATGGTCTCAAAGGCTTTGCGCTCTGCTGCGTGGGCGATCTTCTCTGCTGCGTTCCTGTTGTCACGCTTCCTTTCCGTGTCCGCGCGAAGCGGACATTTTCAATCAGGAGGAAAGGGCGCGATCCCTTTCCTCGGTTGCCTGTGCGGCGATCTTCTGGAGCTTTTCCATGCGCGCGTCGAGCTGTGCGCTGATCTCGGCGCACTCATAGAGCTCACGCTCCACATAGTCCATCTCGGGGAGATTTTTCTTGTAACGGATCTTATGCTCAAGGCTGGCCCACCAGTCCATCGAGATCGTGCGGAACTGCACTTCAACCCGCATGAGCCGCTTCTGGTCGTGCAGGAAGATGGGCGTTTCGACGATGAGATGGAGGCTTCGGTAGCCGTTGGGCTTGGGGTTTGCGATGTAGTCCTTGCGTTCGATGAGCGTGATGTCGTCCTGACGCAGCAGCGCGTCGGAGAGCTTGTAGATGTCCGACGGGTGCGAGCAGATGACGCGCACGCCTGCAATATCGTTGAGGTTCTGCTCAATGCTCTCTACAGTCATGGGATAGCCGCGGCGGGAGAGTTTTTCCATGATGCTCTCCGGTGACTTGAGACGTGTTTTGATCGTTTCGATGGGGTTGCGGTCGTATTGCAGGGAAAGCTCTTCATTGAGCACATTGAACTTCGTTTCCACTTCCATGATCGCGCAGCGATAGTAGCTCATCAGCTCACGATACGGCTGGAAGTATTTCTGAACCCACTGCTGTACCTCGCCGCGGGAGAGACGCGAGAGCAGTACCTGCTCGAGATAAGTGCGATCGACAAGCGGACGGATCGGCATGTCTTCAGCTCCTTTGTTTAGCATTTTACAGACCGCGTGAAAAAGACGCGGCCTGATAAAAACAGCATAGCAAAAAGGCGGAGCGGTTTCAATGCATAAGCTGTTAACTTTTTGCCGGCCGCCTGAACGGGAAAACCCTCCATCTTTATCTTCACGGTAACAAAGGAAATTGTCGAAAACTATGGGCAAACGCAGTGGCTTATCCGATTTTCTGACAGCCGGGCAAAAATGTCAGGGAGCACAAAAAAAGCGCCCCTTCCATGCGGAAAGAGCGCTGGGGAAACCATGTGAAATTGAGAGGGTCATGTGCCGAGAACATGTGCCGTCATCATCTGCCAGAGGATGGAGAGCTGCGGCGTGGATACAAGAACAAAGGCGAGGATAAAGACGAACCAGAGCTTTGACATGTCCTCCTCTTTCTTGCAGAGAAAATAGCAGTAGGAAAGATATGCGACCGCGTCCACGATCAAAACCGTGAGGAACATGGTGAGAAAGCCGTCCTCGCTCTGCTCGGCGGTGCCGGTGTAGAGCGAGAGAAGGGAATAGTATAGAAATGTGACGGTAAACGGCCACTTGAGCTTGCGCCAGTCGTGAATGCGGTTCTTTTTGTTCATGGAAGGGCTCCTTTTTGCGTTTTTTCCAGTATACTCTGCGCCGGGGCGGATTGCAAGGGGAAATGACCTTGCCAAGCGGCTGCGCGGTGTGGTAGACTGCAAAAAAAGGAGGGATAAGCATGCTGGATACGCTGATCCGCGGTGCGAAGATCATTGACGGTACGGGGAAGGCGGCGTTCAACGCGGATGTCGGCATTTTAGACGGCATGATCGAAGCGGTTGGGAATTTGCCGGACGCGCAGGCGTTTTCGACGATCGAGGCCGCAGGCCGCTGCCTGACACCGGGATTTATCGATATGCACCGCCATGCCGATGCGGCGGTGTTCCGCAAGGATTTCGGGCGAGCGGAGCTTTGCCAGGGGCTGACGACGATCGTGAACGGCAACTGCGGCATGTCGCTCGCGCCGCTTGCGGGAAAGTATGCGCCCGCCTGCGCGCGCTATCTCGCGCCCATCACGGGGGAGATCACGCCGGAGCTGCGCTTTGATTCACTCGCTTCCTATTTCAAGGCGGCGCAGAGCCGCGGCCTGCCGCTCTCCTGCGCGCAGCTTGCCGGCATGGGAACACTGCGCACACTTGCCGCGGGCTTTGAAGCGGACGAGTTATCGCCGCTTGAAATGAGAGAGATGCACTATCACATGGAAAAGGCGCTCGCCGACGGCGCGTGCGGCGTATCGCTCGGCCTTGGCTACGCGCCGGAGATCTTCTATTCGACCGACGGACTCATCCGCGCGCTTGCACCGCTGTATCAAAGCGGCGTGCCCATCTGCGTGCACATGCGTCAGGAGGGCGACGGCGTGGTGGACGCGCTGCGCGAGATGATCGAGGTCGCCCGCGCACTGCAAACGCCGCTGGAGGTGAGCCACCTCAAGGCCATCGGCGGGCGAAACGCGCGCAAGGCTGTACCGGAGATGCTCTCGCTCATTGCCCGGGCACGGGAGGAAGGACTTGACGTGATGTGCGACGCCTATCCCTACACCGCCGGCTCAACGCAGCTCATCCACGTGCTGCCGCCGGAGTTTCAGGCGGGCGGGACAGAGACGCTGACGAAGCGCCTGCGTGATCGCGCCGCGCGCGAAGAGATGCGCGCGCGGATGGAAACGGGCAGCGATTTTGAAAATATCACGCTGCTTGTCGGATTTGAAAATGTCGTCGCCATCGGGCTTCGAACGGACGAATATCGCCGCTTTGAGGGAAAGAGCATCGCGGAGATCGCGCTCGCGCTCGGGAAAGATCCCTACGACGCACTTTTTGACCTGTTGGCGGCGGAGAAGTGCGAGGCGGGGATGATCGACTACATCTCGGACGAAGAAGATCTCAAGGCTATTTTGCGCGCGCCGTTTTCGGGTGTCATTTCGGATGCGACCTACCCCGGCACCGGGCAGGTACATCCGCGCGTGTACGGCGCATTCGCGCGCCTCATCGAAAAATACGTCGTGCGGGAAAAGGTACTCACGCTCGAGCAGGCGGTGCATAAGGTGACGCTTCAGGCAGCAGAGCGGTTCTCCCTTGCGGGAAAGGGAAAGATCGAAGTGGGCGCGGACGCGGATCTGCTGCTTTTTGCCCCCGAGAAGATCCGCGAGAGAGGAACTTACCTCACACCGAAGGCCTGCGCGTCGGGCTTTGACGAGGTGTTTGTACTCGGCGAGCGCGTGATCGAAAACGGCGAGTACCGCGGCGGCAGCAACGGGGAAATGCTGGGCCTGAGAATGGAATATTGAAATCTTAAAAAATTTTTCAGGTGCATTTCAGCCGCCGTATGATATGCTGTTTGCGAAGAAAAAGATAGCGGGAGGTTTGATCAAGTGGAGTGCTTTTGGGATACGGTGGATACAATTGGCGAGGGCTTTGGCTTTTCGCTCTTCGGCGCGCGGCATTTGGTGACGCTTGCGCTGTATATTGCCTTTGCCGCGCTGAGCTGCAAGCGCTACAAGGCGGCGGACGAGAAGAGGCGGGCGCAGCTGCGAAAGCTCTTCGCCGTTCTCCTGCTTGCGGACGAGGCGTTCAAGCAGATCGGTTTGCAGATCGGCGGGAATTTCAACTGAGACTATCTGCCGCTGCACCTGTGCTCGATCAACATTTTTCTTATCGCGCTGCACGCGTGGAAACCGAACAGGCTGCTTGATAACTTCCTCTACTTTATCTGTATCCCCGCGGCGACGGCGGCGCTGCTGTTCCCGACGTGGACGTCGCTTCCGGCGGCGAACTTCATGTTCTGGCATTCGACGAGCGTGCACATTCTGCTTGCGGCCTACCCCATCATGCTGTTTTCGGGCGGTGAGATCCGACCGAGCGTCAGGTACATGGGCAAGTGCTTCTTGCTGCTGTTGGCAATGGCGGTGCCGATTTATTGCGTCAACCTGCTGCTCGATACGAATTTCATGTTTCTGATGTACGCGCCGGACGGCAACCCGCTTGCGTGGTTCCGCGACCGTTTCGGCCATCACTGGATCGGCTTCCCCGTGCTGCTCGCGGCGGTGTTCGCGCTGATGGATGTGCCGGTTCTGCTCAAGGGACGACAGGAAAACAAGGCGATCCGTGCGGCGGAATAAAGAAGAGAAAAAGCGGTTCTTCCATGTGGAGGAATCGCTTTTTTGCGCGTTTTTCTTGACGGGCGGTGGCCTTTCTGATAGGGTAAAGTCAAACTGGAGAACTGGAGCCCGATGCATGGTATGTCGGGTGTGAGGAGGGGAAAGCGTGGAAGAAAATCTGTTCCGTTCTATCCCACGGGTGGACGAGCTGCTCGATCGGGGAGAGCTTAAGGCGTCGGCGCTGTCGCAGACGCTATTGCGCGAGAGCGTGCGCGAGGAGCTGGACGCGCTGCGAAGCGAAGTGCGCGGCGGACGCTCCTCGCTGCCGGAGACGGACGAGCTGTGCGCGCGCATTCTGGCGCGGGCGGAAGAGAAGCAGATGCCGTCGCTGCGTACAGTCATCAACGCAACGGGCGTGACGCTGCACACAAACCTCGGCCGCGCCTGCCTGAGCGAGCGCGCGGCGAACGCCGCGGCGGAGGCCGCGTACGCCTATTCCACGCTTGAATACGACGCTGTTCGGGGCTGCCGCGGTTCACGCCACAGCCATGTGGAGAGCCTCTTGTGCCGTCTGACGGGTGCGGAGGCGGCGATGGCTGTGAACAACAACGCCGCGGCGGTGCTGCTTATTCTATCCGCGCTCGCCAGCGGGGGTGAAGTCATCGTCTCGCGCGGCGAGCTTGTCGAGATCGGCGGCTCATTCCGCATTCCGGAGATCGTGACCCAGTGCGGCTGCACGCTGCGCGAGGTCGGCGCGACGAACAAGACGCATCTGCGCGACTATGAGGCTGCTGTCAGCGAGCAGACGCGGGCGATCTTAAAGGTGCACACGAGCAATTACCGCATTGTCGGCTTTACCGAATCTGTGCCGCGGGAGGCGCTTGCCGCGCTCGCGCGGGAAAGGGGGCTGCCGCTCATCGAAGACCTCGGCAGCGGCGCGCTCGTGGAGTTGGAACAATACGGGATCCACGGCGAACCGACGGTGCAGAGAAGTCTGCGCGCGGGCGTGGATGTTGCATCGTTTTCCGGCGACAAGCTGCTCGGCGGGCCACAGGCGGGGCTGATCGTCGGCAGAAAAGAATACATTGAACGGCTCAAAAAGCACCCGCTCGCGCGGGCGCTGCGCCTTGATAAGATGACGCTTGCCGCGCTGCACGCGACGCTGCGGGCATATCTGGACACGGATACCGCCGCGCGCGAGATCCCGACGCTTGCCATGCTGTCGGCAGGAGAAGAGGCGCTGCGCGAAAAGGCGCTGCGCCTGCAACAGGCGCTTGCCGGCGCAGGGGTCGCCTCGCAGCTCGTGAAGACGGGGGACGCGGTCGGCGGCGGCAGCGCGCCGGCGCAGGAGCTTCCCGGTTGGGCGGTCGCGCTTGATCCGGGAAAGCATAGTGTAGATGAACTGGAAGAGCGGCTGCGCATGCGCGAAAAGCCCATCGTTGCGCGCATCCACCGCTGGCAGTATCTTCTGTGCGTGCGCACGATCGACGAAAAGGACTTTGCCGGGCTTGCCGCGGCGGCTGCGGAGGCGCTGCGATGAAGCACGTTATCATCGGCACGGCGGGGCATGTTGACCACGGCAAGACGGAGCTTGTCAAGGCCCTCACGGGCGTGGATACCGACCGGCTGGCCGAAGAAAAGCGGCGCGGCATTACGATCGAACCGGGCTTTGCACGTCTTGATTTTTCAGATGGCGGAAGTGCGAGTATCGTCGATGTGCCGGGGCATGAGAGGTTCATCAAAAATATGCTTGCCGGTGCGGGCGGCGTCGACCTTGCGATGCTCGTTGTGGCGGCAGACGAGGGCTTTATGCCGCAGACGGTCGAGCATCTTGACATTCTGGGGCTTCTCGGCGTGAAGAGCGGGCTTGTCGTCATCACAAAGACGGATCTTGCCGATGACGAATGGCTCAGAATGCTTGAAGAGGACATCAAAGCGCGTGTGCGGGGAACATTTCTGGAAGGAAAGCCCGTTTTGCGCGCCTCTGCCCGCACGGGAGAGGGAATCGAGGCGCTGCGCGGGGCGCTGCATGAGCTGGCGCTGCACACGGCGGAAAAAAGCGCGCGCGCACCGTTCCGTCTGCCCATCGACCGCGTGTTTTCTGTCGATGGCTTCGGTACGGTTGTGACCGGTACACTTATCGACGGTTGTATTGCCGCCGGGGAGGAGGCGGCGCTCCTGCCGCGGGGGGAAGCATGCCGCGTGCGCAATTTACAAGTGCATGGGCGCGATGTGGAGGCAGCCTGTGCCGGGCAGCGCGTGGCGGTCAATCTGTCGGGCATCAGAAAAGAAAACGTCTGCCGCGGCGATGTGCTGTGTGCACCGGATTCGCTGTGCCCGACGCGAATGCTCGACGTAAGATTGCAGAATTTGCGCGATTCCCGGCGAGTGATCGAGAGCGGGGCGCGCCTGCACCTCTACCACGGTGCGGCCGCGTGCCTTGTGCGGGTGGTGCTGCTGGACCGCGATGCGCTTCGTCCCGGAGAGAGCTGCTATGCGCAGCTGCGCCTGAGTGAGGATTTGGCGGCGCGGCAGGGCGACCGCTTTGTGGTGCGCTTTTATTCGCCGCTTGAGACGATCGGCGGCGGGGTGATCCTGGACGAGCATCCGTACCGCCATAAGCGCCATGATGAGGGCGTGCTCGCCGCGCTTGCTGTGCGTGAGAACGGGTCGGATGAGGAAAAAATTGTGCAGGCCATCAGCGCATGCGGCGCAGACGGTATGGCGTTTGCCACGCTTTGCGCGCGTTTTGACGAAGAAGAGGAGAGCATGGCGAAAATGCTTGCCTCGCTCTGCGCGCGGGGGAAGATCGTTGCCCTCTCGCCGACAGATTACCTTGCTTCGTCGGTGCTGGACGGGCTGTGGACGGACTGCGAGGCGATGCTGCAAAAATACCACCGCGCGCATCCGCTGCTTGCGGGTATGCGCCTCGCCGAGGCGCGGCAGCGGCTCTTTCGCGGCGGGACGCGGCAGAACGCAGAGGCGATCCTTGCTTGCTTTGCGCGCGAGGGGAAGCTGAAGCGGACGACGGAGTATTGCGCGCTTGCGGATTTTTCCGTGCGGCTCACCAGACGTCAGCGCGCGATCCGAGAGGAAATGCTTCGCCTGTGCCGTGCGGCAGGGCCGACCGGACTGAAAACGGACGAACTCTGTGCCTCGTTTGACAGAAAAGACCGCACGGAGTGCGCGCAGGTGATTGAAAGTCTTTTGAGCGTGGGTGAGCTGGTGCTGCTCGCGCCGGATCGCTGCATTGAAAAAAGCGTTCTCTCAGCCGTCGATGCGCGCGTGAAGGCGTGGTTTGAAACGCGCGATACGCTGGCACTGGGGGAGTTTCGCGATATGCTCGGCACCTCGCGCGATCACGCGCTGCTGCTGCTGGAATACTACGACCGGCGAGGGATCCTGCGCCGTGAGAGTGATGTCCGAAGAGCGGGCGCGCATTTTGGAGAGCTGTGAAAAAACGGGACGGCGCGCGCCGTCCCCGATATGGGAGTAGATGGGTGCTGGTGTGCCCCCCGGTCTTCAAAACCGGTGATAGGGGTGAAGAGCCTCTAAGGTGAGTTCGATCCTCACATGCTCCCGCCAGTGCCCCGCAGCCAGCTGACTGCGGGGCTTTTTGAAAAAAGTGGATTCTCCCCTTGACAGAACGGAAGGAAGCTCGTATAATACTACTGTTCTGCGGTGCAAAACCGTAAAATTTCATATCCGGGTGTAGCGCAGTTGGTAGCGCGCATGGTTCGGGACCATGAGGCCGTGAGTTCGAATCTCGCCACTCGGACCATGGGAGAGTTCTACAAAGAGCTCTCCCATTTTTATTTATATTTCCAATTTTTTAGATTTTTGTTGCACAAGAATATGCAATATTCTCTATTTTAGAGCCTGCATATAGAAAGACTTGTTCCTTACTATGTACAGGAGGTTCCAATATGACCGAAGAAAACTACAATTATCGCACTAGTCAAACCCTGCTTCGCAATCAATTTCCCGGAAAAGGAAAGTTAAAAATCCCTGTCATTCCCATGTTTCAAGAGAACCCCGGAGACTTTGATGATCTCTTGTTGATTGGTTTTGACAAAACTCATCCGGAGGATCAGAATCATCTTGACCGTATGGTTCATTTCTTCCTGTATGACTATCGCTTTGAACGAGTCTGGAAGAATCCGGACAGCGACATTGAAAAACTCTCCCGATACCGTGCGGTACTGTCTCCGGATTTCAGCATGTATCTGGAAATGGCGCCTGTTATGCAGCTTTACAATGTATTTCG
>DPGF01000112.1:0-12172 GCA_003522105.1 Oscillibacter sp.
GTCTGCGGCATCGCGGGCATTGCGGCCTATGAGCTGCTGCACACGGCGGGAGAGAACGTCCCGGCGAATTTCTACTTTGGACTTGTCACGACGGTCGTCATGCAGGAGATATGGCTCTATTTGGAAAAGGCGAGCGGCGTACACACTCTCCCGATTTCGACTGTTACGATTTTCCGCTGGATCCTTGTGATGATGGCGTTCCTCTTCGCGGTCGTCTCTTACGGAAAGGAAAAACCGTTCACGTTCCACGATGTGGCGGTGTCCATCGTCGGCGGCATCGTGTTCCCGGCGATGTACAGCTGCATTTTCCTGCTGCGCATGGACGAAAACTATGGCAAGCTCTATGTGCTCGCGCCGTTCTGTGTCGCCTTTGTGGGCGATGCGCTGTCGATGTACTTTGGCATGTGGTTCGGCAAGCGCAAGATGGCGCCGCATGTCAGCCCGCACAAGACCTGGGCAGGCGCGATCGGCGGGCCCATCGGCAGCGCGCTTGCGCTGGTGCTGCTCGGCCTTGTCGGGCAGAAATTGCTCGGCTATGCCCCCAATTACCTCATGCTGATCCTCGTGGGCGTGGTGGCGAATATCTTCGGCCAGCTCGGTGACCTTTCGATGTCACTCATCAAGCGCGAGGCGGGGATCAAGGATTACAGCCACCTTTTCCTGACGCACGGCGGTATGCTCGACCGTTTTGACTCCAGCATGTTCATCGCGCCTATTGTGTGGTTTGCGGTCAGCGGAGGCTTACTATGACAAGGAGTATCGCTTTACTCGGTTCCACCGGCTCCATCGGCCGCCAGACGCTTGAGGTGGCGCGCGAGCTGGGGCTTTCCGTCGCCGCATTGACGGCGAACAGAAGTGTTGATCTCATCGAACAGCAGGCGCGGGAATTCTCCCCGCGTCTTGCCGTGCTTTATGACGAAGATGCGGCGCGGGAGCTTCGCGTGCGCCTTTCGGATACGAAGATCCAAGTCCTCTCCGGCATGGAGGGGCTTTTGGCCGCTGCCACGGCGGAGGACGCCGACACGGTCGTGACCGCCGTGATGGGCATGATCGGCTTAAAGCCGACGCTTGCTGCCATCGAGAAGAAAAAGCGCATCGCGCTTGCCAACAAAGAAACGCTCGTCTGCGCGGGTGAGCTTGTGGTGGACGCGGCGGAAAAATACGGCGCGGAGATCGTGCCCGTCGACAGCGAGCACAGCGCGATCTTTCAGTGCTTGCAGGGCTGCCGCGACCGCGGCGAGATCAAGCGCTTGATCCTGACCTGCTCGGGCGGGCCGTTCTACGGTTTGAGCGCACGGGAACTCGCGACAAAAACGAAGGCGGACGCGCTCCGACACCCCAACTGGACGATGGGCGCGAAGATCACCATCGACTCGGCGACGCTCATGAACAAAGGCCTTGAGATCATTGAGGCCATGCGCCTTTACCGCCTGCCGCTTTCTCAGGTCGATGCGGTCATTCACCGCCAGAGCATTGTGCATTCGCTCGTGGAGTTCCACGACGGGGCGATGCTCGCCCAGCTTGGGACGCCGGATATGAAGCTGCCCATCCGCTACGCGATGACCTATCCGATGCGGGCCGTTTCGCCCGCCGAACCGCTTGATCTCCTCAAATGTCCGCCGCTTACCTTTGCCGATCCCGATGAAGAGGTTTTCCGCTGCCTGAAGATCGCAAGACAGTGCGCTTCCGCCGGTAATGTCTGCTGCGCGGTAATGAACGGCGCGAACGAGGAGGCGGTCGCCGCCTTCCTGCGCGACGAGATCGGCATTTGCAAGATCCCCGACCTCATTGAAGCGGCGCTTGACGCAGTGCCGACGGTATATCAGCCGCAGCTTTCGGATATTCTGGAAGCAGACCGCCGCGCACGCGAGGTCGTGCGGGCGCGTTTGAACTGACCTTTTGATAGGAGAGACCATGGTTTATATTCTTATTGCAATCCTGATTTTCGGCGTGCTCATCGCCGTGCACGAGCTTGGCCATTTTCTGGCGGCCAAGGCCTGCGGTGTGCGTGTCAACGAGTTTTCCATCGGTATGGGGCCTCAGCTCCTGCATAAGACGAAGGGGGATACCGAGTATTCCCTGCGCCTTCTGCCCATCGGCGGCTACTGCGCCATGGAGGGTGAGGACGAGGACTCCGACGATGAGCGCGCGCTGAACCGGCAGGCCTGGTGGAAGAAACTCATCATCTTTGTCGCGGGCGCATTTATGAATTTTCTGACGGGGCTTCTCATCATCGTCTGCCTCTATGCGGGCGCGCAGGGATTCTACACCTCGGAGATCATCGAACTGAATCCCGGCTTTCCGCAGCAGGGGGAGGACGGCCTGATGCCCGGTGACATCATCTACGCCATCAACGGAGAGCGCGTCTATTTGAAGAGCGACGTGTCGCTCATCATGGGGCTTAGCGACACGGGGAAAATCGACATGACGGTGCTGCGCGACGGCAAGAAGCTCGAGCGCACGCTCACAAAACAAGTCTACACCGACGAAAACGGCAAGGAGTACGAGGCCTATGGCTTTACCTATGGCGGTATCGTCAAGGCAACGCCTCTTCTGCGACTGCAATACAGTTGGTATCAGACGATGGATTATGTCCGCATCGTGCGCATGAGCCTGCAAATGCTTTTCTCGGGCGCGGCGGGCGTGAATGACCTGAGCGGCCCGGTCGGCATTGTTTCGACCATTACGGAGGTCGGCAAGGAGACCGAGGCCGAGGCTGGTTTCGGCGCGGCGATGGAGAGCATTCTCTACTTTGCCGCGATGATCGCGGTGAACCTTGCCGTGATGAATCTGCTGCCGCTGCCCGCGCTCGACGGCGGACACGTGCTGTTCCTGCTTGTCAACGGGATCGCCGTGCTGCTGTTCAAAAGGGAGATCCCGTCCAAGTACCTGAATGTCATCAACGGCATCGGGTTTGCGCTCCTGATGGCGCTGATGCTGTTCGTCACGTTCCATGATATCATCAAGCTCCTGTAAGGAGGACAAATTATGAGCAAGCAAATTATCGCGGGCGGTGTCGCCATCGGCGGCGGCGCGCCGGTCACGATCCAGTCAATGTGCAATACGCACACCGAGGACGCCGAGGCCACCATCGCGCAGATCCATGCGCTCGAGGCGGCAGGCTGCGAGATCGTGCGCGTCACCGTGCCTACCATGGAGGCCGCGCACGCGCTGAGCGAGATCAGGGAGAACATCTCCATTCCGCTTGTTGCGGACATTCACTTTGACTATCGCCTTGCCGTGGAAGCGGCGGCACGCGGCGCGGATAAGATCCGCATCAACCCCGGCAACATCGGGGGAGAGGATCGCGTCAAGGCGGTCGTGGACGCCTGCCGGAAACACAAGGTTCCCATTCGCATCGGTGTAAATGGCGGCTCACTGGAAAAGGAGTTGCTCGCAAAATACGGCCGCGTGACGCCGGAGGCGCTTGTGGAGAGCGCGCTCGGCCATGTGCGCCTGCTTGAAAAATTTGACTTTACCGATATTTGTCTCTCGGTTAAAAGCTCCGATGTGCCGCTCAACATGGCGGCCTACCGGCTGCTGCACGAAAAGGTCGACTATCCGCTCCACCTCGGCGTGACCGAGGCGGGCACGCCCTCGATGGGACTTTTGAAATCTGCCATCGGTATCGGCGGCCTTCTCTGCGAGGGCATCGGCGATACGATGCGTGTCTCCCTCACGGCGGACCCCGTGGAGGAGGTCTATGCCGCCAAGCGCATTTTGCAGGCCTGCGGCATCCGCCGCAGCGGCGTGAACCTCGTTTCCTGCCCGACCTGCGGCCGCACGGCGTACAACATGATCCCCATCGCCGAGGAGCTGGAGCGTCGGCTGGCGGACTGCAAGAAGAACATCACGGTTGCTGTGATGGGCTGCATCGTCAACGGCCCGGGCGAGGCCTCGGCCGCCGATATCGGCGTGGCCGGCGGCAAGGGAGAGGGTCTGATCTTCCGAAAAGGAGAGATCCTTTACAAAGTGCCGCAGGAAAAGCTTGTGGACGCGCTGATGGAGGAGATCGACAAGCTCTGAGCGCAAAAAGAGAACACTTCGAGATAAGGTTGTGACTATGGCACAAAAGATTCCATTTTTTGAATTATTCACCGACTTTTCGCCGGATTTTGACCTGCGCGTCCCGCTCAATGCCGCCGTGGTCACCAATATGGTGCTTGAGCCGGAAAAGCGCACGATGACGCTTGATATGACCGTGCGCGCAGAGATGACCGACTCCACGCGCGAGACGGTCGAGCAGATGCTCGCGCGCAGCTATGACTTAAAGCGCGTGGACATTCACGTCAAATCCACAGCGGAGGCTTTTCCCGATATGATGAAAAACGCGGGCCGCAAGGTGAGCGGCAGCGGCAGCGTCATCATGGGACGCGAGATCGCAAAGGGGAGAGTGCTTCCCATCAGCGAGCTGACGCCCAAGGCCGGTCACGTCGTTGTCGAGGGCAAGGTCTTCAAGTTCGATTGCCACGAAACGCGCCGCGCGGGCGTGTGGACGATGCTGCTTGAGATGACGGACTACGAGGGATCGCTCATCATCCGCCGGAGTCTTCCGGAGCGCGAGGCGGTCGAGCTGAACGGCAAGATCGCCAACGGCATGTGGCTGCGCGTCAGCGGGCGCATGGAGCTTTCCTTCGACGGCAAGGACATGCAGCTCAACCCACAGGACATCATGCAGATCGAGCACGAGGAGCGCAAGGACACGGCGGAGGAAAAGCGCGTGGAGCTGCATCTGCACACGCGCATGTCCAACATGGACGCGCTGACCGACACGACCGCCGCCGTCAAGCGCGCGATCAAGTGGGGAATGCCCGCCATCGCCATTACCGACCACGGTGTGGCACAGAGCTTCCCGGACGCCTGGCATACCGGAGAGGGTAAAATCAAAATCCTTTACGGCTGCGAGGGATATTTTCTCAACAATATCGACGACCGCATTGCTGTACACGGAGCGCAGGACGGCGACTTTTCGAGCGAGATCTGCTGCTTCGACATTGAAACGACCGGCCTCAAGGTCGCGAGCGACGCCATCACCGAGATCGGCGCCGTCATCTTAAAGAACGGCGAAATCGTCGAAACGTTCCAGACCTTTGTCGACCCCGAGCGCAGGCTTTCGCCCGAGATCATCGGCCTCACCGGCATCACGGACGAGATGCTGCGCGGCGCGCCGAAGCTTGCAGATGCGCTGCACGCCTTTCTCAACTTTGCGGGCGACCGTCCGCTCGCCGCGCACAACGCGGAGTTTGACATCAGCTTTATCCGTGCGGGCTGCAAAAAGTGCGGCATTCCCTTTGAGCCGACGTATCTCGACTCGCTGATCTTCGCGCAGAACCTTCTGCCGGAGCTTTCCAAACATAAGCTTGATATCGTCGCCGATCACTTACAGCTTCCGCAGTTCAACCATCACCGCGCCTCGGACGACGCGGTGCCCGTGGCGCAGATGCTCGTAAAGTTTTTCGCCATGCTCGAAGCGCGCGGCGTTACGCGGCTCCAGCAGATCAACGACGAGATGACGAAGCTCCGCCCACTGGGCGCGAAGCGCAACCGCTTTCCCAAGCACATCATTCTGATCGCCAAGAATAAAGTTGGCCTGAAAAATCTCTATCAACTCATCTCTGCTTCGAACCTCAAATACTTCAAGCGCGTGCCGATCATTCCGAAAAGCGAGCTCATTGCGCACCGCGAGGGCTTGATCATCGGCTCCGCCTGTGAAGCGGGCGAGCTGTTCCGCGCCATCATCGACCACAAGGACTGGAACGAGCTCAAGCGCATCGCCTCGTTTTACGATTTCCTTGAGATCCAGCCCCTGTGCAACAACCGCTTTCTGGTGCGCGACGGCACGGTGAATGACGACGAGGACCTCAAGAACTTCAACCGCACGGTCGTGAAGCTTGGCGAGGAGCTCGGCAAGCCCGTCTGCGCGACGGGCGACGTCCATTTCCTCGACCCTGAGGACGAGGTCTACCGCCACATTCTGCTTGCGTCGAAGAAATTTGCCGACGCGAACGAGCCTGTGCCGCTCTACTTCCGAACGACCGACGAAATGCTCAATGAATTCGACTACCTCGGCAAGGAAAAGGCCTATGAGGTCGTCGTGACCAACACGCGCGCCATCGCCGAACAGGTGGAGGATATCGAGCTTCTGCCCAAGGGTAAGCTCTTCCCGCCGCGCCTTGAAAACTCCGAAGAAGACCTCAACCGCATGGTCTGGGACAAGGCACACGAGCTGTACGGCGACGAGCTGCCGCAGCTCATCGTCGACCGATTGAACATCGAGCTGGGCGGCATTCTTGGAAAGTATGACGTTGTTTACATGTCGGCGCAGAAGCTCGTGCAGCGCTCGCTTGAGTGCGGCTATCTCGTTGGCTCGCGAGGCTCGGTCGGCTCGTCGCTCGTGGCGTATATGGCGGGCATCACCGAGGTCAACGCCCTGCCGCCGCACTATCGCTGCCCCAAATGCCGCAACGTGGAGTTCCACGGCGGCGAGTACGGCTGCGGCGCGGATATGCCCGACAAGATGTGCCCCGTCTGCGGCACGAAATACGTCAAGGACGGCTTCGATATTCCGTTTGAGACCTTTCTTGGCTACGGCGGCGGCAAGGTGCCGGATATCGACCTGAACTTCTCGGGCGAATATCAGGCGCGCGCACACGCGCACGCGGTCGAGATGTTCGGAAAGACCCAGGTGTTCCGCGCGGGCACGATCGGTACGCTCGCGGAAAAAACGGCCTACGGCTTCGTCAAAAAATACGTCGAGGAAAACGGCATCGCCGCGGGCAATGCCGAGATCGACCGCCTGACGGCGGGCTGCGTCGGCGTGCGCCGCACGACGGGTCAGCACCCCGGCGGCCTCGTCGTCGTGCCGGACGATCTGGATATCGAAGATTTCTGCCCCGTCCAGCACCCTGCGGACGACCCCGACAGCGACACGATCACCACGCATTTCGAATATCACTGCATGGAGGACAACCTCTTAAAGCTCGATATGCTCGGCCACGATGACCCGACGATGATCCGCATGCTCGAAAATCTGACGGGCGTCAACGCCCGCCAGATCCCGCTCGACGACGCGGACACCATGTCGATCTTCATCTCGTCCAAAGTCCTCGGCTACGAAAACGACGAGGTGCTCGGCCCCACGGGCGCTGTTGCCATTCCGGAGTTCAACACGCGCTTCACGCGCCAGATGCTTGTGGACACCCAGCCGAAGGATTTTAATACCCTCCTGCGCCTCTCCGGTTTCTCCCACGGCACGGACGTGTGGCTCGGCAACGCGAAGGATCTGATCATCAGCGGCACGGCGAGCGTTCTGGAGACCGTCGGCTGCCGTGACGACATTATGCTCTACCTTATTTCGATGGGGCTTGACCCGAAGATGAGCTTCAAGACCATGGAAGCCGTCCGAAAGGGCAAGGTCAAAGCCGGCAAGGCAGGGGACTGGCCGATGTGGGTCGAGGAAATGCGCAAGCACGACGTGCCGGAGTGGTACATCGAGTCGCTTGCCAAGATCGGCTACCTCTTCCCGAAGGCGCACGCGGTCGCCTACGTCATGATGGCATTCCGCATCGCGTGGTTCAAGGTGCATGAGCCGCTCGCGTTCTATGCGACCTTCTTCTCCATCCGCGCCAAGGCGTTTGACGCCGCCGAGTGCTGCAAGGATGCCGACGCGCTGCGCCGCCGCATCCGCGAGATCGAAAACAACAAGGACGCCACCGCCGTTGAGCAGGATCTGATGACGACGCTTGAAGTCTGCTACGAGTTCTGCCTGCGTGGTTTCCATTTTGAGCCCATCGACATTTACCGCAGCGATGCGACAAAGTTCATCGTCACGGAAAACGGCCTTCTTCCGCCGTTCACGTCCGTGCGCGGACTCGGCGAGACCGCCGCGCTTGATACAGTCGAGAAGCGAAAGGGAAAGACCTTTACATCGGTTGAAGAGTTTTCCATGTGCTGCAACAAGCTTTCGCAGACGCACATCGACCAGCTGCGCGCCCTCGGCGCGTTCGCGGGGCTGCCGGAAACGAGCCAGCTGACACTGTTCTGATGTATCGTCCGGCAATGAAACCAATATGAAAAGGGGACATTCTCTCGCATGAGAGAATGTCCCCTTTTTGTTGATTCCTGGTTCGGCTGCGCTTGCTTATGTTACGCTTTTCCAGAAGGATTCATGCTCACTCGTACCGCCATCATCAATAAAGGCGTGGAACGCCGCGTCCGTTGCGCTGCGGCTGAAATCGCTGTAAATGCCGACGGTTTCCATGCCCTCGTAGAAGCGGACATTCTCCGCGCTGTGGCTGGGAGAAGCGTCGTAGGCGGCGGCCAGCGCCTTGGCGCGGGAGAGCGCTTCGCGCGCACCGTCCGAATCACCGCTGTTGTACTCAAGCCGCGCGAGCGCAGCGTGCGAGGTCGCGCTGATCTTATCAAGCTCGCTGACGGAATCTCCTTTTCTGAGGCCTGTAAGCATCGAATGTTTCCACTGCGAAATGTCGATGGCCGATCGGAGGTCTCCTCTCGCCTCAAATACGTTGGCAAAGCCGTCGCACACGCGCACGAGCGACGTGACCGCGCGCAGCAATGCCATGGAAAGATACGGCACGCCCTCCTCGCGCCGCTCCTTCACGCCCGCAAGCAGGCAGCCGATCTGATCGTCGAGCAGGCCGCAGGCGTTGTTCTCTTTGAAGAGCGCGAGCGCGCGTTCCCAGTCCTCCATGTCGAGCAGCACGTTCGCCATGTCGAGCCGGAGCGACATCTCGCTGATCTCCGGGTCGCTGTTTTGTGAAAGCAGGCGGATGGCGTGCGATAGCAGGTCGAGCGAACGGCTCTGCATCTTTTTGTCCTGACGCTTGAGACCTGCCATCTCAAAAAGCTTGGCGCATTCGTAGACGACACTGAAGGTGTTCGGAAATTTTTGCAGCGCCTTTTCCGCCTCGGCAATGCCCTCATCATAATAGTCCTCGCGGCGTAGACGCTTCATGCGTTTAACGATGCTCTTGCGGTCATTTGCGCGCAGCCGATAGCCGAGCAGCGCATCGACCGAGAGGTCAAAGAAGTCGGCAAGTTCCATCAGCATCGGAATTTCCGGCAGGCTCTGCCCCTGCTCCCATTTGCTCACTGCCGCGACGGAGACGCCCATCGCTTCGGCGAGCTGTTCCTGCGTCAGCCCCTTCTGTTTACGGTAAAAGCGGATCTGTTCTGCAATACGGTTTTCCATCATGTGCTCCTTTCGCGCCCCAGCGGGCGTTTTTTCTTTTGCTGTGACCTCAGTATAGCGCCAGAGGCGGCAAAAGGACAGTGATCGGTGGTAGAATCGGTAGAAATATTTTTTAACCGCAAGTTGAATCTTCCTGTGCCAAGACGAAAATAAGACCTGCCGAAAGGCAGGTCTTATTTCTTTCCTTATAGGCCCAGCTCCACCGCGCGGCGCAGGCGGACTTTGCCGTCGAGCGCTTCATCGATCGTGTGGATCAGTGCCTCGCGGTCACGGTTGAGCGTACCGCCGAGGGGGAGGTAGTTCGAGGCGTGGTTCGAGCGGAAGACGCTGCCCTCCGAGTCAATATGCTCTAAGAAAAGGCGCGTTTCCGTCATCAGCTCGGTGGGGTTCATCATCTGGAACTCGCCGCGCTCGATCCAGTCGTGCAGGGGAGTGCCCGAGTAGACGCGCAGCGTGAGGAAGGCGATATAGTCCGGCTTCATGCGCGACACGGCCTTTGCCGTATCGATGGCGTGAGCGCGCCAGTCGCCATTCGCGCCCGCCATGCCGTTGATGGCGGTGACGGATGTGGCAATGCCCGCCTCTTTGCAGCGAATGGCATTCACAACCGTTTCCTCCGCCGTGACGCCCTTGCAGAACTTTTCAAGCAACGCCTCGTTGCCGCTCTCAAGGCCGATATACACGATGCCGAGGCCGTGCTCGCGCAGCGTGCGCAGCTCGTCGTCCGTCTTGCGCATGATGGCCTTGGTCGTTGCGTAAGCCGCCACGCGCTTGCAGGCGGGGAAGTGGTCGCGAATATAGTCGAGAACGGTCAGAAGATAGTCCATCGGCAGGATCAGGGCGTCGCCGTCGGCCAAAAAGATCTTCTCGACATAGCGCCCGTAGGCGCGCGCCTCGTCCAGGTCGGAAAGCACCTGCTCGACGGGATTGATGGAGAATTTTTTATCCTTGTACATCGTGCAGAAGGCGCACTTATTGTGGCTGCATCCAAGCGTGCACTGCACGATGAGGCTGCGCGCCTCGCTGGGGGGACGGTAAACGGCTCCGGAATAGTGCATACTGCCTCCTTACTGCGCCAGCTTCGCCTGGCACTTATCCATGAAACGATCCACGGTGATGACGGCGCGCTGGTGCGTGCCCTCGCCGATGAGACCGGCGGCGTCGGTGGCGCTTGCCTTGAAGTCGATCATCTTGCCGTTTGCCGAGATGTCCGTGACCTCGACGGTGACAGTGACCTCCATGCCGACGGGGGAGGGGGAAACGTGCGCCATGTCGACCTTCGTGCCGACGGTGCTCTTGCCCTCGGGCAGCTCCTGCTGGAGATAGGTGAAGGCGGCGTTTTCCACCATGGCGATGAGGTACGGCGTGCCGAAGACCGGGAGGCCGCCGCTGCCAAGCGCGGCAGCGGTCATATCCTCCGTGACGGTTTTCTGAACGGTAAAAGTATCTCCGATTTTCATAAGATCGTTCTCCTTTGCAATGTTACTTGGCGGCCTTGACCTTGATCCAGAGTCTGCTCAGCTCGCGCATGAGGGTCTGGTTGTCATGGAACATCTCGTCCTTGTCGTAGCCGCTGCGGGGAAGGTAGGCGGCATTGTCCGCGTAGAGATCCTCAGACGAGGTCATCTCTTCAAACACTTCCGCGTTGGGAGAAGTATAACCCACCGTTTCGGTGTTGTCAAACGCGGCTTCATAGGTGAGCATGTAGTTGATGAACTCGTGGGCGAGCTTGGGATTCTCGGCATTTTGGGGAATGACCATGGCATCGCACCAGATGTTCGTGCCCTGGGAGGGCATATAGAAGCTCATGTCTTCGTTTTCATCAAGCACCACGGCCGCGTCGCCGGAGTAGACAACGGCGATGTCCTTGTAGCCGTTCATCATACCGTCGATGACCTCGTCGGTCACATAAACGGGGGACATCGTGTTGTTCATTTGCAGCAGCCACTCGTAGGCGGCATTGATCTCATCGGGATCTTCGGTGTTCATCGAGTAGCCCAGCGCCTTGAACGCCATCATAAAGGAATCGCGCTCAGAGTCGTAGATGTAGACGTGGCCGGCGTAATCGGTGTTGCGCAGGATCTCCCAGCCCTCGCGCTCAATGACCGCGGGGTCGACATTCTCGTGGTTGTAGACAAGACCCACGCTGCCCCAGAAGTAGGGGATCGACCAGTCGTTTTGGGGATCGTAGCTCATGCCGCGCACGGCGTCGTCCATGTTCTCCATGTTGGGGATCAGGCTCTTGTCGAGCGGCTGGAGGAAGTCCTCCTTCATCAGGCGCTCGATCATGTAGTCCGACGGGATCACCACGTCGTAGCGGTCACCCGCCATGAGCTTGGTGTACATCATCTCATTGGAGTCGAAGTTTTCGACGATGACGCGCACGCCGAACTGCTTTTCAAAGTCGGAGATGACATTCTCGCCGAGGTACTCGCCGGGGAGGTAGAGCTTCAAGACGTTGCTGCCGTACTTCTCGATGGCCTCAGCGCTCTTGCGCTGCTGGGAGACGCTTGCGCCCACCGTGCCGCCGAGAACGGCCAGCACCAGCACGCCTGCGACGATCGCCATGGCCTTGCGGCTTACGGCGCGGGAAGTCTTGCCGTCCTTCTCGCGCTTTTCACGTACGATCGGCACGATGTTCACCACGCCGAGTGCCAGCGTAATGAGCAGGATCACGATGGTAGAGAGGGCGTTGATCGAGGGATTGACGCGCTTGGACATCGTGTAGACCAGGATCGAGATGTTGTTCACGCCGTTGCCCGTCGTAAAATAGGAGATAACGAAGTCATCGAAGCTCATCGTGAAGGCGATGAGCGCGCCGGAGACGATGCCGGGCTTGATCTGCGGGACAATGACCTTCGTGAGCGCCTGGAAGGGCGTCGCGCCAAGATCCATCGCCGCGTCGATGAGGTTGGGGTCGAGCGAGCGGAGCTTGGGTGTGACGGAGAGCATCACATAGGG
>DPGF01000112.1:12441-14972 GCA_003522105.1 Oscillibacter sp.
AGGTCGTTGATGCGCTCGACCATTTTCTGCACGACCTTGCGGGACTTCGAAAGACCGATGGCTGTGATCGTGCCGACGACGGTGGAGACGACGGTGGCAATAAGGGCGATGATGACCGTGTAGAGCACAGCCTCCATCATCGTCGAGTCTGCGAACATCTTTTCATACCAGCGCAGGGAGAATCCACTGAACTTGGTGAGTGAGCGGGAATCGTTGAACGAAAAGACGATGATATAGAGAATGGGCAGGTAGAAGAAGAGCATCGTGAGGATCAGAATGATCTTCGAGGCGACAGAATTTTTCTTTTTCATGCGCGTCTCACTCCTTTCCCTGCGAGGCGACCTGAACGTCTGCCTTGCGCGTGAGCCACATGGAGATCATGATGATGACCGCCATGATGAGCGAGATGGCAGAACCGAAGTTCCAGTCGCCGGTGGTGAGGAACTGTGTTTCGATGATGTTGCCGACGAGGACATACTGTCCGCCGCCGAGGAGCTTCGGGATAAAGAAGCTCGACACCGCGGGCAAAAATACGAGCGTGATGCCAGAGATCACGCCAGGGAGCGAGAGCGGCAGCGTGACACGCAGGAAGGCCTGCACCGGCGTTGCACCGAGGTCGTTGGCCGCCTCGAGCAGGCTCTTGTCCATCTTGGCAAGGGAGGTGTGGATTTGCAAAATCATAAAGGGTATGAAGTTATAGACCATGCCGAGAATGACGGCAAAGCTCGTGTGGATCATCGATACGGGGCCAATGCCAAACCACGAGAGAATGCTATTAAAGATGCCCTCGTCCTGCAAAATGCCCATCCACGCATAGGTGCGCACGAGCATGTTGACCCAGGTGGGCATGGTGATGAGCAGAATTAAGATCGTATTGCTGCGGCCGCCGCGCTGCGCGATGACGTAGGCAATGGGATAGCCGAGCGCAACGCAGATGAGCGTGGTGATGAGCGCGATATAAAGCGATCTGAGCAGCACATCCATGAATACCTTGTCCGTGACAAAGCGGGCAAAGTTTTCAAAGGTGAACTGAAATGTGAGCACGGAGTTGCCCGAGGTCGTAAACGCATAGAGCACGATCAGGATCATCGGTACAACGATGATCGCAATGATCCACGCGATATACGGGTAGGTCATGGAACGAAAGCGCTTCACCACTGGCCCTCCTTCTTCATCACGTGAATGTCCTCGGGACGGAAGACAAGACCGACCTGCTCGCCCTCTTCATAGGCGTGGGTGGTGGAGACCTTGTACTCATAGCCCTCGGTGGAGAAGGTCACATCGTAGACGCCCGGGGTGATGTTCTCGGGGTCAAAGTCGTACTTGACGTCGGTGATCTCGACCTGTTCGCCGTCTTCGAGCGACCAGGCCGAGGCACTTGCCCAGGTTTCAAGGTCGGTGTCGAGCGCGATGCTCTCCTGAATATCCTCGACCTTTTTGAAGAAGTTCATCGCGTAAATTTCTTCCTGATAGACCTTGCTTTCGACGCGGTTCTCCGCAACGACAAGAACTTTGACGGTGATGCTCGTTTCGTTGGCGGTGGAGAAGGTGACGGTGTAGTTGCCGGTCTCGGGCTTGATGTCGTATTCGACGGTCTTGATGGAGATGGGCTCTTCGGTCTCGGCGTCCCACGCCTCGGCGGAGGCGAGGGCAACGATCTTGGCCTCGTCGAGTTCCTCTACGTCCTCCACGTCCAGAAGGAAGGCGTTTGCACTGATCTTCTCGCCCTTTTCCTCGTTGAAAACGGGACGATCCTGCGAGACCTGCATCTTGACGGTGATGGACGTACCGACGCGCGTTTCGACCACCGTTTCATAGTGCATGCCCTTGAAGAGCTGGGACTTGACCGTGCCCTTGAGCATGCCCTCGGCGCGGGGGACGATGTCAAGGTGCTCGGGGCGAATGACCACGTCGACCTTTTGGTTCTTGTTGTATCCGCGGGCACGGCAGGCGAACTTCTTGTCCTCAAACATGACAAGATCGTCCTCGAGCATGACGCCGTCGATGATGTTCGTCTCGCCGATGAACTTGGCGACGAATTCGTTGACGGGAGTGCGGTAGATCTCGGTCGGCGTGCCGATCTGCTGGATCTCGCCCGCATTCATTACGACGATCTTATCCGACATCGTCAGCGCCTCTTCCTGGTCGTGCGTGACGAAGATGAACGTGATGCCGACCTCCTGCTGGATGTACTTGAGCTCCTGCTGCATCTCCTTGCGCAGCTTTAAGTCGAGCGCGCCAAGAGGCTCATCGAGCAGCAGCACGCTCGGCTCGTTGACGAGCGCGCGGGCGATGGCGATGCGCTGCTGCTGGCCGCCGGAAAGCTCGGTCACGTTGCGGTGAGCGTAGTCCTCAAGGCTCACAAGGCGCAGCATACGCATGACCTTCTGCTCGATGACGTCCTTCGGCTCCTTTTTGAGCGTCAAGCCAAAGGCGATGTTGTCGTAAACATCCATGTGGG
Organism: Oscillibacter sp.; assembly: GCA_003522105.1. Lineage (GTDB taxonomy): Bacteria > Bacillota > Clostridia > Oscillospirales > Oscillospiraceae > Hominicoprocola. The sequence goes on from DPGF01000112.1 coordinate 14,903, forward strand.
GGAAGAGAGCGTACTTCTGGAAGACGGTGTTGATCTCGCGCTTGTAGGGCGGGACGCTGACGATGTCCTC
>DPGF01000043.1:0-7920 GCA_003522105.1 Oscillibacter sp.
TCGCGGCGCACCGCGTCGTATTTGCCCACGACCTTTTGCAGCGTTTCATCGCTGACAAGGCCAAGCTCGTGCCCGATGGGCGCAAGGCGCTCGTCGGCGTTGTCCTGCCGCAGGATGAGGCGGTATTCGCTGCGGCTCGTCATCATGCGATAGGGCTCGTTCGTGCCCTTGGTCACAAGGTCATCGATGAGCGTGCCGATATAGGCCTGCTCGCGGCCTAAGATGAAGGGCGATTCGCCCTTGATTTTCCGTGCGGCGTTCACGCCCGCGACAAAGCCCTGCACCGCCGCCTCCTCGTACCCCGACGAGCCGTTGAACTGTCCCGCGCCGTACAGGCCCTTGATGTGCTTGTATTCAAGCGTCGGATAGAGCGCGGTCGGGTCAATGCAGTCGTATTCGATGGCGTAGGCCGGGCGCATCATCTCCGCGTGCTCAAGGCCCTTGACCGAGTGCAGCATTTCAAGCTGCACCTCCTCGGGCATGGAAGAGGAAAAGCCCTGAATGTAGAGCTCCTCGGTATCAAGCCCCATCGGCTCGATGAAGAGCTGGTGGCGGGGCTTATCGGGAAAGCGGACGATCTTCGTCTCAATACTCGGGCAATAGCGCGGGCCGACGCCCTCGATCACACCCGAGTAGATGGGACTCCGATCCAGGTTTTCGCGGATGACGCGGTGCGTCTCCTCGCTTGTATACGTTAAGTAGCAGACCACCTGATTTTGAGGCGGCGTTTGCGTCGAAAACGAGAAGGGCAGGGGCGCTTCATCGCCCGTCTGCACTTCCATTTGCGAAAAATCGACGCTGCGCGCGTTCACGCGCGGCGGCGTGCCGGTCTTGAAGCGGCGCAGGGGAAGTCCGAGCTTCCTGAGGGCTTCCGCCAGCGTCAGCGAGGCGTGCATTCCGTCCGGGCCGCTCTCGCGCACACATTCGCCGACGATCGTGCGCCCGTCCAAAAATGTTCCCGAGCAGAGAATGACGGCCTTGACCGCGTAAACGCCGCCCGTTTCCGTCACGACGGCGGAGACATGCCCGTCCTCCACGCGAAGATCGACGATCTCCGCCTGACGCAGCAGGAGATTTTCCTGCCGCTCGAGCGTGTGCTTCATCACGCTCTGGTAGCGCCGCCGGTCGGCCTGCGCGCGCAGTGACCAGACGGCGGGGCCCTTGCCCCGGTTGAGCATGCGGTATTGAATGCAGGCTAAGTCCGCCGCCCTTGCCATCTCGCCGCCGAGGGCGTCGAGCTCACGCACAAGATGGCCCTTGCCCGTGCCGCCAATGGCGGGGTTGCAGGGCATATTGCCCACCGCGTCTAAGTTGATGGTAAAGCACACCGTTTTCATGCCGAGGCGCGCGCAGGCAAGAGATGCCTCGATGCCCGCGTGTCCCGCGCCGATGACGGCAACGTCGTAGCTTCCGGCGTGAAATTCACGCATGTTCTCAGCCCCTTTCCAGTGTGATGACCGCGACCTGCGGCCGATTCAGAATGCGCGGTACGATCTTCGGCGAATTGCCGAGCCCGCGGCTGACAAAAACGGACGCACCGTTGTCTGAATAAAAGCCCGCCGTGTGCGTGGGGAAGAGGTTTCTCTGCGTGCCGAACACCCCATCGGTAAACGGAAATCTCCAGATGCCGCCGTGGCCGTGACCGGAAATCGTCAGATCCGCGCCGAGGAGACTGTATTCCCGTGCAAAGCGGTCGTTGCGGTGCGCCAGCAGCAGCCAGAAGGGGTCGCCGCAGGCGGCGTAGATCTCCTGGGCAAGCTCGTACGGCGTCTCCTGATCGGCGTAGCCGTTCGGATCGTCGATGCCCGCGAGCACGATGGTATCGCCGTTTCGCGTGAGAGGCACAAATTCGTTGGAGAGCACCGTCACGCCGCTCTCGCGCAGCGTGCTCTTGAGCGCGCGCACGGCGGCGGTGCCATGTCCCCACTCGTGGTTGCCCGTGACGTAATACGTCGGCGCGATGGCCGAGAGCGCCGCGCCGACTTCCGCGGCGTAGGCGTTCGGTTCCTCTGTTCCGCGGTCAACGAGATCGCCCGTCACGAAGATATACTCCGGCTGCGCGGCTCTGACCGCCGCGTAAAGGCGCTCGTTGTCCTTGCCAAAATATTTTCCGTGCAGGTCGCTTAAGTGCACGATGCGGCAGCCGTCAAAGCCCGCGGGCAGCGTGCCCGAGGGGAACGTAACCTCGTCCGTCTCGATGCTGCTGTTGTCCCAGCAGAGGAAGAGGCAGAACAGCACGATGAGGATAATCAAATTGCGCCAAAAATGATGTTTTCTTCTTTGATTCGCCATGGAAACTCCAATCTATAAGAAAGCAATAAAAGTCAAAGCGGCATGCCGCTTTTTCGACAATAGTAAAGGGCGGCTTTTGCCGCCCTTTATTGTAGCACAATGCACCGCCGCGAAACAAGAAATTTATTCCGCGCTCTTGAGACTCTCGACCATGTCGATCTTCTTCATCTTGAAGTGCGCGAGCACATTGACAAGGACGGAGAAGAGCATCGTCAGGATCGCGGCGTACACGTAGGCCGACGGCGCCGTCTGCCGCCCGAACATCATAAGGTCGATCTCCGTCGAGCGGACAAGGTAAATGTGCAGCCAGTGACCCATGAAGCAGCCCATGAGGATACCGAACACCGTGAGCACGATGTTCTCGCGGTAGACATAGGCCGAAACTTCCTTGTCGTAAAAGCCCAGCAGCTTGATCGTGGCAAGCTCGCGCTGGCGCTCGGTGATGTTGATGTTCGAAAGGTTGAAGAGCACAACCATCGCCAGCGCCGCCGCTGCCAGAATGATGATGACCACAACGAAGTCCACGCGCTCCATGCTGTGCATGTAGGTGTCCTGCGTATCGCGCATGCGCGAGGTCGTCACAACGCCGTTCATGCTGAGCAGCTTTTCAAAGATCGCGTTGCAGGTGTCGGTATCGTCGCTCGTAAAGTTCATGAGATAGGCGTTCGGCTCGCTATCGGCGTGGAGCGTCTGTTCATAGTACGAGGGCGTCATATAGATGAAATGCCCCGTGTAATGCTCATAAATACCCGCGACCGTCACGTCCCCGCGCGCATCGCCGTCAAGGAAGAACGTGTCGCCCACCGAGACCTTCAAAAGCTCGGAGAGCTTCTGGTCGATGTACACGCCGGTATCCTCCATGGTGATTGGCTCGCCGGTCTTGTAGTCCAGCAGATCAATGACCTTGCCGATCTCGTCTGCTTCCATCACCTCAACATAGGCGGTGGTCGAATAGCTCGATGTGATGACTGTGGCAGAGGACGCCGTGCAGGGAACGTCATTCACAACACGGGAATCACCCGCGAGGAAATTCTCCACCGCCTGCCGCTCCTCCGGCAGTACATTGCTCGAAAGCGTCACCTGCGCGGAGTAATGGAACAGATCGTCATACTGGCGCGACATCGTAAAGAGGAGCGACGAGCGCATGCCGAAGCCCGCGATGATGAGCGCGGTGCAGCCGCCGATGCCGATGACCGTCATCCAAAAGCGCTTCTGGTAGCGGAAAAGGTTGCGCGCCGTCACCTTATGGGTGAAGGACATCTTTCTCCACAGGGGCTTGATGTACTCAAGGAACACGCGCTTGCCCGCCTTCGGCGTGCGCGGGCGCATCAGGCTCGCCGGCGTTTCGCGCAGCGTGGCAAGGCACGCCCAGAGCGTGGCGAGCGTGGTGCATGCCACTGCCGCAAGCAGCGAATAGGCGGAGATCCCGCCGTAGGCGCGCAGCTCGATGTTCGGCATCTGATACATGATCTGATAGGCCGTAAAGATCATCTTCGGGAAGAGGATATAGCCGATGACAAGGCCGAACATGCCGCCGGTCAGGCTCGGCAAAAGCCCGTACAAGAGATACTTGCGGGAGATGGCGAGGCCGCTGTAGCCCATCGCCTTCAAAGAACCGATCTGCACGCGCTGCTCTTCGACCATGCGCGTCATCGTCGTGAGGCACACGAGCGCCGCCACAAGGAAGAAGATCACCGGGAAGACGCTGGCAAGATTCGCCATGCGCTCGGCGTCCTGCCCATAGCCCGTGTAGCCGGGGTTATAGCTGCGGCTGAAGAGATACCACTCGCAGCTTTCAATGTCCGCGACCTTGCGGCGCGCGTCGGCGATCTTTTCCTCCGCGTCGGCGATCTTCTCGTCTGCCTCGGCCTTGCCGTCCTCATACTCGCGCAGTCCTTCGCGGTAGTCCTTTTCGCCGTCTGTCAGCTCGCGGTAGGCGTCGGCCAGTTCCTTTTCGCCGTCGGCGTATTTTTCTTCGCCGTCGTAGTATTCCTTCCAGCCGTCGTCCAGCTCCTTGCGCGCGTCGGCAAGCTCCTTGCGTGCGTCGGCGAGCTTCTGCGGCGCCTCGTCCAGCTCTTTTTTCGCCTTGTCGAGTTCCTTCTTGCCGTCGCGCAGGTCGCGGTAGCCCGCGCTGAGCTGCTGCTTGCCGCTTTCATAGTCCGCGCGCCCCTGATCGAGCTGCTGCTTGTTTGCGGCAATGCTGCCGGAGCTGACGGTGCTGAGAGCGGCGAGCTGACTTTGCAGCTCGCTGAGCTGCGCGCTGACTTCGCCGCGCTGCTGTACAAGGACGCTGCGCTGAACCGCCGTGTCCGCGCGCTGCCGCTCCAGTGCCGCGCGCGCTTCTTCATTATCCGGGGAGGCGCCCAGCTGCTCCAGTGCTGCGTCGATCTTCGCAAGGCCCTTATCGCACTCCTCGATCCCCGCGTCGATCTTCGCAAGGCCCTGCTGTGCCTGCGCGATGCCGCCTTCAAGCTGCGCGCGCATTTTGTCGAGCGCCGCGTCGGTGGCTGCGGCAGTATTTTCATCGCCGCGGCCAAGCTCGTCGATGATCGTCCCGCCGGTCACGCCGGCGTAGTTCGGATCGTTTTGCAGCGCGCCCGCCACGGTATTGCCCAATGCGTCGAGCTGCTTTTGTCCCTCGTCCAGCTTTTCCTTGCCGGCTTCCAGCTCATCTGCACCATCGGCAAGCTGCTGCGCGCCCTTTTCATAGTCCTTCACGCCGTCGGCATAGTCCTTCTGACCCTTTTCATAGTCGCGCACAGCCTGATCGTATTTCTTCACGCCGTCGGCGTATTCCTGCTCGCCGTCCTCCAGCTCGGCCTTGGCATCGTCGAGCTTCACACGCGAATCGGCAAGCTCCTGCTTGCCGTCATCGTATTCCTTCCAGCCGTCGTCGAGCTTCCTGCGCGCATCATTTAGTTCTTTCTGCGCGTCGCCGAGCTCTTTGTCGGCCTCCGCCTTGGCGTCGTCCAGTTCCTTCTGCGCATCGTCAAGCTTTTCCGTCGCTTCGTCCACAAGCTCGTCGTGGCGCAGGATCGCGCGGGCATCGCTGAAGTCCTCGAGCGAGTCGATCACATCGTCAATGTAATCATCGTATTCATCGTAAAACGCGGTCACCTCCGCTGCGCCCGAAACGCGGACATAGGCCGCCGTATAGTAGTCGAGCGTGAATGCCTCGCGCGGCAGGTAGAGATACGCCTTCACCGTGCCGCTGCCGAGCGTCGACGTGCCGCGCTCCACTGCAAGGTACACCGGTGAGCGCACCGTGCCGACCACCGTGTAGGTGTCCTGCGCGAGCGCATCGGAAAGGTCGTCCCCCGGCGTGAGCGTGATCGTATCACCGATGGAAATGCTCATCAGCGAGAGCATATTTTCCTCCACCACGCACTCGTCCGCGCGCGCGGGCATGCGCCCCTCGCGCAGCAGCACATCGCTGATGCCGCGATCCGTGAGGGAGAGGACTTTCACCACTGCGTCGAGCGAATCGGACGAGGCAAACGCGTCGATGACGTATTCGCCCTCGGCGTCCTCGATCTTATCCTGCGCGCGCAGCGCGGCAATGTCCTCGTCGGTCAGGCCAAGGGTCGAGAGCACCTGAATGTCGGCTAAGTGCAGGGAATCAAGATAGTCGTCGCCCGTGTGCTTCATATCCGGCGCCGTTGCCTTGAGTCCCGAAAGGAACGCGACCGACAGCGCAACCAAGATCATGATGGAGAAGAAGCGGCTCTTCGTGTGCTTGATCTCGCGCCAGAAGTCCTTCTGCATTGCATTTTTCATTGCGCCGCCCCCTTTCTTGCTTGCTTTGCTGTTACCATTCGATGCTCTCCACGCTTGCAGGATTCTCATTGAGCTGCATGCTCTCCACCGTGCCGTTTTTGATGTGGATCACGCGGTCGGCCATCGGCGTGATGGCGCTGTTGTGCGTGATGACCACGACCGTCACACCCTTTTCCCGGCAGGTATCCTGCAAGAGCTTCAGGATCTGTTTGCCCGTCACATAGTCGAGCGCGCCGGTCGGCTCGTCGCACAAAAGGAGCTTGGGGTTCTTCGCCAGCGCGCGGGCGATCGCCACGCGCTGCTGCTCGCCGCCGGAGAGCTGACCGGGGAAGTTGTTTGCACGCTTGGCAAGGCCGACCTCGTCCAAAACCGTCGCCGCGTCGAGCGGATCCTTGCAGATCTGCGCGGCAAGTTCCACATTCTCAAGTGCCGTGAGGTTGCCCACCAGATTGTAGAACTGAAAGACAAAGCCGATGTCGTGGCGGCGGTAAGTCGTGAGCTGGCGGGCGTTGAAGCCGCTCACGCGCGTGCCGTCGACCGTGATGGTGCCGCCTGAGCAGGCGTCCATACCGCCGAGCATGTTCAAAACCGTCGTCTTGCCCGCGCCGGACGGGCCGACGATGACGCAGAACTCTCCCTTTTCGATCGTAAAGCTGATATGATCCACCGCGCGGATCTCCACCTCGCCGCTGCGGTAAACCTTGGAAACATCTTCAAATGTAACAAAAGCCGCCATCCTGCGCGTCCTCCGTTTCAAAAATAAGCTTTTAGTCTATTATAAAGTGTCAGTCTCGAAAATGCAAGTCCTCATTCAGCAACTTGCATGAAATATCTGTTAACTTTTTGGTTAAAACCGTGAATACTGACGATTGAAATTTGCTTTTTTCGCGGCTATCATATAAACTGAAATTGAAGAGAGAAAGGAGCGTGAAACACAATATGTTCGACAAGTTCATCAAGCAGGATGTTGACGACATGATCTTCGGCAACACCAAGCAGATCGTCAGCGAGCGCTGAGATCCCTTTTGTACGACCACGCGAGAGCGTGGCTTTTTTGTTTTTATGGCTGGAAAAGCGCAAAAAGACCGTTCCCATGGGATTTTTTGTCCCGGAGAGCGGATTTTTTCTTGCCTTTATCCGGCGTGTGTGATATACTTTTTCGGCTAATGAAGGAACAACGAAAAGGAGAGAGAACGCCATGGCTGTGATCGAATACGATTCCTACAAGCAGAAACTGCTTGCAATGGACGAAACGTTTGAAAACCTCTTCAAGGCGCTGGAGATCGAGCAGGCCCGCCAGGAGCTCAAGCGCCTCGAGCTGGAGGCCCACGAGGACGGCTTCTGGAACGATCTGGAGCGCTCGCAGAAAAACCAGATGCGCTCCAAGCAGCTGCAAAATAAAATTCACCGCTACGAAAAGCTCGTTTCCACGCGCGACGATCTGCTCGCGCTGATCGACATGGGCACGGAGATGGACGACGCGAGCCTGCTGCCCGAGCTCGAAGAGGGCTACAAAAAGCTCGAAGCCGATGTGGAGCAGGCGCGACTCACGACGCTCCTTTCCGGCGAATACGACAACTGCAACGCCATTTTGACGTTCCACGCCGGCGCGGGCGGCACCGAGGCGCAGGACTGGGCGCAGATGCTCTACCGCATGTATATGCAGTGGGCGAACAAGCACGGCTTCGAGTTTGAGATGCTCGACTATCTCGACGGCGACGAGGCCGGTCTCAAGAGCGCGACGGTCATGGTCAAGGGCGAGAACGCCTACGGCTACTTAAAGGGCGAGAACGGCGTGCACCGCCTGGTGCGCGTTTCCCCGTTCGACGCGAACGCCCGCCGCCAGACGAG
>DPGF01000043.1:8148-32255 GCA_003522105.1 Oscillibacter sp.
ATTGAAATGCAGGTCTACCGCGCGTCCGGCGCAGGCGGCCAGCACGTCAACAAGACGAGCTCTGCCGTTCGACTGATCCACAAGCCCACGGGCATCGTCACCGCCTGCCAGACGCAGCGCTCGCAGTTCCAGAACCGCGACTACGCCATGCAGATGCTCAAATCCCGATTGATGGAGCTCAAGATCCAGCAGCACGCGGAGAAGATCTCCGACATCAAGGGCGTGCAGCTCAAGATCGAGTGGGGCAGCCAGATCCGCTCCTACGTCTTCATGCCCTATCAGCTCGTCAAGGACACGCGCACCGACTACGAGACCGGTAACATCCAGTCCGTCATGGACGGCGATCTCGACGGCTTCATCAACGCGTATCTCACCAAGTCCGCCAACGGCGAACTGAAGAAATAATTCAAAAATGCACTGCGGTGCATTTTTGATTTGGGTTTTGCCGAGCGCTGCGTCGCACTCACTCCGTTCGCACGCTTGCGCTCTAAGGGGTATTTTTTCCAACGCACATGTCGTTGGAAAAAATGATTAGATTTTGATTCCGGCGCGGCAAGCGCCGGAATTTTATTGCCGAAACACTGATTCAAAGGGGAAAAACCATGGAGGAAAACGTCAGAGAAAACAAGATGGGCACGATGCCCATCGGCAAGCTGCTCGCCAATATGGCAGGGCCTGTGATGGTATCCATGCTCTTTCAGGCACTCTACAACATTGTCGACAGCGTGTTTGTCGCGCGCCTCAGCCAGGACGCGATGAACGCCGTCTCGCTCGCCTTCCCGCTGCAAATGCTGTGCATCGCCTTTTCCGTCGGCACCGGTGTCGGCATGAATGCGCTGCTCGCGCGCTCGCTGGGCGAAAAGAACCAGACGGCGGTGAACCGCGCCGCGGGCACGGGGCTTTTCCTGACACTCTGCACCGCCGCAGTCTTTATGCTGCTCGGTTTTTCGCTCGCCACGCCCTTCTTCCGCTTCCAGACGGCAAATGAGCAGATCATCGCCTACGGGCAGGCCTATGTCAGGATCTGCATCGGCTGCTCGCTCGGCATCTTCGTGCAGGTCTACGGCGAGCGGCTCTTGCAGGCCACGGGACGCACGAACCTTTCGATGGTCTCGCAGATCGTGGGCGCCGTGTGCAACATCGTGCTCGACCCCATTCTGATCTTCGGCCTTCTGGGCTTTCCCCGCATGGAGGTCGCAGGCGCGGCTGTCGCCACGATCACGGGTCAGTTCATCGGCGCCGCCCTCGGCCTTGTGCTCAACCACACGAAAAACCCCGATGTGCAGCTACGCTTGTCGGGCATTCGTCCCCACCGCGCAACGGTGGCGGACATTTACGCCGTCGGCATTCCCTCGATCATCATGCAGTCCATCGGCTCGGTGATGATGTTCGGCATGAATAAGATCCTCATCTCGTTCACTGAGGCCGCCACCGCCGTGTTCGGCGCGTACTTCAAGCTCCAGAGCTTCATCTTCATGCCCTGCTTCGGCCTGAACAACGCGATGGTACCCATCGTGTCCTTCAACTACGGCGCGCAGAAATTCGACCGCGTGCGCAGGGCCGTGCGCCTGACGTCCTACACCGCCATCGGCATCATGTGCGTCGGCTTCGCGCTCCTCGAATTCATTCCCGAAACGCTGCTGGGTCTCTTCTCCCCGACGGAGGAGATGCTCTCCATCGGCCGGGCCGCGCTGCGCATCATCGGCATTCACTTCCCGCTTGCCGGCTTCAGCATCATCGCGGGCAGCGCCTGCCAGGCGCTCGGCAAGCCCACCTACGCGCTCGTCAGCTCCGTCTGCCGCCAGATCGTCGTGCTGCTGCCTGCCGCCTACCTGCTCTCCCTCACAGGACGGCTTGAGCTGGTATGGCTTTCTTTCCCGATCGCAGAAATCGTGAGCGTGATCATGAACGCCGCGTTTTTGAAGCGAACCTACCGGGCGTCGCTCGGAGAATAAGGCCGCTTTCCATAAAAAAGTGCAAAAAGGAGCGATCCTCTTTCAAGAGGATCGCTCCTTTGATTTGCTGCGTTGTTCCTGCCGGCAGGAAAGGCGGACTTACTCTGCTTCCTGCATGGCCTTTGCCGCTGCGATGGCCTTCGCCTGCGCATCGGCGGAGCACTGCTCGTAGCGCACGAAGTGCATCACGAACGAGCCGCGGGACTGCGTCATGGAGCGCAGGTCGATGGCGTAGCTCATCAGCTCTGCCTCGGGGCACTCGGCCTCGATGACCTGCTCGCCGTTGCCAGTCGGGTTCATACCCATGACGCGGCCGCGGCGCTTGTTGAGATCACCGAGAATATCACCCATGTACTGGTCAGGCACAGTGACCTTGAGCTCGCACACCGGCTCGAGCAACACCGGGGACGCCTCGGGCATTGCTGCCTTGTAGGCGAGGTTCGCCGCGGTCTTGAACGCGATTTCGGACGAATCGACCGGGTGGTAGGAGCCATCGTAAAGGACGGCCTTGAGGTTCACGACCGGGTAGCCGGCAAGCGGACCGTGGACGCAGGCTTCGCGCAGGCCCTTTTCAACGGCGGGGAAGAAGTTCTTGGGCACGCTGCCGCCGAACACTTCCTCGGCAAAGACCATCTCTTCGCTCTCCTCGTTGGGCTCGAAGCGGATCCAAACATCACCGAACTGGCCGCTGCCGCCGGTCTGCTTCTTATGACGACCCTGCTTCTGCACGGTCTTGCGGATCTTCTCGCGGTAGGGGACGCGCGGCGTGTCGAGCACGACCTCAACGCCGAAACGGCTCTTGAGCTTGCTCACCAGCACGTCGATCTGAATATCGCCCGCGCCGCAGACGACCATCTGGTGCGTTTCGGCGTTGTTGATGACGCGGAAGGAAGGATCTTCCTCGTTCAGGCGGTTGAGACCCTGCGCCATCTTGTCTTCCTGGCCGCGGGTCTTGGGCGCGATGGCCACACTGTAGCACGGCTCATCGAAGGGAATGGGCGCGATCTTGACCACCTTACGCGGCTCGCAGAGCGTGTCGCCGGTCTTGACCTTGTCCATCTTGGCGATGGCGCCGATATCGCCGCAGGTGAGCTCCTTGACCTCGGTGTACTTCTTGCCCTTGGCAATGTACAGGCGGCCGAGCTTCTCGGTCTCGCCCGTGCGGGCGTTGACCATAGGCATATCGGGCTTGATGGAGCCGGAGAGCACCTTGACGTAGGAATACTTGCCGTACTGGTCGGAAATGGTCTTGAATACGAACGCGGTCGGCAGTGCGCCGGGCGCGACGACGAACTCGGAGGACTCGCCGTCCTCATTCTCAGCCATGAGGGCGCGGGCGTCCTGCGGCTTGGGAAGAAGCTCGACGATGGTATCCATCAGGATACGGGTGCCCATACCCTGAAGGGCGGAGCCGCACACGACGGGGAAGAGGGAGAGATCCTTCACGCCCTGGCGCAGGCCCTGGATCATCTCGGCATAGGTGAAATCCTCGCCGGCGAAGAACTTCTCCATGAACTCCTCGCTCGTCTCGGCGACGGACTCCTTGAGCGCGTCGTAGAGCTCATCGAGCACGGGAAGCTTGTTCTCGGGCACTTCGATCTCGACGCGGCCGCCGGTGGAGTTGAACTCGAACGCGCGCTTATGCAGCACGTCGATGATGCCGATGACCTTCTTGTTCTCGTCCCAGATGGGGGCGACGACGGGGGCAATGTTCTTGCCGAAGCGCTCGCGCAGCGCGGCGAACGCGGCGTTATAGTCGGAGTTCTCCTCATCGATCTTGGAGATGTAGATCAGACGGGGGAGAGCATTCTTTTCGCAATATTTCCACGCTTTCTCCGCGCCGACGCTGATGCCGGCCTTGGCCGAGCAGACGATGACGGCGGCATCGGCAGCCTGAACGGCCTCCGCAGCCTCGCCGGCAAAGTCGAAACCGCCGGGCACATCGAGCACGTTGATCTTGCAGCTGTCATATTCCACGGGAGCCACTGCCAGAGAAATGGAGATCTGGCGGCGGATCTCTTCGGGATCGTAGTCGCAAACGGTGTTGCCGTCGGCAATCTTACCCAGACGGTCCGTGCCGCCGGTCAGAAACAGCATTCTTTCAGCGAGGGTGGTCTTGCCGCTGCCGCTGTGGCCAAGCAGCACGATATTGCGAATGTCTTTTGCACTCATAATGGGTTAGTCTCCTTCCGAAAGTCGTAAATCCCGTCATGGTGTCCGCCACCGGGCGGGATAATACTCAATGCAAAAACTATATCATGTTTTTCTCGCCATTTCAACCATATTTTTCCGTTGATTTCCGTTTTCTTCGTTCGAAGTGTCAATAACGGTCGCTGAGCATGCCGTCAACGAGCACGCTGAGAGACCATAAAAGTAGGTAAACGAGCAGAGAAAGCGGCGTGAGCACGCTGTATGCACCGACAAAAGTTAAATAAAATGCGAGAAGCGTAGACGCTGTAGCGGCTAAAAATGCAAGCACCGTTCCTCTTCTGGCGGACAGACAGAGGCGCTTGCTGCCGAGCACGACTTCGGCATAGGGCATGAGCCCCTCGCGCATCAAAAGGGCATACGGCCGTCCGCCGCCGCGCTCGGAAAGGGCGAGGCGCGTCCCAAGCTTGGGATAGACCGCGCGCGCATCGGTACCGAACTTGCGCTTCAAGAGCGCGGGGGTGATGTTGCCGTCGCGCACGGCGAGCACGGGCGTGATGCGGCTGTGGTGCAGGGCGTGGAGCGCCCAGTCGACATTTTCCGCGGGCATATACTTTACGGCAAAGACCGCAACGAGCGTACCGTCCACAGAGAGGTACATGCCCGTCTTGAGCCCCAAATTGCGCGGCAGGTTCACGCCGCGCTTGCGCATAAAGCTCGCCGTGCCGAAAAGCACCGTTTCGCCGTGGATGCGCCCGCCGACGCCGCCCTCTTCATAAAAGTCGACGTCCTCGACCGTTTCGCGGAAGCCGCCGTCACTGGCGAGCAGATTGTTGAACAGGCGGCTCAACCCGCTCTCGGACGCATGCGCCATTGTGGCGGCGTAGGAGATGACCTTGCCGCTTTCCTCGCCGAAGGTCTTGAGTCCGCCGAGCGTAACCGTTCCCGGCGGAAAAATGTCGCCGTCGGTCAGAATGACACAGTTGCTGCGGCGAATGGCGTCCGCGCCGAAAAAGCCCGCCACGGCGCTGCCGCTCTTGGCCAATCGCGCGGCGATGCGCTTCAGGGGCAGCGCGCAGACCATCGGAAAGGCCAGCAGATTCGCGCTTGCAAGCAGCACCGAGAGGTTCCACGCAAGCAGCAGGTTCTGCTTTGCCTCCAGCGTTGAAAGCATGCCGAACACGACCGCCGCCGTCAGAAAGACGGGCAGCAGCACGTTCTGCCAGCGGGCGTAGGGATCATTCGCGCGGGCGGAATTGGAAAATCCGTCTACCTGTCCCACGCGCTTGGCAGCGCCCCCCGCCGTCACAGTGACGATATAGGGCGCGTTGCCGATGGCCGCGATGCGGAAGGTATCGTACATGCCGTGCAGGCGCATGCTCTCGCCGAGCAGCGCGCAGTAAACGGAAAGCGCGCCCACCGCCGGCAGCGGCAGCGACAGTGCCGCGCGCGCGGGCAGGAAGGCGTAGAGCGCCGTGTCGGTCAGCGTGACAAGGCAGAGCAGCATCGTCAAAAAACCGGAGGTGGTCTTGCCCTGCCTGAGCGAGCGGATCGCGCGCGCGAAGATGCGCCAGCCGATGGCACAGACGATCGCCTCCGCCGCCAGCAGCGGCAGCGCGCGGATCATCGGATCTTCGACATAGGCCGCGGGCAGGAGGGAAAAATGCTCCAGCAGCGCCATCACGCACAGCGCAAGCGTGAAAACGCCCGCGCCGCGCCGCGCCTTCACCGCGCCTGAGAGCTGCGCGCGGTAATCCGCAAGCGTTTCCTGAAGCGGCGGTTCGGGAAGATCCAACTCCGCTTCGTCAAACGCGTCCTCTTCCTCTTCTTCCTCCTCCGCGTCGTCATAGAGCTGCTCGGTATCGCGCATCTTGCGGCGGGAGAAGAGCCCCCGGCGCGGCGGTTCTTCTTCGATGATCGTATCCTCGCGCTCGGCGAGCGCCTCCTGCACCGTCTGGGCAAGAATATCCTGCAAGCTCATGGCCTTGGGCACGTCGTCCTGCGCTTCTCCCCCGTCCTGCGGCGCGGGATCTTCCGGCGCGGGCGCTTCCGCCGTTTTCATTCCGGGGAAGGGGATCACGGCGCTGCGGACGGCGCTGTCCGCATGACGCTCCGCCGCCTCTGCCTTTTTTTGCGGCGGGGCGGCTTCTGCCGCCGGCGCTTCCGCCTCTTCCGGCGCGGGCGTGCCGCTGCCGTACTCAGCCAGAATGCTCTCGAGCGAGAACTCCGCGTCCTCGTCCATGCTGCGGGCGGTGTTTTTCAGCAGCAGCTCCGAGTCGGCCAAGGTCTCTTCAAATTCAAGGTCTTTCGGATCCATATCGTTCCTTCTTTGTTGTGTTTACTGCCCCAGGCGCTGGCGCACCGCCTCGTAAAGGAGGATGGCCGCCGCCGCGGAGGCGTTGAGCGAGGAAATACTGCCCTTCATCGGAATGCTGACGAGGAAATCGCACTTTTCGCGCACGAGTCTCGTCATGCCGTCGCCCTCGCTGCCGATGACGATGGCAGCGGGGCCCTTGAGGTCGGCGGAATAGAGGTCGCACGCGCCCTCGGCCGCCGTGCCGAAGACCCACACGCCCTCTTTTTGCAGCTGCTCCAAAAGCGCGGGAATGTTCGGCACGCGCGCAACGGGCACATAGCTCACCGCGCCCGCGCTCGTCTTGGCGACGACGCTCGTAAGGCCTGCGCTGCGGCGCTTGGGGATCACGACGCCGTGCGCGCCCGCGCACTCCGCCGTGCGGATGATCGCGCCCAGGTTGTGCGGGTCGGAGATCTCGTCGCAGACGACGATCAGGGGCTTTTCGCCCTTTTCGCGCGCGATGTTCAGAATGTCCTCCACGCTGACGTATTCGCGCACGCTCGTGAGCGCGATGACACCCTGATGGGCGTGCGTGCGGCTCATGAAGTCGAGCTTGCGCTTGTCCGCGTCCACGACCACCACGCCGGCGGCGCGGGCGGTGGAGGCGATGTGGCCGAGCGTTTTGTCGGTCTCGCCCTTCTGAATGAAAATTTTGTCGATGGTCGCGCCCGCGCGCAGCGCCTCGATCACGGCGTTGCGGCCCTCAATGATGCCGTCCGCCTCCGCGTCCTGCGCTCGGACGGTCTTTTCTCTGCGTTCCTTATCCATAAAAGAATTTCTCCTTGTCATAAATTTTTGTGCGACAGATTTTGATAGAATACTCCATTGCAACTATAACACAGAACAAGGGCAAGATAAAGAGGGCGCAAAGCAAAAGTTCATTGAAAATTCACCGCTGAAAACTTGTGCCTTTCTTTTTTCTATGGTATAGTGATGCACATTACGTAAAGAATGTGCGCATATCACATTTTTGATCCCCTGACGGGAGGAACATCATGGATCAGAACAACAGAAACAACCGCAACCGCGGCGACAAGAACCGCCGGCGCGGCGGAGGGATGTGGTCGATCGCCCTGTGGGCATTGCTGCTGACGATCGGCGTCAACTATATCTCCGTCATGCTCGAACAGGCGAGAGCCGCGGAAAGCTCCTGCGAGATCACCCACAGCGAGCTTGTCGACCTGGTGGAGTCGGGCAAGGTCAAGTCCATCGAGATCGACGACGACGTGTACACCATCACGCCGGTGGACGGCTTTGTCTACACCGACGACGACGGCAAGAGCTACGATCAGGACTACACGCTCTTCACCACCATCATTCCCGCGATGTCGGAAAGTCTGCTCTCGCTCTGCGATGAAAAGGGCGTGACCTACACCAAGCCCTATCAGGCGCCCATCTCGCCGGTGCTCGCCTTTATGGTGACCTATATCCTGCCCACGGTGCTGTTGGTCGGCGCGTTCATGCTGCTGATAAACATCATCGCAAAGAAGTCCGGCGGCATGGGCGGGATCGGCGGCATCGGCAATGTCGGCAAGGCCAACGCCAAGGTCTACATGGAAAAGTCCACAGGCGTGACGTTCGCGGACGTCGCCGGTCAGGACGAAGCGAAAGAATCGCTCGTCGAGATCATCGACTTTCTGCACAACCCCGAAAAATACACCGCCATCGGCGCAAAGATCCCCAAGGGCGCGCTGCTCGTCGGCTCTCCCGGTACGGGCAAGACGCTGCTTGCCAAGGCCGTGGCGGGCGAGGCGAAGGTGCCCTTCTTCTCCATCTCCGGCTCCGACTTTGTTGAAATGTTCGTGGGCGTCGGCGCGAGCCGCGTGCGCGACCTCTTCGCCGAAGCTTCGAAGGTCGCCCCCTGCATCATCTTCATCGACGAGATCGACACCATCGGCAAATCCCGCGACGGCAGCCGCTACGGCGGCGGCAACGACGAGCGCGAGCAGACGCTCAACCAGTTGCTCGCCGAAATGGACGGCTTTGACCCGAGCAAGGGCGTCATCGTGCTTGCCGCGACGAACCGCCCGGAGGTGCTCGACAAGGCGCTGCTGCGTCCCGGCCGCTTCGACCGCCGCATCACGGTAGACCGCCCGAACCTCGCCGGCCGCTTAGCAACGCTGCAGGTCCACACGCGCGGCATCAAGCTCGCCGAGGACGTTGACCTCAAGAAGGTCGCGCTCGCGACCGCGGGCTGCGTGGGCGCAGACCTTGCAAATCTTGCCAACGAGGCGGCGCTGCGCGCCGTGCGCAAGGGACGCAAGCTCGTCACGCAGGAGGATATGCTCGCGGCGTTTGAGTTCGTCATCGCGGGCAGCGAGAAGAAGAACAGCGTGCTCACCGAGTTTGAAAAGAAGCTCGTCGCCTATCACGAGGTCGGCCACGCGATGGTCGCCTACAAGCAGAAAAACGCCGAGCCCGTGCAGAAGATCACCATTGTGCCGCATACTGAGGGAAGCCTTGGCTATACGCTGCTCATGCCCGAGGAGGACAAGACGAACCTGCGCACGCGCGACGAGCTGATGGCGAAGATTGCCGTCTCCATGGGCGGCCGCGCCGCCGAGGAGGTCGTGATGAACACGATGACCAACGGTGCCTCGCAGGATATTCAGGAGGCCACGGGCATCGCGCGCAACATGGTCGCGATGTACGGCATGAGCGATGAGATCGGCATGGTCGCGCTCGGGTCTGTGCGCAATCAGTACCTCGACGGCGGCTACGGCCTCGACTGCGCGCAGGATACCGCCGCCATCATGGACCGCGAGGTCAAGGGTATCCTCGACAAGTGCTACGCGGCAGCGGTGCAGGTCATCCGCGACAACCGCGAGGATATGGACAAGGTCGTCGCCTACCTCCTTGAGAAGGAAACGATCACCGGCGGCGAGATGGTCGCCATCCTCGAGGGCCGCGATCCTTCGACCGTGGAAGAGGCCTACGCTTCCACCCATGCGAGCGCAGAGAGCGAGGGCTTCCGCCCCTCCCAGCCGAGCGTGATTGAAGCGCCCGCCAGGCACATCTCGATGACGAGCGAAAAGATCGAGATGCCGCAGGACAAGGGCGAGGAAACTTCGGCTGAGGAGGAACCCCCGGCTGAACCCGAAGCACCCGCGGACGAACCGAAGGGTGAAACGAAGGACGCCCCCTCCGGCGAGGAAAGCAAGTAACGTAAAAAAATCCCTGCTGTTACAGCAGGGATTTTTTGTATCCTTTTATACCACCTGGAATAAATAGAACTTGAGGTAATCCGTTTCCGGCACGTTCCAGAGGATGGGGTGGTCGCTTGCCTGCGTGCGCGCTTCGATCTGCCGCAGCTCGACGCCCGCGTCCGCGGCGGCGGAGCGCAGCATGCGCTCAAAGCGCTCAGAGGGCATGAAGTGGCTGCACGAGGCAGTGGCAAGATAGCCGCCGCGCGGCAGAAGGCGCATCGCGCGGAGGTTAATTTCCTTGTATCCCTTTTCGGCATTGTTCGCCGTGCGGCGCGACTTGGTGAAGGCCGGCGGGTCGAGGATGATGAAGTCATAGGGCTTTTCGTGCGCCGCCTCGAGCTGCGGCAGGAGGTCAAAAACGTCGGCGGCGAGGAAATCCATCTTGTCCGTAAGGCCGTTGCGCTGCGCATTCGCGCGCGCCATTTCGACCGCGCTCTCGGATACGTCCACCGCCGTCACGTGCTCCGCGCCGCCCTTTGCGGCGTTGAGCGCAAAGGAGCCCGTGTGCGTGAAGCAATCAAGCACGCGCTTTCCGCGCGCAAGTCGCGCCACGGCGAGGCGGTTGAACTTCTGGTCGAGGAAAAAGCCTGTCTTCTGCCCGTTTTCGACGTCCACGCGGTAGAAAACGCCGTTTTCGCAGATCTCGGTGATGGGGCTTGCGGGCGTTTCCTTCCCGGGAAGGGCAAACCAGCCCTTGTTCTGCGTCAGGCCCTCCTTTTCGCGAAGAACAACATCGTTGCGCTCGAAAAGGCCGTCGATCTTCTCGCCGTCCTCCTCCAGAACCTCGACGATGAGCGGGAAGAGCATGTCCTTGATCTTCTCCATGCCGAGCGAGAGCGTCTGCGTGACGAGCAGGGTTTCAAAGCGGTCGACCGTGAGGCCGGGGAACGCGTCCGCCTCGCCGAAGATGAGGCGGCAGCAGCCGGTCTGTCCGTCCATCACCGCCTTGCGGTAGTCCCAGGCGTAGCGTACGCGCCGCCGCCAGAAATTTTCATCAAAGCGGTCGTTCGCGTTGCGCGAGACGATGCGCACGCGCAGGCGGCTGAGCCTGCTCAAAAAGCCCGTACCGAGATACTTTCCCTTTTCCGACACCACGTCCACAAGCGCGCCGTTTTCGCACTCGCTCTCGTCCGGCTCGCGGGCAACGTCGGAGTCATAGACCCAGGGGTGGCCGCTCTCGAGCCAGCGCGTGCCCTTGGCGGTAACGGTGACGATCGGATATTCGCGTGCAGCTTTCATAACTCAACGTTCCTTTTTCTTTCAGCGTTTTCTTCAATCATACCACGCGCGCGGGCGCGGCACAACTCATTTGTTGAGGAAATAAAGCCCCACGACGCAGCAGGCAAGGCCGATGAGCTTGCTGGGGGTGATGGCCTCGTGGTACAGCAAAAAGCCGAGAACCAGCAGCAGCACGGCAACACAGGCAGACTGTACGACCGGAAGCGTATTGACAGACCACCCCGCACGGTAAGCGTAGACATTGCCCGCCTCAATAGCCACGACGATAAAGCCCAGCACGTAGGGCGTCCAGTTCAGGCTCTTCCATTCCTGTACAAGGCCCGCGCTTCCGCGATTGAGCAGAAAGTACAGCGCGGCGGAGAAAACGGTGCCGATGAAATAGGTGATTGTCAGCGCGGCGAAAGGGTCAGCTTTTGCGGGAAGGGATTTCGCGCAGATATGGTAGATGCTGTTGGATACGACAATGAGTACGAGCGGCCAGATGTAAGACATGGTAGATTTCCTCCCACAGAAAAAACAACAGATGCAAAAACGGCAGCCAGACTTCCGCCTGGCTGCCGGTAGGTACGCACCCGTTATTGAGATGCCAAGAGCATATCATTTGCGCCGTACCTTGTCAAGAAAAATCCCGCCGCGGCGATTCCGACAAAATTTGCTGCCGCGGTTCATACAACCTGACGCTTGTATTTTCCCCTCCACCGTGCTACCATGCAACTGTCAGTACCAACATTTGCCGCGCAGCTGCGCGGCGCAGACCGCAAAATGGAGGCAAATCATGAGCTATCCCAAGACCGGCGAAGAAGTTTACGTCAGCCTGAACCTTTCCAACACCATGCTCACCGGCCTCGGCAAGGGCACCATCACCCGTGAGGACGTTTCTGTGGACTATCTGAAGAAACTCTTTGCGCAGCACGGCGTCATCGTTTCTGCCAAGCCTGAGTACCGCAACATCATGGAGCGAGTGAACAACACCTATGACTTAGGGCTTGAGATCCCCGAAAAGCTGCGGCTCTTCCAGCTCTCCGAGCAGCACCGCCGCCTTGTGGTCGTGAACATCTCCGGCCTTCAGCGCAAGAACGGTTCGCTGCTGCCGTCCTACACGGAGGAGGAGCTTGACGAGGCAACCTTTACGTTCGTCAAGTACTACGTGCAGGGCGAGCATTACGACGAGCTTGTGGAGGAGAACAAGAAGCTGCGCTATGAGCTTGAGCAGGAGATCTCCTGGCGCACCCGCACAGATGCCGAGTGCTGATAGAAACATGTGAAAAAAAGAAGAGGTTCCCGGCTGGAACCTCTTCTTTTTTTGAGTCACTTTTTCTCGTCCTCCAGCAGGCCCTTGAAGCTTGCGGCGAGACCGGCGAGGCTCTGAATCTCGCTCGGGACGATGATCTTCGTCGCCTGACCGTCGGCGGCCTTTTCGAACGATTCGAGCGCCTTGATCTTGACGACCTGATCGTTGGGGTTGGCCTCGTTGAGCATCTTGATGGAGTCGGCAAGCGCCTTCTGCACGTTCAGGATGGCCTGCGCTTCACCCTCGGCCTTGAGGATGGCGGCCTGACGCTCGGCCTCGGCCTTGAGGATGGCCGCCTGCTTTTCGGCGTCCGCGCGCAGGATGGTGGACTGCTTTTCGCCCTCGGCCACGAGGATCTGGGACTGCTTCTGGCCCTCGGCCTGCAAGATGGACTCGCGGCGTTCGCGCTCGGCCTTCATCTGCTTTTCCATCGCGTTCTGGATCTCACGCGGCGGCAGGATGTTCTTGAGCTCCACGCGGTTGACCTTGATGCCCCAGGGGTCGGTCGCTTCATCGAGGATAGAGCGCATCTTGGCGTTGATGACATCGCGGCTCGTGAGCGACTGGTCGAGCTCCATCTCGCCGATGATGTTACGAAGGGTCGTCGCCGTCAGGTTCTCGATGGCGTTCATCGGGTGCTCGACACCATAGGTGTAGAGCTTGGGGTCGGTGATCTGGAAGTAGATGACTGTGTCGATCTGCATCGTGACGTTATCCTTCGTGATGACGGGCTGGGGATCGAAGTCGGCCACCTGCTCTTTGAGGCTGACCTTCTTCACAACGCGCTCGAAAAACGGAATTTTGAAGTGCAGGCCCACGCCCCAGGTCGCGCTGTAAGCGCCGAGGCGCTCAACGACGTAGGCGCGCGACTGCTGCACGATCTGGATGTTCGTGACGAGCACCAGAAGCACCAGCAGCACTAAAATGCCGATACCGATATAGCCGATCCATTGCATAGTTCTTTTCCTCCTAAAATGTTGTATGGTTTGGGGTTACTCTCTTCTCTCGGTTTCTTTACTCTCGCGCACGTAGAGCTTGACGCCCTCCATGCGAACGATTCTTGCCATTTTCCCCTTAGGGATGATATTGCCGTCTTCGCTGCGCGCCGTCCATGTCTTGCCGTCGATGTAAACAGCGCCGGTGGCGTTCTCATTGTCCACCGTTTCGGTCACCTTGGCCTCGTGGTGCAGCACGCGGTCGGCGTTCGTGGGCACGATAGTCTTATCCAGCATCTTGCGCGCAAGGGGCCTTGTTGCGATGAGCGCCAGAATGGATACGATCAGGAAGACCGCGAATTGCAGCCACAGCGCCGCGCCCAGCTCCGTCGCCACCAGCGCGGCCACCGCGCCCACGACGAACCAGATCGACACCAGCCCCGCCGTCGCCGCCTCGGCAATGCCGAAGATGATGATGGCGGCGATCCAGATAATGGTCATCATTTCATCTGCTCCTCCTTTCAAACTGCGCATACAGTAGACGTATGCCGGACCGATCATCGCGATGACGGTCAGCAGCATGATCCCGATGCTTTTGTTGTAGGGCGACAGATTCGCATACAGGTTTGACAACTCGCTGCCGAGCGTGCGCGCGGACAGCAGCGGGGCTTCGACCGGCGGCTCGCCGGGAGTGGGGACTTCTTCTTTGAACAGCTCGTCCATCGTTATGCCGTAGCGGTTGCAGATGAAGATGATCTTCTCCATCTCAGGGTAGCCGCGGCCCGACTCCCAGCGCGAGACCGACTGGCGCGAGACCTGAAGCTGTTCGGCAAATTCCTCCTGCGTCAGTCCGCTGCGTTTGCGGACCTCCTGGAGCCGCTCGCCAAATGCCATTGCGTTCCCTCCGTTTCTCTGTCTGAGGATAAGATAGCAAAACCGCGCGTCCATTTCCAGCAACTTTAGTGTTGCATTCCGTATTTTTTCGGAAAATTTCGCGCAAGTTTGATGTTACATTCATGTGACAGCGCGCTTTCCGCGCTGTTTTTCCTATTGTACCACACGCTCCACCGCTTTACCATGCTTATTTTGACGCGGCGATTGCCTTTTTTGTTCCCATCCGCTATACTATGAACAAATCATTTTTTCGGGAGCGTTATTATGCTGGAATTTGTCATTCCCTGCCTCTTGGGCCTTGAGAGCTTAGTGGGCGATGAGATCAAAAAGCTCGGTCTTTCTGATGTGCGCGTCGAGAACGGCCGCATTCTCTGCTGCGGCGAAGCGCGCGACATCGCGCGGCTCAACCTCAACCTGCGCTGCGGCGCGCGCGTCATTTTAGTTTTGCACAAGTTCCGCGCGACGGATTTCGAATCGCTCTTTCAGGGCGTGCGCGCGGTGCACTGGGAGGACTGGATCCCCCGCGAGGGGGAGTTCCCCGTTGTGGGCTACTCCATCAACTCGATGCTCCACTCCGTGCCCGCCTGCCAGTCGATCGTCAAAAAGGCGGTCGTCGAACGCCTGAGCGCGGCCTACGGCATCGCGCAATTTCCCGAAACAGGGCGGCGCTATCAGGTGCGCTTTTCCATCATGAAGGACGAAGTCACCGTCGGGCTCGACACCTCGGGTGAGGGACTCTACAAGCGCGGCTACCGCGCCCAGGGCGTGGCGGCCCCCCTCAAGGAAACGCTCGCCGCCGCGATGGTCAAGCTCTCGCACTACAATGGCCGTGACCCCTTCTGCGATCCCTTCTGCGGCAGCGGCACCATCGCCATTGAAGCCGCGCTCATCGCGCGCAACCGCGCGCCGGGGCTCAACCGCAGCTTTGCCGCGCAGCACTGGGCGTCGCTCGACAAAATGCTCTGGCTCGACGCAGCCGACGAGGCGATGGACAAGGAATTCCACGGCAAGTATGAGATTTGGGGCGGAGACATCGACCCCGACGCCGTTGCCCTCGCGCAGCACAACGCGGAGCTTGCCGAGGTCGATGACATTGTGAAATTTGAGGTCGACGACGCGACGCGCTTCCACTGGGGCGGGCTGTACGGCCGCATCGTGACGAACCCGCCGTATGGCGAGCGCCTTCTCGAGCGCGAAGAGGCGGGCGAGCTCTACCGTGCTTTCGGCCGCGCGATGGACAAGCTGCCCAACAGCTGGAAGGTCTACGTCCTTTCCTCGCACCCCGATTTTGAGCGCTGCTACGGCAAATTTGCCGACAAAAAGCGCAAGCTCTACAACGGCATGCTCAAGTGCGACCTCTTCATGTACGGAAAAAGGCTGTAAACGCCGCGCGGGTGCGGCATAAATCAAAAGGGGGATTCTCTTTTCAAAGAGAATCCCCCTTTTTTGTGCGCGGCGCACGCCGCTTCTTTCTCCCGCGCGGGTGCGGGAATATCAATTTTTTTGATAGATCGCCAATCCAAACGCGAGCTGCACATCGAGCTCCTTTGCCTGCTCGGCCTTTTGCTGATCCTTCACACCGGTTTTGTAGTAATACGGCGTCATGCGGAAGAGCGCGAGGATATCCTCCGTGCAGGGCAGATGAATGATGTCGCGCACCTCTCGCGTTTCGACGAGCGTGAAGCCCTCGGTCTCGAGCGGCGTGGGCGGGTTGTCGCGCGGTGTGTCGTAGATGAGCGCTTTCAGCTCCCACAGATGCTCGCGCAGGGGATAGGCGCGCAGCAGATAGCCGCTGCGCTTCAGCACGCGCGCAAATTCCTCCGGCACGAAAGGGGAGAAGATGTTCAGCACCTCGTCGACGCTCCCGTCCCCGACCGGCAGATGCGCGCAGGAGGCGACGCAGAGCGTGAAGGCCGGCGAGCGTTTTGCCGCGTACTGGAGCGCGGTCTTGGAAATATCGACGCCTATGAGTTCTCCCGTTTTGCCCGCCTTTTCGATCGCGCGCAGCACAGCAAGAGAATAGATGCCCTCGCCGCAGCCTGCGTCGAGCACCGCGGCCTCCCCCGGTGCAAATTCCGCCGCCGCGGCCGCGACGGCTGCGATAAAGCGGTCGTAATAGCCCTTGTCCAAAAAGTCGCGCCGCGCGCGCACCATCAGCTTATCGTCCCCGTGGTGGCCCTGCGAGGAATTGAGCAGGAGGTTGACATAGCCGCTCTTGGCGATGTCGAAACTGTGGTTTTTCGGGCAGAGATATGCCCCTGCGCGCCTTTCAAGCGCCCCGGCGCAGACGGGGCAGCACAGCTTCACCATCAGAACAGCCCCACCTGCTGCGGCAGTTCGCCGCGTCCGAGCGAGCGGAGCTGCTGCTGATTTTCCTCGGCCAGCGCATCAGCGATAGCCATCTTGCGGACGATATTTTTCATCGTCTCGTCAAAAAGCGTCCCGCTGCGGTAGTCGGCGGGGAAGATGAAGTCCACGCGCCCCTTGGCGAGCAAGTCTTCCACGCCCGCGCGGTTGCTGTCCTGATAGACGGCCACCGCCTGCCCGCCGTAGGCGCGCATCATCTTCATGCACGGCACGTCGGAAAGGCCGTCGCCGATGTAGATCATGTTCGTAAAGGGAATGCGCTTGGAGTCGTCCGGCATCGAAGCGTTGAGCTCCTTGTCCTTCGCGACATCGAGAATGCCCTTATTGATGCGGTAGACGAACTGGGTCTTGTTCGTGAAGTTGACGTCGAGCTTCGGCCAGGAGGCGAGGCCATCTTCGTTGTAGAAAAACTCGCAGGCGTAGATCTCCTTGAACTCGTGGCTCACGCCGCTGCCCTCGATGATCTCGCGCAGGCCGGAGGAGAGCACATAGTGCTCGATCTCCACGCCGAGCGACTCGCCAAAGGCGTTGATGCGCGCAAACCAGTCCTCTACGCCCGGAAACAGCTCGATCGCATGTCCGCAGGAAACGAGATAGTCGCGGCTGAGGCGAATGCCCTTTTTGCGGCATTCCTCGATCATCGTGTACATGTAGGCAAGCAGACCGTCCATGCGGTTCTCAAAGCCGAAGCGGTTGGCGATACTCCAGAATTCGCTGGGCGTGTAGCCGAGCGAGGGGATAAAGGTATAGTCCTGCATATCGGTGGTGCAGAGGGTCTTATCAAAGTCGTAAAGAAAGGCGATGATGGGCTTTTTGTTCATATCGGCTCCTTTTTGCCGCAAACGCGCGGCCAAAGAAAAAATAAAGAGGGCAGCTTTCTTCGAAAGCCGCCCTCTTTGCTGTTACTCTTCTCCGTGGTAGTTGCGGCCGAACTTGAGGTCGTCCAGGCGAATGGCGTGGCTGGCCGTTTCCACAAACGGGCTGTCGTCCGGCTCGAGCGGTTCCGCCTTGGCCTCTTCCGCCTTCACCGCGTTTTCTTCCGCAGGAGCGGCCTCCGGCGCCGCTTCCTCCGGCGCTGCCTCCGTGGGGCGGAAAGCCGCGAGGATCCGCTCCTCGATGGCGTTCACGTCCGTTTCGGCCTTCTGCTCGGCCGTCTTGTCGCCGACGATCTCCTCCGGCGTCAGGTCGGGCGCGCGCTCGATGAGCGCAAGCTGCGCCTGCGCAAGCTCGCGCGTTTTCTGCAAAAAGTCTGCCGTGGCAGCCTTGGCCGCGTTCAGCTTGCGCTGCTCCAGTTCGATCTCTCCCTGCAGCGCGCCGATCTTGGCGCGGGCTTCGTCCTCGGCGCCGGCAAGCATGGATTTCTTTTTCTCTTCCGCCTCTTCGACCATGGTGTTCGCCATGCGCTGGGCGGTCAGGAGAGCGGCGCGCATGGAATCCTCCGTCGCGCGGTATTCCTCCACCTTGTCGACCAGCACCTTGAGCTTGGCCTTCAAGGCGGCGTTTTCTTTATAAAGCGCGGTATAGTCGTCGGTCACTTCATCGAGGAACTCGTCGACCATCGCCATGTTGTAGCCACCGAATGCCGCCTTGCTGAATGCGCGGCCGGAAACCTCCTGCGGTGTCAGCATTGATCCCATCCTCCGTTTCGTTTTACAGGTACAGGCCGTTGTTTTCCAGTTCGTCGATCAGATCGCCCATGATGTCCACATGGTAGGGCGTGATGATGTACGTATTGGCGGCGACCTTTTTGATCTTGCCCTCGCCCGCGTAGGCAACGCCGGAGAGGAAGTCGATCAAACGTCTTGCAATGTCCTTATTTGTGGATTCAAGGTTGATGACCACCGTGCGCTTTTCCTTCAGGTGGTCGGCGATCTCGCTGGCGTTTTCAAAGCGCTCGGGCTTGACGAGCACGACCTTGAGCTGCGTGGTGGCGTTGATGTTGACGACCTTGTTGCGGCGGTCCTCCGCCTTGCGTTCAACGCTGCGGCGATCGGCAAACGCGCCTGTGTCGCCGCGATCTCTCAGATCGGGGAAATCGTCTTCATATTCCTCGTCCTCATCCTCGTAGGGGTGAGCCCATTTTTTCAGATCATCAAAAATACCCATGGTATCAAGACCTCCTCGATCAATTCGTGTAGTTGCGTGCGCCAAAGATCGCCGTGCCGACGCGCACCATCGTCGCGCCTGCGCGCACCGCGTCCTCATAGTCGCCGCTCATGCCCATAGACAGTATATCAAGTGTATTATCATACAACTTTGCATTGATGTCAACAAAAAGTGCATGAACTTTTTCAAAGTACGGCATGCTGCCGTGTTCGCCCCCGGCGACCGGCGGGATACACATCAGCCCCCGCACGCGGACAAACGCGCACTTTTTCGCCTCTTCCGCCGCCTGCGCAAGATCTTCCGGGGCAAAGCCGCTTTTGGCTTCCTCGCCGCCGATATTCACCTCCAGCAAAATATCCTGCACGATCCCGAGCTTTTCCGCCTGCGCATTGATGGCGGCGAGCAGCGCGAGCGAGCCGACCGACTCGATCACGGCGACCTTGCCGACGACGTTTTTCACCTTGTTGCGCTGGAGGTGCCCGATGAAGTGCAGGGGAGCGCCGTCATAGGCGTGCTCGGCGAGCTTTTTCGTCATCTCCTGCTCGCGGTTCTCGCCCAGCACGTCGATGCCCGCGGCGATGGCGGCGCGGCAGGTGTCCGCGTCGTTCATTTTGCTTGCGCCGACGAGGGTGATCTCACCGGGGTCGCGGCCAGCCTCTCTGGCGGCGGCAGCGATGTTTGCGCGCACACGCGCGATGTTTTCCGCAATGCTCATTTAATCTACGACCTTTCCGTTATATAGCTCCCCTGCCGAAACAATGACTTCGTCATTGGGCCGCAGGGTGTAAAGGGATTGCTGACTTTCCGTGGCGGCTTCGATCTTGCCGGGCTCGACAAGGCAGTAGTCGCTGCCCTGATAGACGATAGCAACGGGCTTGAAGTAGGCCACGCGCCCGATAAGGCAATAAACGCCGGACACGCCGTCCTCATTCACGCGCAGCGCATTTTTCGGCACGCGCAGCCCCTCGTACTGGTTCAGGATCAGCTCGGCGTTCTGCTCGCGCAGCAGCGTCACA
This sequence comes from Oscillibacter sp., assembly GCA_003522105.1. Lineage (GTDB taxonomy): Bacteria > Bacillota > Clostridia > Oscillospirales > Oscillospiraceae > Hominicoprocola. The sequence goes on from DPGF01000043.1 coordinate 27,662, forward strand.
TAGGATAGATACCGCGTGCTCTTCAAAACGATCAGGCACTTGCCGTTTTCCGCGCCGCTGATGCGCGTGAGCTTGACGGGCAGGTCAAAGTCGACGCCGGACGCCATGCGCAGTGTCAGCGAGCTGCCCACCTTGAGCCCCGCGGCGTCCTCCTCGCTGATGTTCGCGGCAAAGTACCATGCGCTGCCCTCGATGAGCTTTCCCACCGTGGTGGAAACGCTCTGCGGCGCGATAGCCGTAAGCTGCGAGGGCGTCATCGTTTCAAGCGTCTCCGGCGTCAGCACGCTTTCGTAGCCGTCGGCCACGGCGCTGTAAGTTCCCGACACGGGAGCGGTGATGCGCGTGGTGCCGCCGCTTGCCGCGCTCGAAAGCGCGCTGATCTGCGCGGAAAGCTCATCGAGCCGCGCCGTGAGGTTGTCGCTGCCGTTGTAGGCATATTCACGCTTCAAAACCGTCGTCTTGAGCTGGGGAATGAGCGTGTCGAGCGAGCTGTAAGCACCCGACTCATAGGCCGCGCGCACGGAAACGATCTGCTCGCGGATATCGGTGTCGAGGCGCAGCGCGGTCGCCGCGTCGCTCGAAGCGCTCTTTGCGTATTCAAGCTGCTCTTTCTGCGCGCGCAGGGATTCAAGCTCCTGCGTGGCGCTGAGCGCCTCCGCCGAGCGGTAGACCGCGGCGATGGTGTCGCCCTGACCCACGCGCTCGCCCTCGGCATGCTTGAGCTCGATGAGCGTTTCGCCGCAGTCGACGACCTGCTCTTTGCGCACCACGCAGCCGCGCACGGCGATGGACTGCTCGCTGCGGTAGCGGTAAACGAGCGTTGTCGTCTCGGGGCTGACGAGATAGTTGTAGCCCTGCACGGCAAAATATCCGATGACCGCCAAAAGCAGCAGGATCATGATGAGCTTTGTGGAAAGAGATGTAGATTTCATGGCACTCTCCTGTATCAGGCGTGCTTACTCCCCGTTGTCCTCCGCGCTTTTGAGGTCGATGCTGCTCGCCGGCACGATCGTAGAGATGGCGTGCTTGTAGAGCATTTGCTGCCTGCCGTCGCTCTCGAGAACGACGACAAAGCTGTCGAATCCCGTGATGACGCCGCGCATCTGAAAGCCGTTGACGAGAAAGATCGTCACACTCACGCGGCTGCGGCGCGCAGAGAGGAGAAACAGATCCTGAAGGTTTGCGATTTTTTTCATGGCTACTCTTTCCTTTCTTTTTTGCGGACGGCTCGTCCGCTTTACAGACAGGATACGCCATGCCCCCGAAGAATTTCTGTCGAAAAAGCGAGGCAGTCGGGGAGATCCCTCGTTTTTTTCCAATAAAACCAGTGAATGTCCTTGTCGCGGCGCAGCCATGTGAGCTGACGCTTGGCATACTGGCGCGTGCGGAGCTTGATCTCTTCGATGGCTTCCTCGCGCGTGGCCGCGCCGTCAAGGTAGGAAAGCGCTTCCTTGTAGCCGATGGCCTGCATGGCCGTCACATCGCGCGAAAGCCCGGAAGCGAGCAGCGCGCGCACTTCGTCGAAAAGCCCCGCCTCCACCATTTTGTCAACGCGCGCGTCGATGGCGCGCTTCATGTCCTCGCGATCCTCGTAGGCAAGGCCGATGCGCACGGAATCATAGCGCGGGGGAAGGCGCTTCGTCTCGGCGTTGTGCTGCGCCATGGTTTTTCCGGTCTCATAATAGACCTCGAGCGCGCGGAGAATGCGCTTTTTGTCATTCAAATGCAGATTTGCGGCCGTCTCGGGGTCGATGCGGCGAAGCGCTGCGAACATCGCCTCGCCGCCCTCTTCTTCCCAGCGGCGCTCCAGTTCCGCACGGTATGCGCCGTCCTTGTCGCCGCCGGCAAAGCCGTGCCCGGCGAGCAGGGCATTTAGATAAAGCCCCGTGCCGCCGACGATGACTGGCTGCTTTCCGCGCGCAATGAGCTCGTCGACGCATTTCGCCGCGTCGCACGCGTAGCGGGCGACGGAGTAGTTTTCGTTGGGGTCTGCTACGCCGACCATGTGGTGGGGGACGCCCTGCATCTCCTCTTCCGTCGGCGCGGCAGTGCCGATGACCATGCCGCGGTAGATCTGCATCGAGTCGCAGGAGACGACCTCGCCGCGGAGCGCTTTGGCAAGCTCCACGCCGAGCCATGTTTTGCCGCAGCCCGTCGGGCCGACGACGCATACAAGTTTCATCGTTTTCCTCCTGCGTCTTACGCGCGCTTGAACATTTTTTCGAGCTCATACTTTGTGAGCTTCGCCTTCACGGGCCGGCCGTGGGGGCAGAACTGCACTTCGCCGCTCTGTACCTTTTCAACGAGCACGCGCAGCTCGGAGATGTCGCTCTTCCAGCCGCCCTTGATGGCCGCCTTGCAGGCCATCGTGTGCAGCAGCGCGTCACGCGCGGCGGCGGGGTCGGCCGTGTGGGCGGTGACGAGCTTTTCGGCAAGCTCTTCTAAGGTCGGGATCGCGTCGCCGCTTTCAAGGTCGGCGGGAATGGCGCGCAGGATCAGGCTCCCGCCGCCGAATTCTTCGCATTCAAATCCAAACTCGCGCAAAAGGTCTAAATTCGCCGCAAGGGCGCTATACTCCTCGGCGGCAAAGTCTGCAACGAGCGGCGCGAGCAGCGCCTGGCACATCACCGGCTCCTGCGCAGCCTTGAGGCGATCGAAATTCATGCGCTCATGCGCGGCGTGCTTGTCGATGAGCCAGATGGTTTTGTCCTCGTCCTCGCAGACGATGTAGGTATCGAGCACCTCGCCCGCGATGCGCCACGGCGCGGCGGTGAGGGGCGCGAAGCTTGCCTGCTCAGCTTCCGCTTCTTCCTGCTTCGTTGCAGATACGGCAGGGGGCTCCGCCACGGGTTCGGCCGCGCCCTTCATTGCTTCGGCGACCGGCGACGCGGCGACGGGACGCTTTTCTTCCTCGTCCATCGGCAGCGGCACGGCTTCGCGCGCGGGGTTTTCCACAGCTTTGACAGATCTTTGCACAGGCTGCGCCGCCTGCGCGGGCGCGGGCATTTCATGCCGCACAAAATCTGAAAGCGGCGCGCTGCCGCCCGCGCGGGTATCGACGGCGGGCACGCGCGTTTTCCACTGGAGCGCAATGGAGGGCGCAGCCTTCGGCGCGCTCGGCGGCGCGGACACAGGACGCGCGATCGCGGGCGCAGCGGCGGACGGTTCCGCCTTCTGCTGCTCGCGGTACTGCTGAGAGGTCATATTGGCAAAGAAATCGCCGCGGGGATTCGTGACCTGCGCGGCAGGCTTTGCCTGCGGCGGCTCAGGCTTCTCGCGCTTGTCGAGCGCGGCCATCGCCGCGTGATAAACGAGATCAAAGATGCGCTTTTCGCCCACAAACTTCACGATGGTCTTCGCCGGGTGGACGTTCACGTCCACCATGTCGTGCGGCAGCTCCACAAGCAGCACGCAGCCGGGGAACTTGCCCTTCATCATGCGGTTTGCATAGGCTTCCTCGAGCGCGGCGGTAAGCAGCTGGGACTTGACCAAACGTCCGTTGACGAAAAAGGTCTGCATGCCGCGCGTGCCGCGCGCAGAAAGGGGAGAACTGATAAAGCCCGTAACGCGCAGCTCGCTGTCAGCGCCCTTGACCTCTTCAAGCGAGAGCGCGAACTCGCGCCCGAGAGACGCGTAGATGGCGGAGCGCAGCGCGCCGTCGCCAGGGGTCAAGAGCGTCTGCGTGCCGTCCTTGATGAGCTTGAACGACACTTCCGGATGCGAGAGCGCAAGGTGGGCGACAAGGCCCGCGATGGCGGTCGCCTCCGCGCTGTCGCGCTTCATGAACTTGAGGCGCGCGGGCGTATTGTAGAAAAGGTCGCGCACGATGACGCTCGTTCCATCCGGGCAGCCCGCGTCCTCGACCGTGCCGGGGACGCCGCCTTCCAGGTGGAGCTTTGCGCCGCTGAGCGCGCCGCGCTCGCGCGAGAAAATATCGAGCCGGGAAACGGAAGAGATCGCCGCGAGCGCCTCGCCGCGAAAGCCGAGCGTACCGATGGCGGCAAGGTCTTCCGCCGTGCGCAGCTTGCTCGTCGCGTGGCGCAAAAAGGCCGTCGGCAGCTCGCTCGGCGCGATGCCGCAGCCGTCGTCGCTGACGCGAAGATAGGTCATGCCGCCGTTTTTCATCTCCACCGTCACGCTCTGCGCGCCGGCGTCGATGGCGTTTTCCAGCAGCTCCTTGACAACGCTCGCAGGGCGCTCGACCACCTCGCCCGCGGCGATGAGGTCGGCAACGTGCGGCGATAATTGCTGAATATGGGGCATTGGGTTCCTCCTTCTTTTAGGAAGCGATGGTGAAAAGGGAAAGGGCGTTGACGAGCGCGTGGATCAAAATGGACGTCCACAGCGTGCCGGAGTGTTCATACGCCCAGGCAAAGACAAGGCCGGGGACGAGATACTGGAGCATCAAAATGAGATAGCCTAAGTCCCAGTTCGAAACTGCCGCCGTCCACACATGCAGCAGCGCGAACAGCGCGCAGGAGAGGAGATAGGCAAAGATGCGGCTCTTTTCCCTGAGGCAGCCGAAGACAAGCCCGCGAAAGAGCACCTCTTCTACAAACGGCGCGAGCAGCACGACGATGAGCGCCGTCATGCG
>DPGF01000083.1:0-518 GCA_003522105.1 Oscillibacter sp.
TCGGGGTTGATGCCCTTGAAGCCTTCCTTGCCGGTGAGCTTCTTGACCATTTCCTGCACGGCGGGGATACGGCTGGAACCGCCGACCATGAGGACCTTGTGAATGTCGTTGCCGGTGAGGCCCGCGTCGCTCAGCGCCTGACGGACAGGGCCTGCGGTGGCCTCGACGAGGTGCGCGGTCAGCTCGTTGAACTTAGCGCGCGTGAGGGTCAGGTCGAGGTGCTTCGGGCCGGTGGCGTCGGCGGTGATATACGGGAGGTTGATGTTGGTGGAGGTCACGCCGGAAAGCTCGATCTTGGCCTTCTCGGCAGCTTCCTTCAGGCGCTGCATGGCGACCTTGTCGCCGGAGAGATCCACGCCGTCGGTGCGCTTGAACTCGCTCGCCATCCACTTCATGATGCACTCATCGAAGTCGTCGCCGCCGAGACGGTTGTTACCGGCCGTAGCGAGCACTTCGATAACGCCGTCGTCAATGTCGAGAATGGACACATCGAACGTGCCGCCGCCGAGGTCGTAGAC
>DPGF01000083.1:713-7905 GCA_003522105.1 Oscillibacter sp.
CCGCCGAGGTCGTAGACCATGACCTTCTGGCTCTGCTCCTTGTCGACGCCGTAGGCAAGCGCCGCAGCCGTCGGCTCGTTGATGATACGCTTGACATCGAGGCCGGCGATCTTACCGGCGTCCTTGGTCGCCTGACGCTGCGCGTCGGTGAAGTAAGCGGGAACGGTGATAACAGCCTCGCTGACGCTTCCGCCGAGGTAGGCTTCGGCGTCCGCCTTGAGCTTCTGCAGGATCATTGCGCTGATCTCCTGCGGGGTGTACTTCTTGCCGTCGATCTCGACTTTATAGTCGCTGCCCATCTCACGCTTGATCGAAGAGATCGTGCGGTCGGGGTTGGTGATGGCCTGACGCTTTGCGACCTGACCGACCATGCGCTCGCCGGTCTTCGAGAACGCGACGACGGACGGGGTGGTGCGGTTGCCTTCGGCGTTGGGGATAACGACGGCTTCGCCGCCCTCCATCACAGCCACACAAGAGTTGGTCGTACCAAGATCGATACCAATAACTTTAGACATAATGTTGTCCTCCTAAAATCTATCGTAATTTTTTTGTTAACGAAATAAATTTATCATTTCGCGCTTCCGCGCGGAATTTGCACTTTAATTGGCCACTTTTACAATGGCAAATCGCAGCACCTTATCGCCCAGCGTAAAGCCCTGCTGCAAAACCTCGACCACGGTGTTCTCCCCGTAGCTTTCGTCCTCAATGTGCATGACGGCGTTGTGCTTTTCGGGATCAAAGGGCTGGCCAACGGCGTCCATTGTTTCAACGCCCAGCTTCTTGAGGCTCTCCTTGAACTGGTTGAACACCATCTCAAGGCCCTTGCGGTGGGGCGATTCCTCGTCGCCGTACTGCGCGATGCCGCGCTCTAAGTTATCATAAACGCCCAGCAGCGCCTTGACCGTGTCGATCTTCGCGTCGGTGTAAAGACTTTCCTTCTCCTTGGCGGTGCGCTTGCGGTAGTTGTCATATTCGGCGGCAAGGCGCAGGTATTTGTCCTGCTCGGCGGCGAGCGCCTTGGCAAGGCCTTCCATCTTCTCCATCTGCTCGCGCGTGACGGTGAAGGTCTCGGGCTCCGCGCTCTTCTCAGCGGTCTCGTCAGCCTTGGCGGTCTCTGCGGTCTTGGCCGCCTCGTCTGCTGTCGGCTGCTGCGCCGTGTTCTTTTCCGGCGTGCTCTCCGCCGCGTTCTGCTTGTCGTTCTTAGCCATTTCTTACTCCTTATCTTCTTCCTTGGGCGGAAGCTCGTTCTTTCCGAACATCCGCGTCAGGCTGTCTGCAAAATAACTCAGCCGCGCCGTCACTGTGGCGTAGTCCATTCTCGTCGGACCCACCACGCCGACAAGGCCGCGCATTCCGTCGCCGATATCGTAGCTGGCGACGACCACGCTCGTTTCCTTGAGCGCCTCGTTCACGTTTTCCGGGCCGATCAGAATTTTGAGCGGCGCGCCGTCGTCCGGCACGGGAAGCTCTTCCTTGTTGTCGACCAGGAAGGTCACAAGCTCGTGCGCCTTGTCTACGTCGCGGTACTCGGGCATCTTGAGGATCTGGCTCGCGCCCGCGGTCTCTACGCTGCGCTGCGCGCTCTGCTCGAGCATGCTGATCGCATACTCGACCGCCTTGGATACCACGAGAAACAGCTCCGGGGAAAGCTGCTCGGACAGGCTCATCAGCCTTGCGCTCATCTCGTCGGGGCCGCAGGCAGTGAAGTGGGCGTTCAAAAGCTCCTTGACGTCCGCAAGCCGCTGGGCATCAAACGGAAGATCCGAATGCTGCAGCTGGCTTTTCACACGGTTGTCCTCGCCCATCATCACGACGATGAAGCTCTGCGTGTCCACGGCGATGAGCTCGAAGCGCTTGACGCTTGCCTCGCGCCGCCCGCCCGTCACGCTGTAAACGGGGTAATTGACAATGGAGGACACCATCTGCCCCGCCCGCGCGATCACGCTGTCCGTGCCGCCGAGCTTACTTTTGAGCTGCTCGTTGATCTCCTCCGCTTCCGCTTCGGAAACCTCGCGCTTTTCCATCAGTTCGTTGACGTACAGCCGGTAGCCCTTCGGGGACGGGACTCTTCCGGCGGAGGTGTGCGGCTGCTCAAGGTAGCCCATTTCGACCAGATCCGCAAGCTCGTTGCGGATGGTCGCAGAGCTCACCGAACCGCCCATTTCCTCGGCCAGCGCCTTGGAGCCGACCGGTTCGGCCGCGGCGATGTAATCTTCGACCACGCGCTTGAGAATTTGCTTTTTGCGCTCCGTCAGATCCATACGCCGCGCTCCTTTCTTAGCGTTAGCACTCCTTTCCCCTGAGTGCTAAACGCAGTGTACCACCGAGGTTTCCCGTTGTCAATAGTCCCCAGTGTAAACAGTTTGTGAACTACTCAAAAGCCGGGCGGCCTGCCGCTTCGGGACACAAAAAAGAAGAGGAACGCTCGCGCGTTCCTCTTCTTTTTCGTATTGCTTACTCCGCCTTGGGAGCCTCCGCAGCGCTTGCTTCGGCAGCTGCCTTGGCAGCAGCGGCCTTGCGCTCGGCGGCAGCCTTCTGCGCAGCCTTGAACTTTTCCTTCTCCTCGGGAGTCGGGATTGGCTCGATGGCATTGCGCGGGCAGGCCTTGGCGCACATGGTGCAGTTTCTGCACTTGTCGTAGTCGACGACGGCCACGTTGTTGACGACGTGGATGGCGTCGAACTTACAGGTCTTTTCGCACAGGCCGCAGCCGATGCAGGAGTTGGCGCACACCTTCGTGACGGCGGGGCCTCTCTCCTTATTCGCGCAGTTGACGAAGACCTTCTGCTTGTAGGGCACCTCGACGATCAGCTTGCGCGGGCAGACCTCGCGGCAGGCGCCGCAGTCGGTGCACTTTTCCTTGTCGACCTCGGCAACGCCCTTTTCGTTGATGTGGATGGCGTCGAACTGGCAGGCGGCCACGCAGGTGCCGTAGCCAAGGCAGCCGAAGGCGCAGGCGGTGGGGCCGCCGGCGACCTTCGTCGCGGCCACACAATCGTGAAGACCGACATACTCAAAGCTCTTCACAGCGGCCTCGCCGCCGTTGCAGGTCACGTGAGCGACCATCTTTTCGCCGCTGGGGGCTTCCATGCCCATGATGGCGGCGATCTTCGCAGCGCCCTCCGCGCCGGCGGGCGCGCAGGCGTTGACGGGAGCCTTACCGGCGAGAATGGCCTCGGCGCAGCCCGCGCAGCCGGGATAACCGCAGCCGCCGCAGTTCGCACCCGCGAGGCACTCCTGGATCTTGGGCAGGCGCTCGTCGACCTCGACCTCAAAGGCCTTGGCCGCAACAGACAGGACGAGGCCGAACACAACGGCGATCACGCCCAGCACGAGAACAGCAAAAATTACATTCATCATTTCTTCGTTTCCTCCTTACATGGGCCACACCTGCAGGCCGGAGAAGCCCATGAAAGCAAGGGCGATGAGGCCTGCGGTGATGAGCGCGATGGGGAAGCCTTCAAATGCCTTTGGATAGTCGGCAAACTCCAGACGCTCGCGCACCGTGGAGAAGAGGTAGATCGCCAGCAGGAAGCCAAGGCCGCCGGTGATGCCGTAAACCACGGACCCGATGAAGTTGTAGTCGTTCTGCACGTTGAGCAGCACCACGCCGAGCACGGCGCAGTTGGTGGTGATCAGCGGCAGGTACACGCCGAGCGCGGTGTAGAGCGTCGGCATGGACTTTTTGAGGAACATTTCGATGAACTGCACAAGGCTCGCCACCACGAGAATGAAGGCGACGGTCTGCATGTAGTCAAGCCCCAGCGCAACGAGGAGCTTGTTCACGCCGAAGCAGAACGCCGAGGCAAGGCCCATGACGAACGTAACGGCGAGGCCCATACCGACGGCCGTGTCGCTCTTTTTCGACACGCCGAGGAACGGGCAGATACCCAGGAACTGCGAGAAGATGAAGTTATTCGTCAAAATCGCGCCGAGGGAAATAGCAAGAAGTTTCGTGACACTCATTTATTTGCCCTCCGTTTCGTTTGCTTTTGCCTTTTTCTTCTCACTCCTGGCGAGCGCCCACTGCATGATGGCGATCAGCGTGCCGAGGCACAGGAAGCCGCCGACGGGCAGCGTGAGCATACCGGCAGGAACATAGGAAGAAGGCATGATCTGGATGCCGAGCAGCGTGCCCGCGCCCAAGAGCTCGCGGAACGCGCTCAGGATCAGCAGCACCACCGTGTAGCCGATGCCCTGGCAGATGCCGTCCACCGCGGAGGCGGCGACGGAGTTCTTGCTGGCAAAGGCCTCGGCGCGGCCGAGGATGATGCAGTTGACGACGATCAGCGGAATGAACACGCCAAGGCTCTCGGCGATGTCAGGGAAAAACGCCTGCAGGCACAGATCAACGATCGTAACGAAGCCCGCGATGACGACGATGTAGCACGCGATACGCACTTCATTAGGAATGATTTTGCGCAGAAGGGAAATAAAGATGTTGGAAAGCGTCAGGATGATGAGAACGGAGATGCCCATGCCAAAGCCGTTTGCAACGCTCGTGGTGATGGCCATGGTGGAGCACATACCGAGCACCTGCACCAGAACGGGGTTTTGGTAGATCAGACCGTCTTTGAGCTGTTTGTTAAAATTCATAGATCGTTCCCCCTTTCTCAGTTCATGGCCTCAGCAGCGGCGAGGGCTGCGTTAACGCCCTTGGTCACACCCTTGGTGGAGACCGTCGCGCCGGTGACGGCGTCGATGTTCTGCTTGACGACGAGCGTGCCCGCGCCGGACTTGCCGACGAACTGATCGAGCGCGCCGGTGCCGGCGGAGGTCGCTTCATTGTCGATGACCTTGGAGCCGATGCCTGCGGTCTCGGAAGCCTTGACGATGGAAACGCCGGTGACGGCGAGGTCGGCGTCCACGCCGACGATCATCTCGATGTTGCCCTGAGAACCGCTTGCGGTGATCTTGAAGGCATAGCCCGCATTCTCGCCGCCGACGAGGATCTCATACATTTCGCTCAGCTTGCCGCCCTGGGCGTTGGCCGCGTCGATGACCGCCTGCGGGATCTCCTCGACGGGCGGGAACTCGCAGTCGGCCGCAGAGACGACCTTGGCGAGCGCCTCTTCCGTCTTCTGGCGGTTGATGGCCGCGATCTTGTCCGCGGTCAGCATGTTGGTCAGGCCCAGCAGCAGCGCGACGACCAGAGAGATCGCCGTCAGGGTACCTGCTACCTTGAAAATGAATTTACCTTCGATCTTCATTTCTTTGCCGCCTCCTTTGCCGCTTTCTTGTCCACGCCGAAGCGGGTGGGCTTGGTGTACTTGTCAATGATCCAGGTGCAGCAGTTCATCACAAGGATGGAGTAGCAAACGCCCTCGGGATAGGATCCGAAGTAGCGGATGAACACCGTGATGAGACCACAGCCGATGCCGAAGATCAGCTGGCCCTTCTTCGTCACGGGAGAGGTGACATAGTCGGTCGCCATGAAGAACGCGCCGAGGAACAGGCCGCCGCCGAGCACGTTGTAGAGCATCCACGTCAGCGCGTCGTTGCCCTGGGGGAAGAGGAACGTGAGAACTGCCACCGTGCCGATGTAGGCCACGGGGATCTGCCAGGAGATGACCTTGCGGAAGATGAGGTACAGTCCGCCGATGAGCAGCATCATCGCGGAGATCTCGCCCATGGAGCCGCCGATCTTGCCGATGAACATGTCAGACAGGCTGTACTGCGCGGTCAGCGCCTCGAACTCGCCGCCCTTCATCATGGCAAGCGGGGTCGCAGCGGTCACCACGTCGGCGCCGCCGAAGAGCGCAGCCTTGGTGCTCGGGTCGATCCAGCTCGTCATCTGGCTCGTATAGCACGCGACGAGCGCGGCACGGCCGGCGAGCGCGGGGTTCAGGAAGTTCTTGCCGAGGCCGCCGTAAAGCTGCTTGACGACAAAAATGGCAAAGAAGTTGCCAACGATCAGCATCCAGTACGGAAGCGTCACGGGGCTGACGAACGCCAGCAGCATACCGGTGACGGCAGCGGAGAGGTCGCCGACCGTCTGCGTTTTGTGCAGAAGCTTGCGGTAGAGCCACTCAAAGAACATGGCGGACGCCATGGAGACGACGACTGCGATCAGCGCGCGGAACCCGAAGCGGATCACGCTCATCAGCAGCGCGGGGCAGAGCGCGATGACCACGTCGAGCATGATCGAGCGCGTATCTTCATTGTTGCGGATATGGGGGTTGGAGGAAGCGATGAGCTTCAGACCCTTATAATCATTCAGCATCTCTTAAGCCTCCTTCTTTGCTTCTTCGGCAGCCTTGGCAGCCTCTGCCGCGGCCTTGGCCTTGGCGGCGGCTTCCTTGACCTTCTGCTTGCCGACCTTGAACGAATGCGTCAGGTGCAGTCTGCCGGGGCAGATGTAAGAGCACGCGCCGCACTCGATGCAGTCCATCACGTGGGCAGCCTCGAGATCCTCGATGCGGTTCTTCTGCACATATAAATAAAGGTACAGGGGCTCAAGGTGCATAGGGCAGGCCTCGACACAGCGGCCGCAGCGAATGCAGGTCGGGTCGGCGGAGACCTTGTTCTCATTGCCCGCAAACGCCAGCACCGCGCCCGTGCCCTTGGCAACGGGGAAATCGGCGGACGCCTGCGCCATACCCATCATCGGGCCGCCGGCGATGAGCTTGAATGTCTCGTCCTTCAGACCGCCGCAGGCATCGAAGAGGAGGGAGACCGGCGTACCGATCGGGCACTCTAAGTTCTTCGGCTCCACAACGCCGCTGCCGGACACGGTAACGACCTTGCGCACCACGGGCATGCCGTCCTTGATGGCATGGTAGATGGCGATGGTGGTGTTGATGTTGAACACGGCGCAGCCGATGTTCGCGGGAAGACCTCCCGGGGGCACCTGCTTGCCGGTGATGGCCTGGCAGAGCTGCTTTTCGCCGCCCTGCGGGTAGCGGCAGCGCAGCGATTCGACCACGACCGGAGCCTTCTGCTCGGCGATGATCTTGTTGAGGGCTTCGATGCCGTTTTTCTTGTTGTCCTCCACGCCGATGACGACCTTGTTCACGCCGAACATCTTGGCGAGGTAGCAGCAGCCGCCGATGATCTCAGCGGGACGCTCGAGCATCGCGCGATGGTCGCCGGTGATGTAGGGCTCGCACTCCGCGCCGTTGATGATCACCGTGTCGACCTTGCCGATACCGCCGGAGATCTTAACGTGAGTCGGGAACGTTGCGCCGCCCAT
>DPGF01000057.1:0-183 GCA_003522105.1 Oscillibacter sp.
ACCCGTGATCCCGAGCTGCGCCGCACGCAGAACGGCACGGCGGTGACGTCCTTCTCCGTCGCGGTGGACCGCGACTTCAAGAGCCGCGAGAGCGGCGAGAAGGCCACCGATTTCATCGACGTAGTCGCTTGGCGCCAGACCGCAGAGTTCGTCTGCCAGTACTTCACCAAGGGCCGCATGGCC
>DPGF01000057.1:376-7490 GCA_003522105.1 Oscillibacter sp.
TTCACCAAGGGCCGCATGGCCGTGGTCGAGGGCCGGCTTCAGATCCGCGACTGGAAAGACAAGGATGGCAACAACCGCCGCAGTGCGGAAGTGGTTGCCGACAACATTTATTTCGGCGACAGCAAGCGCGACAGCCAGTCGGGCGGCGACTATGCGCCCCCCGCCTACGGCTCCCCTGCTGAGAGCTACACTGCTCCTGCGAGCGGCGGCTTTGCCGAAATTGAAGAGGACGGCGAACTGCCGTTCTAATGAGGGTACGAAAACCCCAATTCTGATAAGGAGGAATCATCCATGGCTATGGAACGCGAAAACAGAGCCCCTCGCGCCGGCGGCCCGAACCGCAAGCGCAAAAAGGTGTGCCAGTTCTGCGTTGACAAGTGCGAGTATATCGACTATAAGGACGCCGCCAAGCTGCGCCGCTTCATCTCCGAGCGTTCGAAGATCCTGCCCCGCAGAACCACCGGTACCTGCGCGATGCATCAGCGTCAGCTGACCGAGGCCATCAAGCGCGCCCGTCAGATCGCTCTGCTCCCCTTCGTCACCGAATAAGGAACAACGCTTTGAAAAAGAGTCGTCCAACAGGACGGCTCTTTTTTTCGTTTCGGCGATCCCGGTGCGGGCGCGCATGGTTCCGCCCTTGCAGGACGGGCGGGCAATGTGCTATACTTTGAAAAAACGATCCAAAGGAGCGCCTATGAAATTTCCCTGCCTTGTGCTTGACCACGATGATACCGTGGTCAACTCCACCGCAACGGTGCATTTTCCCTGCTTTGCCGAGTACACGGCAAAGTTTTTCCCCAAGGCCAAGCGCTACACGCTGGAGGAATATATCCTCAAGAACTTCTCCCCCGGCGTATACGAATTTTTCCACGGCGAGGTCGACATGACCGAGGACGACATGAAGCACGAGCAGGCCTACTGGCACGAATATGTACAGCATCACGTGCCGCAGGCTTATGCGGGCATGCGCGAGCTATTGTGGGATTACGTGAATGCGGGCGGCACGATCTGCGTGGTGTCGCATTCCCTCTCGCCGAACATTCTGCGCGACTACCGCGAAAACGGCCTTCCCGAGCCGGAGCTCGTCTACGGCTGGGAGGTGCCGAAGGAGCGGCGTAAGCCCCAGCCCTGTGCGCTTTTCGACATCATGGAAAAGCTGCACTTTGCACCCGGCGAGATGCTCGTGCTCGACGACTTAAAGCCCGGATACGACATGGCGCGCGCGGCGAACGTCCCCTTTGCCGCCGCGCTCTGGTCGAACGACATTCCCGAGATCGAAGCTTTCATGCGCGGGAACTGCGGCCTCTGCTTTAAGACCGTTGCGCAGTTCCGCGACTATCTTTTCAGCGGAAAGGAAGCGTGACTTATGGCCAAGCACATTACGAAGGTCGTCCTCACGGGCGGTCCCGCAGCGGGCAAAACGACGCTCGTCAGCCGCGTTTTGAAGGAATTTAAGCAGGAGGACGGCTGGCGCGTCATCACGATCCCCGAAACGGCGACGGAGCTGATCTCCGGCTTTGGCATCAAGCCGTTCGGCGGCTGTATGTCGATGCTCGCGTTTCAGGATTTTGTCGTCGCCGACCAGATCCACAAGGAAAAGCTCGCGCTCGACGCGGCGCAGCTCGTGCCCGAGGAGAACATTCTGATCCTCTATGACCGCGCGCTGATGGACGACAAGGCCTATGTGACGGATGAGGAATTCGCGCAGGTCATCGCCCGCTTTGATGGCCGCACCGAGGAGCGCGTGCTTGCAAATTACGATCTGGTGCTCCACCTCATCACCTGCGCCAAGGGCGCGGAGTTCGCCTACGACCTTGCCAACAACGCGCGCACGGAGTCCATCGAGTACGCGCGAGAAATGGACGACCGCACCCTGCGCGCGTGGAGCGCACACCCCAATCTTCGCATCATCGACAACGACGCGAACTTCAACCGCAAGATCGAGCGCGCCCTGCGCGAGATCTACCGCGCCGTGGGCGAGGTGGAGCCGATGGCGGAAAAGCGGAAATATCTCATCGCCATGCCTGACATGGCGGCGTTCGCGCGCGCACACCGCGCCGCGGCCATCGACATGACGCAGACCTATCTTGTAATGACGAACCCGAACATCGAGCGGCGCGTGCGCCGGCAGGGAAACGGTGCGGAGACGCTGTATTTCTACACCGAAAAGCACCTGATGCCGGACGGCGAAAAATGGGACACCGAGCGTCCTATTTCGAAAAAACAGTATGAAAAGTATCTGCTCGAGCGCGACACGGCGCTCTCACCCGTGCATAAGACGAAGTACCGCTTCATCTTTGCCGACCGCCGCTGCGAGATCGACGTGTACCCGTTCAGTGTGGAAAAGGCAGTGCTGTTCCAGTACGGCGGTGAGGCGCCGCTGCCGGAGGAGATCACGGTGCTGGAGGAAGTCACCGCGCAGCCGGCGTACAAAAATCGGGCGTTGGCCGCTTCACAGAAGCTGTGAACTATTCTGCACCCGAGGAAAAAAGAGCTGTCCGTTCGGACAGCTCTTTTTATATGGTTTTATGCAGTTTCCCGGTCGAGCGGCTTGACGTACTTTTTGTAGCAGTACAGGAAATATGCGATCTCCGCCGCGCCGGTGAGGATCCAGGAGAAGGGATAGAGGATATAGAGAGAGGGGATCGTGTGGAAGTAGGCGAACACCGTGTAGATCCAGATCACGCGGAACACGCACGAGCCGAGGAAAACGAAGACCATCGGCCAAAGCCCCTTGCCGAGTCCGCGCGAGGCGGCGGTGGTGCAGTCCATCAGGCCCGATAGCGGGAAGACGAAGCACATGACGCGGATACGCTCAAGACCCGCTTCGATGACGGGAGCCTCCGGGGTAAAGAGCGAGAGGAACTCGTGTCCGAAGAGGAAGAAGAGACAGCCGAGGAACTCTGCGGCCAGCGCGGAGAAGGCGAGCGTCAGAAGGTAGCTTTTCATCACGCGGCGGGGTTTGCCAGCGCCGTAGTTCTGCCCGACGAAGCTCGAGCAGGCGATGTAGAAGGCGTTCATCACGGAGTAGACAAGGTTGTCGATATTACCCGCTGCGGAGTTGCCCTCGACCACGACGGTGCTGAAGGAGTTGATGCCCGCCTGAATGAAGAGGTTGGCGACCGAGAAGATGGCGTTCTGAAGCCCTGCGGGCACGCCGACGGCCAGCACGCGGATCGCCTTGTCCTTGTGGAAGCGCAGCTCCTTCACATTCAGCCCGTAGATATCCTTGCTGCGCGCGAGCGAGAGAATGATGAGTCCCGCGGAAACGCACTGGGAGATCATGCTCGCAAGCGCCACGCCGTCGGTCGACATGCCGAGGCCGATGACGAACACGAGGTCGAGGATAACATTCAGCACGCCTGCGGTGGAGAGGTAGATGAGCGGCGTTTTCGTGTCGCCGATGGCACTCAAAACGCCGCTGCCGTAGTTGTAGAGCGCGGCGGCGGGCATGCCGAGGAAGTAAATGCGCAGGTAGAGCTCGGCGCCGTCGATGAGATCCTCGCGCGTGTTGAGAAGCTCAAGGAGCGGACGGGCAAAGATAAGCCCGAGCGCGAGCATCAAAAAGCCTGCGATCAGGCACACGAGGAACGACGTGTGGACGGACTCGCGCACATTCTTTTCGTTGCGCGCGCCGAAGTGCGTGGCGACGAGCACGTTGGCGCCGCTGCCAAGACCCATCAGAAAGCCCGTGAACAGGAAAATGAGCGTTGTGGTCGAGCCGACCGAGCCCATGGCGGCAGAGCTGGAAAAACGCCCGACAACAGCAAGGTCGACCATGCTGAAGAGCATCTGCAAAAGGTTGGTAAACATCAGCGGCAGGGAAAAGCCGATGATCTGACGGCTGAGGCTGCCCTGCGTCATATCGAGCGCGGCGGTATGCGCCATAAAATGATCCCTCTCTCTTTCTTGTGTCAAAGTCTTATCCTTATAGCACACTTTCCGCTGCTTTGCAAGTAAAGAGTGTGCAGTGCGCAAAAAATAATGAAAAATGACGCAATTATTTTCAAAAAAGCCGAAAACAACGAGGAAAAACGCTTGCAATCCCAAACTCGGTGTGATACTATACTTATGTTTATTGATGCAGGAAACGCAGAGTGGACCGTTTGGCCCGCTCTTTCTTTTGCAAATTTCGGAAAAAACACAAACTGCGAGGGAATCAGATGAAAAAAGTGACAGAGACCGTGCGCGAGCTGGCGCTCCCCGTCGTCGAGGAGCAGGGCTGCAAGCTGTGGGATGTGGAATACGTCCGCGAAGCCGGGCAGTGGTACCTGCGCATCTACATTGACAAGGACGGCGGCGTGAATATTCTCGACTGCGAGGCCATTTCCCGCGCGCTGAGCGACATTCTCGACGAGGCCGATCCCATCGAGTCGAGCTATATTTTCGAAGTGGCGTCCGCCGGCGCGGAGCGCCCGCTCAAGCGTCCGGGCGACTTTGCGCAGTTCATGGGCTCGCCCGTGCTTTTAAAGACCTATAAGCCCGTTGACGGGCGCAAGGAGTTCTCCGGCGATCTTGCGGGCTATGAAGACGGCGCTGTTACGCTGCGCATCGGCGAAGAGGAGCGGCGCTTTGAAAAGGACACGGTGGCGCTCGTGCGCCTGCGCTGCGATTTTTAAGCGGATATACCAATTACTTTGATGATAGAGAATAAGGAGCAGACCCATGAAATGTGATGAAATCTTCGCGGCACTTGCGATGCTGGAAAAGGAACGCGGCATTTCCCAGACCTTTATGATGGATAAGATCGTTCAGGCGCTCACCACCGCCTACAAGCGCGACCACGAGGGCGTGGAAAACGTGGTGGTCGACGTGGACGAGGGCAAGCGCGAGCTGAAAATGTTCGTGCAGAAGGAAGTCGTCGAAGAGGTGGAGAATCCCGGCACGCAGATGAGCCTTGACGAAGCCAAGGCCGTTTCCGCCAAGTATAATGTTGGCGACATCGTCAACCTCCCGGTCGACAACATCGAGTTCGGCCGCATCGCCGCGGGCAACGGCAAGCAGGTCATCATTCAGGGCCTGCGCGAGGCCGAGAGCGGCATGGTCTACGACGAATACAACTCCAAGCAGCACGAGATCCTCACCGGCGTCGTCACGCGCATCGATCCGCGCACGGGCAACGCTTCCCTGCGCATCGGCACGGGCACGGAGGCGACGGACGCGCTGCTGCTCGCCGGCGAGCAGGTCAAGGGCGAAGAGCTGGTCGAGGGTCAGCGCATCAAGGTCTATCTTGTCGACGTGCGCCGCCAGTCCCGCGGCCCGCAGGTCGTCATCTCCCGCACGCACCCCGGCCTTGTCAAGCGCCTGTTCGAGCTCGAAGTGCCCGAGATCTACGACGGCACGGTCGAGATCCGCTCCATCGCCCGCGAGGCCGGTTCCCGCACGAAGATGGCGGTGTGGAGCAACGACGAGAACGTTGATCCCATCGGCGCCTGCGTCGGCCCCCACGGCCAGCGCGTGAACAGCATCGTTGACGAGCTGCGCGGCGAGAAGATCGACATCATCAAATACAGCGACGACCCTGCGGAGTACATCGCCGCGGCGCTCGCCCCGGCGGACGTGATCAGCGTGCGCCTTGCCGAAGAGGGCAAGGCCTGCCGCGTCATCGTGCCCGACGATCAGCTTTCCCTTGCCATCGGCAAGGAGGGGCAGAACGCGCGCCTTGCCGCGCGCCTTGTCGGCTACAAGATCGACATCAAGCCCGAGAGCTATCAGGAAGAAGAATAATCATAAGGAGGGCGGCTCATGCAGAAAGTGAAGAAGATCCCGCAGCGCCAGTGTGTGGGCTGCCGCGAGATGAAGGACAAACGCGCGCTCATCCGCGCCGTCAAATCGCCGCAAGGCGAGGTGTCGCTCGACTTTACGGGCAGAAAGCCCGGACGCGGCGCCTACGTCTGCCCGAACAGCGAATGCCTCAAGCGGGCGCGCAAGTCCCGCGCGCTGGAGCGCGCGCTGGACACGGCCATCCCCGAGGGCGTCTACGAAGAAATGGAAAAGGAGATGGCAAACGGTGGATAAATTGCTCAATCTCATCGGCCTTGCGAAAAAGGCCGGAAAGCTGGAGGTCGGCGAGGAACCGGTCGGCGCGGCGGCAAGAAGCAAGCACGCGCGCCTCATTCTCATCGCCTCCGACGCAGCGGAGAACACCCGCCGCCGCGCCAAGCACTTTGGCGACGCGGGCGAGTGCATCTGCCTCGAGATCCCGGCAACGAAGGAAGCGCTCGGAAAAGCGCTCGGGCGCACCTCGTGCGCGCTGCTGGCGCTGACGGACATCGGCTTTGCCGAGGCCATCGCCAAAAAACTCGCTGAGAGCGACGAAGCGCACTACGGCGAGGCGGCGAAGCGGCTCTCTGTCAAGGCAGCCCGCGCTGCCGAGCGCCGGGCGGAGCTCAAGCAGCACGAAAAAAACCTGCGCGCCGGCAAGAAAAAGCCGCATCAGGAAGAGCCGCCGCAGCCCGCTCCCGCCGCAAAGGCCAAGAGCGCGGAAAAGATCGAGAGCAAGCGCCCGAGAGGCGCGGTCAAGCACGGGCGCACCCGCGCCGAGCGCGAAAAGGCGCACCGCGCCGCGGAAAAGCAGCGCGCGGCAAAGCGCTTTGCCCACGCCCGCCCTGTGAAGAAGGGCAAGGGCAGCGTCAAGAAAGACAGTAAGCAGAGATCACAACACACGGAGGTGCAGTAATTTGGCTACTACAATGAACAAGAACAAGGTATCCGATCTGGCAAAGGACTTCGGCATGGCGTCGAAGGACATTCTGTCCGTTCTGAGTACCTATGAGGACGGGAGCAAGAAGCCTTCGCAGGTGTTGTCTGCCGATGAGATCAACCTGATCTTCGAACATCTGACACAGAAGAATCAGGTGAAGATCGAGTCGATCTACGCCGAGTCCGCTCCCCAGAAAAAGCCCGAGCCCAAGGCCGCTCCCGCGCAGAGTCAGCCCAAGGCGAATAACGCTCAGAACCAGCCGAGAAACAATAACGGCAATAACGGCGGCAGCTGTCCCCAGCCCCAGCAGGGCCAGCAGGGCAAGCCCGTCCAGCCGCAGCAGAACACCCAGCCGGTGCAGCAGCAGAGCAAGTCCACCGCCACGCAGCATCCCACGACGCGCGTGCCGGA
>DPGF01000057.1:7785-8045 GCA_003522105.1 Oscillibacter sp.
GAGCGCGGCAGCAAGGAAAAGTTCCGCAACAACAGAAACCGCAACAACCGTCAGCAGCCGTTCTCCGGCAAGCGCAAGCAGGAGGAGGCCGAGAAGATGCGCCGCCTGCAGCTTGAGATCGCGAAGAAGACGCCGCTGACCGTCAAAATTCCCGACGAGATCTCCGTCGGCGAGCTGGCCTCCCGCATGAAGAAGACGGGCGCCGAGGTCGTCAAGTGCCTGATGAAAAACGGCGTGATGGCGTCCCTTTCCCAGATGAT
>DPGF01000119.1 GCA_003522105.1 Oscillibacter sp.
AACTTGTCGAACTTCTTCTTCAGCTCGATCGACAAACTGTCGCCGCCGGAGAATACGCCCTTGAGCGAGCTGAGGTTCGCCCCGTCCATGCTCGGCAGACGCAGCAGCGCTTCATAAAGTGTCGGCACACCGGCGATGAAGTTGCACTTGTACTTCACGATCTGCTTGGCATAGCTCTTAGCCGTAAAGCGCGGGATCAGGATGCAGCGCCCGCCCTGAGAGAGCATCGTGTGCACACACACGCCGAGGCCGAAGCCGTGGAAGAGCGGCATCGCCGCCAGCATACGGTCGCCGGGGCGGAACATCGGGTTCGCCGCGATGACCTGCTGGCCGAGGGCGTTGAAATTCTTGTTCGTCAGCACGATGCCTTTTGTTGTGCCGGTCGTACCGCCGGAATAGAGGATCACGGCGGGGTCCGCGCCCTCGCGCTTGACCTTATAGGTCTTATAGTAGCAGGAGCGGGAGAGCTTCATGAAGTCCTTCCACATGATGACCGGCGCGTCCTCGGGGATCTTCTCGATCTTGCGTCCCTCGGTGAGCATATAGCCCGCCTTGATCGTCGGGGACAGCGCGTCGCGCACGCTTGCGATGATCATGTTGACGACCTTCGTGCGCTCGCGCACCTTTTCAAACTTGTTGTAGAACTGATCGAGCGTCACCGCCGCCACGCTTTCCGAGGCGTTGAGGTAAAATTCGATCTCTTTCTCCGCCGAGAGCGGATGGATCATGTTCGCAATGCCGCCGACGAGGTTGACGGCGTAGAACATATAGATGGCCTGCGGGCAGTTCGGCATGGCGATGGTCACCTTGTCGCCCTCGCGCACGCCGATGGTCTTGAGTGCCTTGGCGCACTGCTCGATCTCGCGGATCATCTGGCGGTAAGTCGTCGACTTTCCCATAAAGGTAAAGGCGATGTTGCCCGGATATTTCTTGGCGATCTGCTCCACGGCCTCGAACATCGAGCCGTCGAAGTATTCAAGGTGCATCGGCACCTCGCCCATAGAATCTTTCCACGGGGTCTTTACGATCGTATCACTCATAGTCTACCTCCTCCGACATCGGCCGCTCCAGAAGGGCGGGGTGCTCCAGCAGATACTTGAAAAGGCGCACGCTCTTCGCGTAATAATAGCCGTCGGCAATGCGCTCGTCCACGGTGAGGCCGAGATCGACCGTCTCCCGCATTTCAACAAGACCGTGTTCGTCGTACAGCGGCGTCCACTTTTTCTCGCCGATGACGCAGAACAGCGAGCTCGTGCCCCAGTTCGTCAGGTGGTGGTAGCCGCTCTTGAGATGAATGGAGCCGAGATTGGAAATAAACACCGAGCTGTAGTTCGGGTCCTTCCCGATCAGAAAATCGGGGCACCAGCCGTGCTTGTCAAGCCAGCGGATAAATCGCACCGCCGCCTTGGAAAGAAAGCGCGGCAGGCTGTTGAGCACGTTCATGCTGTTGTCGGTCGTGTTGACCTTCTTCTGCTCGCGGCAGGCCGCAACCTCCTGGTGGATCTCCTCGTGGATCGTGTCGATGGTGCTCTCAGGCTTTATCTCCAGCAGAGCCATCGCCTCTTCGCTGCCGTCGGCAAACTCCTTCTTGATGACAAAGCCAGCCGTCACCTTGTTGCGCTGGTAGTAGTTCTCGTTTGCATAGAAACGGTTGAGCTTCGGCCGCAGCACAACCGTCTTGGCGAGCGCCGTCAGGATCACGTGGAAAAACGTGTACTTAAAGGGGATGCCCTCGTAATTCTTCTCCGCGATGTACGCCTTGATCGGCTCAAGGTTCACCCGCTCGGCGATGTACGCCTCGTTGTCCGCGCGGTTGGGATAGATGATGCCCATGATAAAATGCAGCGCATCGGTATCCCGCAGCAGCGTCGCGTCGCGCCGGTCGCCCCAGCGTCTTTTCTGTTCTGCCATAAATTTTTCTTCCTTTTTCTGGATTTGCCTCTTTCATCCGCTCTTCCAAAGCGAAGCCCACTCAGGGGAGAAAATGCTCAAAAATAGCGATCGCGCCATCGCTCTCCGCGATCGAAAGCTCCTCTTTCGACCGGACCGTCCAATATACGCGCTGCGCGCCGTAGATCCTGCGGCACAGCCGCGGCGCCCACTTTTTTCTGTCCTTAAACCGATAGGCGACAAAATCCGGCTGCACCATGATGTTGCTCAGCAGATGCGTCGTCGCAAACGCCATCGGCAGGCTCAGCTTGCCGCGATCTTTCAAAAAGTTCTGGCTCAGCTGCCCGCGGATGACCTCGGGACGGTGCTTTCTGACCCACGCCACGCACCTCGGGTCAAACGATTCCACACAGTAGACCACGCGGAACTTGTCAAGCTCGCGCATCGTGCGTTCCGTCAGCGCGGCATAGTTATCGCGGAAGCTCTTCAGCTCCACGATGATCGGCAGCCCCGTATCCTCAAACAGCGCGAGCACATCGCAAAACTGCGGGATCGTCTCCCCCGTCCCGTCCAGCGGATAGTCTCCGAGCTCTTCCGCGCTCAGATCTTCCAGATAGCCCGCGCGCCCGGTCATGCGCCTGATGTCGCTGTCGTGGAACACCGCAAGCGTCCCGTCGCGCAGCAGATGCACGTCAAGCTCCACGCCGAAGCCGTGCGCCACGGCGCGCGAAAACGCGCTGAGCGAATTTTCCGGGATCCCCGCCGCCTTGTCGTAAAGTCCCCGGTGCGCATAGCGGAACTGCCGCATCGCGCGCATCGACTCCGACCCACGCCGCGCGCGCAGTAAAATCGCCCACGCAAGCGCCAAAATCAGGCAGATACCGACAACGATCGGTAAAATTTTCATTTTAAATCACTTCTTGTATTCGTTTAGTCTGCGTCCATGTCCTCGTATGCCGCAAGGCCGCCTTTGGCCTCCACCTTGCAGTCGCCGTGGCGCACAAAGCACATCGTCACAAAGCTGCATGCCACGAAGAACGAGGCATACGGGAACAGCACGCTGTAGCTGATGTGCTTTAAGAGCGTGCCCGCCAAAATCGGCGTCACGACCTGCGCCGCCATCGAAAACGTGTAGTAATAGCCCGTAAACTTGCCGATGTCGCTGCCCTTGCACATCTCCACGACCATCGGCAGCGAGTTGACATTGATCGCCGCCCACGCAAGACCCACAAGCGCAAACACGACAAACATCACGCCCGTGATGCGCTGATAGTGCGTCGTGAGGAAATACCCCGAGAGGAAGCACGCCGCCAGCAGCAGCACGCCGCCCTGAATGGTCTTTTTTCTGCCGATCCTCGAGGCGAGCTGCCCCACCGGAATGTACGAAACGATCGCGCCGCCCGTCGCAACGAGCAGACACGTCGACGCGCCGCCGAGGCCCTGCCCCATCACGCGCGCCACATACGTCGTCCACCACGTCGTCACGCCGTTGTAGCCAATATACCACAGCGCGATGGAGAAAAGTATCATCAAAAGGCTGCGTTTGACAGGCTTTGGCAATTCCTCGCGCCCGTCCGGCTCCTCTTCCAAAAGCTGCTGCTCGGGATGCGCCGCCTCGTACTCCTTCTCCGCCGCGGCGAGCTTCGGCTCGTTCGTCGTGAAGTACAGCACCGCGACCGCCGCCGCCATCAGCAGCGACACCGCGACAAACAGCGGTTGATAGTTCACGTGCTGAACCCCCGCCGTCTTGCTGTTGGGATACAGCAGCGCCGCCGTCAGCAGATAGGTAATGCCGCCCACCGCGCCCATCAGGTTGATGATCGCGTTCGCGCGTGAGCGCAAGGGCTTGGGCGTCACGTCCGGCATCAGCGCCACCGCGGGCGAGCGGTACGTCCCCATCGCCACGAGCAGCAGCCCCAGCGCGGCGACGAACAGCACGAGCTTTGCCTTCTCCCCCGTCGCGGCGTAGCCGTTGTCAAAAAGCGGCAGCAGATTCATCAGCACCACCGCGCACGCCGTGCCGCCGAGGATGAATGGCATACGCCGTCCGATGCGTGTGCTTGTGCGGTCGCTCAGCGCGCCGAAAAACGGCAGCAAAAACAGCGCCAGCACATTGTCCGCCGCCATGATCGCGCCGCAGACGGTCTCGTCCAGCTGGAACGTGTGGGTCAAAATCAGCGGGATAATGTTGTCGTACATCTGCCAGAACGCGCAGATGGAAAAAAACGCCAATCCCACCAGAACCGTGCGCTTGTGATCGAGCTTCATATCCGTTTCTCCTTGCAAAGAAAGTCGAACGCCGTTAGAACCATAGTAGAATACCATGAATTCGCAAAAATAGCAAGCATTCCCCGCCCGCGTGTCGGGAAAGTGCGATCAAACTTGCATTTTCATTCAAATTCCGGTATAATTGTGACAAAATAACGGATAAGGAGTCTCGTCATGCTGTTTTGGAAAAAGAAAACGCCGCCCCTCGTCCAGTCCTCCGCCTCCGCGTGGCGTGAGCAGTGGCGCGCCATCGTCCCGCCCGAGTGCCGCAACGTCCCCATCACGGTCGACGGCCGTACCGTCACCGCCTACGTGCAGATCAACCACTTCGCCATGATGCTGCAAGACGGGCTTTTGATGGAGGAGCATTTTTTCGACGTCTGCTCCCATTTTCAGCGCGCGGGCTACCACGTCATCTGGCTCATGCGCTGCACGCAGGACATCGAAAACGGCTACTTGAAGCTCAAAAAGCAGCGCGGGGACAAGTGCCTCTGGAAGTGGCGCAAGCCCACCACGAACTTCGGCCGCTGGACGAGCGACAACCGCTGCGTGACGATCCTCCTCCAATACAAGAGAGCGCCGGACGGCCCGCTCGAAAACTGCACCGACGAAATTTTGCAGCGCGTCCAATGGGCGGAAAGTTCGGACGATGCCGAAATGGTGCCCTCGCGCACGGAATTTGCCACCGTCGGCGTGCCCGGCTCGCCGGCCGACCTCGCCCGCTGGCTGCGCGGCGGCTTCATGTCGGGCGATTTGTAAA
>DPGF01000005.1 GCA_003522105.1 Oscillibacter sp.
CAGCTCAACGAAAATCAGCTCGCGGCCTTCCGGCAGAAGCACATCGGCTTTGTTTTTCAGTCCTACAACCTGCTGCCGGAGCTGACGGCGGCGGAAAATGTCGCCATGCCGCTCATGTTCAAGGGCATCGACCCGGACGTGCGGCTGCTCGAGGCAAAGAAAATGCTCTGCCGCGTGGGACTCAAAGACCGCATGGATCACTTTCCCAACCAGATGTCCGGCGGTCAGCAGCAGCGCGTGGGCATCGCGCGCGCATTCGTCACGCACCCCGAGGTGGTGTTTGCCGACGAGCCGACCGGCAACCTCGACACAAGGACGACGAAAGAGGTCATGCACATGATCCGCGGCTTTGCCAAGCGCTTCCACCAGACGATCGTGCTCGTCTCGCACGACCCGGAGATGACCGAATATGCCGACCGCATCGTGACGCTCATCGACGGCAGGATCGTCAGCAACGTAGAAAACCAGGTCAAGGCGGAGATCGACGCCGCCCCCTACATCGAATAACGGAGGAAATCGAACTATGAAACGCATCACAAGATCCCTGCTCTCGCTCTGTCTTGCCTTTGTGCTGTGCGCGGCGCTGCTGCCGATAAATGTCGCTAAAGCGACTGGCGAAAGCGACGGAGATAAAGAACCGATTACTGTACCGAAGACGACCAGCTTTTTGATCACCGGCTACGAAGCCAGCAGGAGCAGCATCTACACCGGCGACAGTGTGAATATCACGGTGCATTTGTCCCGTACAGACGGCGGCAGCAGCAAGATTCGTGTTGTGCGCGGCCTTGACAGTTTTCAGGGCGGTACGGCAGATGCAGTTGCGGATGGTCAGAACGGAGATTATACAGTTACATTCAGCAATCTGACTTATGCAGGTGATAGTGATAAGCGCCTTGCTTTTACAATTTATTACAGCAGTGAAGATGGATTGACAAGTGCCTATCAGGACGGCAACAGTGTGCCTGTCCGCGAGTGCGTGCCCTACACCGAGCCGAAGCCGGAGCCTGAGCCGACGCCGGAAACGATCCCCGCGCCGCGCGCCGTGTTCAATTCTGACGGCATGGTCTCGGCCATTGCTGCCGGAGAGACGAAAGTCATCACCGTTTACATTCAGAACGCCGGCACCACCGCCATGCGCGACCCCATTCTGACGCTCAAATCCTCCGGTTCGCTCCTCATCATGGGCAGCCAGGACTACATGCTCGACGATATCCGTGCGGGCCGCGATACGGCCGTCAACGTAACGGTCAAGGCGCTCGACAAGGTCGAGTCCCAGATGCAGACGATCGACGCCTCGCTGTCGTTCTACTATGACGATGGCACGCAGCTCACCAACGGCAGTGCGTCGGGCAGCGTCAACGTTCTTTCCGCCGTCAGCAACGATGGGCAGAATGAAGATATCGCAAGCCCCACGCCCATTGTCATTCTTTCAAAGTACAACTACGGCGGCTCGTCCGTTGCGGCAGGCTCGGGCACGAACCTGAGCTTCAGCTTCACCAACACCAGCAAGAAGCTTGCGATCGAAAACGTCATGGTCACCGTCACCGGCGGCAGCGATTTGATGCTCAACGGCTCGACCAACACCTTCTATTTTGATTCCGTCGCCGCGGGCGGCAGCAAGAGCGTTACCGTGCCGATGAAGGCCGCACAGCTCATCAGCGCGAGCGCACAGAACGTGCAGATCGCCGTTACCTACGAATACGTCGATCAGAACGCAAGAAAATCCGGCAGTGCAACGCTTTCCCTGAGCGTGCCGCTCTACCAGCCCGATCGCTTTGAGCTGAGCGAGCCCAAGACCTCCTATACCGGCTACGTCGGCGAGGAAACGAGCCTGACCATCGACTATGTCAACAAGGGCAAGAGCGCCATCAGCAACGTTGATGCGACCATCTCCGGCGACATTGATTCTCCCACGCCTTATCAGCGCGTCGGCACGATCGACGGCGGCAAGAACGGCACCATCGCCTTCGCCGTGACCCCGCAGCTGGAGGGCGAGAATCAGGTCAAGATCGTTATCACCTACGAGGATTCCAACGGCAACACGAAAGAGCGCGTCTTTGAAGCGACGGTCGAAGCCATGGCCTACGAGCCGGCCGACC
Source organism: Oscillibacter sp. (assembly GCA_003522105.1). Taxonomy (GTDB): domain Bacteria; phylum Bacillota; class Clostridia; order Oscillospirales; family Oscillospiraceae; genus Hominicoprocola. Next base: position 2,100 of record DPGF01000005.1, read on the forward strand.
CCGGCATGGACGATCCCGGCATGATCGACCCCGAGCCGGCAAGCACCTTCCCGTGGAAGTACGTCATCATCGCGGTGGTTGCTGCGCTCATCGTCCTTCTCATCGTGCTGCGCATCCGCAAGAAGAAGGCCAAGCAGAAGGCCGAGCAGGCGCTCTGGGACAAGTGGGACGAAGAGGAGCTTGCCGAGGAGAAGAAGGAGGCAGCGGACGCCGCGGCTGAAAACAAGGAGACTGCGGCCACGGGTGCTGAGGAGCAGAACAAATGAGATTCGCAGATATCCTGAAAATGTGCTTCGACAGCCTGTCGCGGCGCAAGGGACGCACGATCCTGACGGTGCTGGGCGTGTTCATCGGCTGCACGTCCATCATCGTGATGGTCTCCATCGGCGCGGGCATGCAGGAGTCCTACGACCAGATGCTCAAGAACATGGGAGACCTTTCCATCATCCAGGTCTACCGAGGCTACAACCAGAATACCGGCGAAGCGAACCAGACCAAGCTCGACGAAAAGGCGGTGGAGAGCTTCCACGAGATCGCGGGCGTGCAGGCCGTCATGCCCAAGGCAAGCCTCGACAACTACAACATTTCGTTCAAGGCGGGCATCAACGACCGCTACAGCGCCGACTGGGGCACCTTTGTCGGCATTGACGTGAGCGCCCTTGAGGACATGGGCTTTGAGCTGATCGCGGGGCGCTATCCGCAGAGCAGCGACGAGGTGGTCGTGGGCCAGTATTTTGCCTATACCTTTAAGGATACGCTCATGCCGGACGGCAGAAATTATGTCAGCCGCTGGAACTGGGACGAAAACGGCAATATCGACACGGAAAATGTCCCCGACCCGTTCTTTGACCCGCTCAAGACGGACGTGAAGATGCTCCTGACCTCCTGGGACGACTCCGGCAATGAGACGACGCCCTACAGCGTCGATCTCAAGGTCGTCGGCGTTCTGAAGGAAGATCAGGGCAAGGGCTACGAGACGAACGACGGCGTGATGATGGACATCAATGCGCTCAAGTCGCTCATTCAGGATCTGACGGGGAAGACCGACACGAAGTTCGAGTATTCGTCCATCAATGTCAAGGCTGAGAGCCTCGACGCCGTGGCGGATGTGGAGCAGTCCATCAAGGACTTGGGCTACAGCACCTATTCCATGCAGAGCCTGCGCGACGAGCTCAACAAGCAGACCCGCCAGATCGAGCTGATGCTCGGTGGTCTCGGCGCGATCTCACTTCTGGTCGCGGCCATCGGCATTACGAACACGATGATTATGTCCATCTCCGAGCGCACGAAAGAGATCGGCATCATGAAGGCGCTGGGCTGCTATGTGCGCGATATCCGTGCGATGTTCCTGATGGAGGCGGGCAGCATCGGCCTTCTTGGCGGCGTGCTGGGACTGATTTTCAGCTTTATCATCTCCGCTGGCATCAATCTATTCTCCTTCGGCGCGTTCGGCGGCGGGGGAGTGACGTGGGAACTCATCAAGCAGGCGCTCATCGGCGGAGAAAACGTGACGCGCGTTTCCGTCATCAAGCCGGAGCTTATTATCTTTGCGCTGGTGTTCTCGGTGCTGGTTGGCCTTGTGTCCGGCTATCAGCCGGCGAACAAGGCAGTCAAGATCTCGGCACTCGAAGCCATTCGAAACGAATAAAAAAATACAGCAGTGGGGCGGCGTCCGACAGGACGCCGCCCCATTTTTGCGTGCGGGCTTTGCTTGACCGCAACGCAGCGTTGTGGTATCATATACCAGTAAAATTTTTCACAAAACAGGAGGCGATCGCCTTGGCAACCGTCAAACGCAGATCCACCGTTCCCTATTATGCCGCGGCGGGAACATGGGTCATTTATGCGCTGCTGTTCCCGCTCTACCGCGTACCGCATTTCCTCTTTGTGGCGGTCGTGTCGGGGGTGGTGTTCTTCATTATGAACGCCGTGTGCGGCACGGTGGAGGTCACCGTGCCTGACCCGCCGAAAAAGGAGGAGACCACCGGGAATCCGGAGCTTGACAAGATGATCCGGGACGGCAATCTTGCCATTTCCGAGATGAAGCGTCTGAATGATTCCATCAAGGACGCGAAGATCTCTGCCGACATCGACCGGCTCGAGGATTTGAGCGCGAAGATCTTCGCGCAGGTCAAGGCAGATCCCAAAAAGCTGCCGCAGATCCGCAAATTTATGGACTACTATCTGCCCACCACGCTCAAGCTCCTGAATGCCTATGACCGCATGGGCGCGCAGGGTGTGAACGGTGAGAATATCGATAACACCATGCAGCGTGTGGAGAGCATGATGAGTACCATCGTCGCCGCCTTTGAAAAGCAGCTCGATATGCTCTTCGGCAGCGAGGCGATGGATATTTCCACCGACATCACGGTGCTTGAAAACATGATGAAGCGCGAGGGGCTGAGCGAAGGCGACGGCGTGCAGGCAAGCGGCGGCACGGCGACCGCCTCGCAGGGCGACATCAAGCTCGAGCTGTAAAGGAGAAGACGATGCGAAAGAAAGTGATGGCGTTCAACGCCAAGGTCAATGCATGGATTCTCAAGCGGCTCAAGGGCGTGTGGCTCGACCCCGTTTTCTGCGCGGTCTTTGCCGTGATGTGTGTGGTCAGCCTTGTGGGCGCGCTGCGCCTGCACAAGAGCAGCTTATACTATTCCACGGCGATCTGGGCGATGGCCACACTGCTGTGCCTGCGCCGCATCCAGCGCATCAAAAAACACGAAAAGGAACAGGCGGAAAGCCAGAATACGGAGGAGAAATGATATGAGTGACAACATGATGCCCGAGCTGACCCTGAACCCCACCGAAGCGGCGCAGGAAGCCGTCCCTGAGCTGACGCTCACCCCGGACGCGCCCGAACCCGAGCAGGAGCAGAAAAAGGAAGTCGAGCCGGTCAAGGTAGACGAGAGCATGCTCTCCGAGCAGGAGAAGAAGGCTGTCGACGAGTTTGCCCAGAAGATCGACATTAAGGACACGAACCTCGTACTCAACTACGGCGTGGCCGCGCAGAAGAGCGTGGCGACGTTCTCGGAAAGTGCCCTCTCTTCTGTGCGCAACAAGGATCTGGGCGGCGTGGGCGAAACGCTCTCGAACCTCGTTGTTGAGGTCAAGGGCTTCGGCCAGGAAGAAGAGAAGAAGGGGCTTGCCGGTCTTTTCCACAAGCAGAAGGACAAGCTTGAGCTGATGCGCGCACAGTACGGCAAGACCGAAACGAGCGTGAACCGCATCGTATCCGAGCTTGAAAAGCATCAGGTCGCGCTGATGAAGGACATTGCAATGCTCGACCAGATGTATGAGCTGAATCTCAAATACTACAAGGAACTCACGATGTACATCATCGCGGGCAAGAAGCGCCTTGCGGAAGTCCGCTCCGGCGAGCTCGAGGAGCTGCGCAAGAAGGCGGAGGCGAGCGGCCTTGCTGAGGACGCGCAGGCCTACAACGACTACGCACAGAAGTGTGACCGCTTTGAAAAGAAACTGCACGACCTGGAACTGACGCGCATGGTGTCGCTCCAGATGGGCCCGCAGACGAGACTTTTGCAGAACAACGACACGCTGATGGTCGAGAAGATCCAGTCCTCGCTTGTCAACACCATTCCGCTCTGGAAGAGCCAGATGGTGCTTGCGCTCGGCATGGAGCACAGCCGTCAGGCGACGGCCGCGCAGAGCGCCGTGGCGCAGACGACGAATGAGCTGCTCAAGAAGAATGCCGATATGCTCAAGATGGGCACTATCGCCACGGCCAAGGAGGCCGAGCGCAGCATCGTCGATATCGAGACACTGCAGCACACGAACGAGCAGCTTGTCTCCACGCTCGACGAAGTCGTGAACATTCAGCGCGAAGGCGCACAGAAGCGCAAAGAAGCGGAGGTCGAGCTCGGCCGCATCGAGGGCGAGCTGAAGCAGAA
>DPGF01000102.1 GCA_003522105.1 Oscillibacter sp.
CTGCGGATTCGATCTGGAGGACTCTCCCGCAGTTCTCTCTGCAAATCTCGGTCAAATGCCTTGTATTGGCGCTTCTTCGGTCGCCCACAACCACCATCGCGTCCACCTTGGCGGAAAGTTCTGCCGCCTCAGTTTGACGTTTCTGCGTAGCATTGCATATTGTATCATTGATTTTCAGATTTGTACACTCTTTTTTTAGAAAATTCACGCAACTTTCCCAAAGCGCACGAATACAGGTCGTTTGCGCCAGCAAAATACTGGGCAAACAGGCAAAATCCGGTCGATCTTTAAGAAAATCCTCAACTTCCTGCACATTTTCGAAGATGAGCGGTTCTTTGCACCAACCGGCGATGCCCTCCACCTCGGGGTGATTTCGCTCGCCGATCAGGATGACGCGCCGTCCCTCGTCCTCCGCCTGCCGGGCAAGCTTGCGGATACGGTCAACGTGCGGACACACGGCGCTCACGACTTCCGCTCCGCGCTCTTGCAGCCGCTCCAGCGTTTCCCTCGGCTCGCCGTGGGCGCGGATGAGCACGGTCTCCCCTGCTCTTGCCTGCTCGGGAGAGGTGATAAGGCGCATACCGCGCGCTTCGATCTCATGCACAACGCCTGCGTTATGCACGATGCTGCCGAGCATTGCGCCGCCGCGCGCTTTTGCCGTTTCCTGCGCAAGCTTCACCGCGCGCTCCACGCCGTAGCAAAAGCCGGCGGTCTCAGCCAAGATGACTTTCACAGCGGAGCGCCCCCCACTTGCTGACCGCCGAGGGCATACGCCCGGCGCAGCATTTCATCAGCGATGGCCTGCAGTTCCTCCGATGTGCCGCGCCGGCCCGTGACTTCGGGCGTGTACGGCTCACCAAAGATGATGCGCGTTTTGTGAAAGAGCTTCTTCTGCCCGTCGCAAAAGACCGGCACGAGCGTTGCACCCGTGCGCACGGCGATCATGGCGATGCCCGCGTGCGCGTGCGCAGGGAGACCGTCGTGATAGCCAACGCCATTCCGAATGGTCGTTCCCTCGGGGAAAATAAGCAGGTTTTCGCCCTTATGGAGCACCTGCATCGCGGTTTTGACCGACTGGATATCCCTTCCGTCGCGCTGCACGGGGAACGCACCGAGCGTGCGAATGAGCCACGCGAGCGCGGGCTTTTCAAAAAGCTCGGCTTTTGCCATGAAGTGCAGATGATAGTCGAGCGGCAGACACAGCCCGATGAGCACGGGGTCTAAGTCCGTTGAATGGTTCGGGCACAGCAGCACGCTGTGCTTGGGCAGATTCTCAAGTCCCTTGACGTCCACACGGTAGAGCAGGAGCAGGATCTTTCCGATCAGCCAGATAATCGCAAAGAAAATCATCTTCATTGCAGTTTCTCCTGAATGAGTTTGAGCAGAGCCTGCTCGCTTTCGTCAAAGTTGAGCGCCGAGGTATCAAGGCGAATGGCATCTGCCGCCTCGCGCAGCGGCGCGATGGCGCGGTGCATGTCCTGCTCGTCGCGCTCGTTGATCTCGCGCAGCACTGCTTCATAGGGCTCTGGCGTGCCGCGCTCGGAAAGCTCCAGACAACGGCGGCGCGCTCTCTCCTCGGCGGAAGCCGTCAGGTAGATCTTCAGATCCGCGTCCGGCAGCACGACCGTCCCGATGTCGCGTCCGTCCATGATGACGCTCCTTTTGCGCGCAATGTCGCGCTGCATTTCAAGCAGGTACGCGCGAACGCACGGCAGTGCCGAAACGTTCGAAGCATACATTGAAATTTCCGGCAGACGGATCTCGCGGCTCACGTCCTTGCCGTCAAGCAGCATCTTCTGCCTGCCCGCTTCGTCGAAGGCCATGTCGATGCGGATCGTCTTGAGCAGCGGCGCGATCTGAGACTCGTCCTTGGCGTTCAGTCCGCGCGCAAATGCCGCATAGCCGATGGTACGGTAGATTGCACCCGTATCGACATGCAGAATGCTCAGCTTTTTGGCAACGGCCTTGGCAAGCGAACTCTTACCCGCGCCGCCGGGGCCGTCGATGGCAATGGAAAAATGCTCTTTCATTGGTTTGGTTCTTCCCTCTCTACATAGATGATGCGCGCTTCACTCTGCGTGCAGCGCGTCTGCGGCGGCCTCGCCCGCCGCCTTGCCGGTCGCCCAGGCGATCTGCAAATTGTAGCCGCCCGTGTAGGCGTCCACGTCGATGATCTCACCGGCAAAGTACAGCCCTTCGATCTTTTTCGATGCCATAGTTTTCGGATCGATCTCCCCCACCTTGACGCCGCCGGAGGTAACGATGGCGTTTTCAACCGGCATCGGCGCGGTGACGTTGACCGTCCAATGCTTTAACAGCGTGCGGACGCGCTCGCGCTGCGCGCGCGTGATGTCATGCACCTTCTCGTGCGGCGGGATACCCGAGCGGTCGATGAATTCGTCGATCATCTTTTGCGGCAGGAGTGCTCCGAGCACGTTGCAGAAGTCGCTGTTGGCGTGTTTTTCAAAGTCTGACAGCAAGCGCTTGTCGAGCATCTGCTCATCGAGCGCGGGCTTGAGGTCGATCTCCAGCCGGTACTGCTTTTTGTCGAAATGCCGCATGTGCGCGCTCGCAGAAAGAATGAGCGGCCCGCTTACGCCAAAGTGCGTAAAGAGCATTTCGCCGAAATCCGAATGGATCTTCTTATTGTTTTCATAGACCGTCAGCGCAACGTTCCGGAGACTCAGCCCCTGCAAAAGGGCGCATTCGCGCGCCTCAAGCGGCACGAGTGAGCCGCGCAGCGGCGTGACCGTGTGGCCGAGAGACTCCGCCATGCGAAAGCCGTCGCCCGTTGAACCTGTTGCGGGATACGATACGCCGCCCGTCGCCAAAACGACGGCAGCGGCGGGATAGTTCCCCTTTTCGCCCCTGACGGCGGCAACATGCCCGTCATCAAGTGAAACATCGAGTGCACGGTCGCGCACGAGTTTGACGCGCAGACGCTTGAGCTCGCGCTCAAGCGCGGCGGTGATGTCGAACGAACGGTCGGATACCGGAAACACGCGCTTGCCGCGCTCTACCTTGAGCGGCACGCCGAGACCTTCAAAAAAGTCGATGGCGGCATGACCGTCAAAGCGGGAAAACGCGGAATACAAAAACCGCGGGTTCTGCGGCACGTGGGCAAGCAGCTCTTCGCAGCTGCTCTCGTTGGTCACATTGCAGCGGCCCTTGCCGGTAATGTTTACTTTTTTGCCAAGGCGCTCATTCGGATCGAGCAGCGTCACGTGCGCACCCTTGCGCGCGGCGCAGATCGCGGCCATCATGCCGCCCGCGCCGCCGCCGATCACAACGATTCCCTTATTCATCTTCGATCTTACCAAAAATGTCGAAGCGCTCCCAGATGTGCTCAAGTTCGGAGAACGTTGCGGAAATGTCCGCGCCCTTCTTGTTGGCAACGGCCAGAATGAGCGCGTTGAGCATGCTCATCGGGGCTGCGAGCGAGTCGACGAACGAGATCATCTCGCTGCGCACGAGCAGCGAGCAGTTGGACATCTGATTGATGGGCGACATCTCGCTGTCCGTCACGCCGACGATCGTCGCGCCGCGGTCGCGCGAAAACTGGATGGTCTTGAGCGCAAGCTCGCTGTAACGCGGGAAGCAGATGCCGATGACCACATCGTCCTTGGAGACGCGGAAGAGCTGGTCGAACGAGCCAGCCGCACCGCCGTTGACCAGGGTGACGTTGTCGAAGATCAGACGGAAATAGAAATTTAAGTACCCTGCAAGGAACGAGGAGGAACGGAAACCCACGATGTAAATACGGCGCGCACCGATGATCGTGTCGACCACACGCTCGAACTCCGCCCCGTCGGTCTGGTCGATGGCCATGCGAATCTTTTCCATATCGCGCTGCAAAACGTTCGTCATCAGATCGGAGCCGGCAAGCTCGCCATCGGACGCCTGAATGCGCTGAATGCTCGTGAGCTTGCCGCGGATCATCTCCTGCAATGCCCGCTGCATGCTCGGATAGCCCTCGTAGCCGAGCTGGGTGGCAAAACGCACAACGGTCGATTCACTGACCTGCACGGTCTTGCCGAGTCTGCTGGCCGTCATAAAGGCAGCCTTGTCGTAGTTTTCCAGAATAAAGCGGGCGATGAGCTTTTGCCCCTTGGAAAAGCTGCTCATGTTCTTTTCGATATTATGTAAGATATTCTTCGTCATAAGATCGTCCTCTGTTACTTTCATTTTGTTGCAAGGAGTTCCTGCTCCGTTAGGTCGCGCCACGCGCCTTCGGGAAGATCCCCGAGCTTGAGCGTGTGCTCCTGCACGCGCTTGAGGCGCTTGACGTGCAATCCGGCGGCGGCGCACATGCGCCGGATCTGCCGGTTCTTTCCTTCGTGGATGGTGATGGAGAGAAGCGCGGTGTCCCTCCCCTGCCGCAATACGCGCACCTGTGCGGGCCGAACGGACTCGCCATCGAGCCGCGTCATCGAAGAGAGCGCTTCCTGCGCGCCTCTGACCGCTCCCGCGACGCTGACCTCATAGGTCTTGTTCACCTCATAGCGAGGGTGCAGCAAATGATGCATCCATTCACCGTCGTTTGTCAGCAGCAGCAGCCCCTCGGAATCGAGGTCGAGCCGACCGACGGGATAGACACGCTCGCCGCAGCCTCGCACAAGCTCGGCGACCGTCGGCCGTCCCTTTTCGTCCGAGAGCGTGCAGACATAGCCGCGCGGCTTGTTGAGCATGAGATAGCGCTTTTCCCCCTCCTGCGAAAGGGGGTTGCCATCGACCGTGATGCGGTCGGAGTCGGGATCGGCCTTCTGGCCGATGAACGCTGTCTCGCCGTTCACGCACACGCGCCCGGCGGCGATCCACTGCTCGGCGGTGCGCCGGGAGCAGAGTCCCGCTTCGGCGATGAGTTTTTGAATTCTTGCCTCGGCCAGAAAGATCCCCCCTTACCCCGCCGACAGAAACTGCCAGAGCGTTTCCGCCAGCGTTTTCTTCTTTTCCGTTTTTTCCTTGCTTCCCTGTGCCTGCACGCTGCGCGCGCTCACAAGGTCGATCGTTCCAACCGTGCGCTCTCCGCAGGAGATGACGAGTGTACCGAGCTTTTGTCCCTTTTGTACGGGTGCGGCAACAGCCTGCGGCAGCTCGGCGCGCACGCTCAGCGATTCTCCCTCCGTAACAGGATAACAAAAGCTCTCTGCCGCCACAGCGGCGACCGCTTCCCCCGCAGCGTTCACGCTGCCGTAAGTTTCGCCCTTTTTCACGCCGCAGCACAGATGATACGCCGAAAAACCATAGTCGTAGAGCGCCGCGTGATCCGCCCAATCGCTGCCATCATACAGTGTGACGGCGACAAGGCGCATCCCGCCGCGCTCGGCACAGGTGACGAGCGTGCGTCCCGCATCGCCGGTGTAGCCGGTCTTGAGACCGATGCAGCCCGGATACGAAGCGAGCAGTTTATTGTGGTTGGTCATCGTGCGCGCGCCGACACATGCTGTGCGCGTCGAAGCGATACGCGCAAATGTCGGATCCTGCATCGCGCAGGCCGCAAGGCGCGCCATATCAAGGGCACAGGAGCCGTGCCCCGATTCATCAAGCCCGCTCGGATTCAAAAATGCTGTGTGCGTCATGCCGAGCGACGCTGCTTTTTCGTTCATCCAGGCGACGAACTGCTTACTGCCGCCGCTTCCGCCGCAGTAAGCGGCGATGCACTCCGCCGCGTCGTTGCCGGACGGCAGCATCAGCCCGTAGAGAAGCTCTTCCATCGTAAGCGATTCGCCCTCGGCAAGATACATGGACGAGCCTTCGCGTAAGTGCTCGCGCCTGACCGTGACTTTGTCTGTGAGCGTGCTGTGTTCCAGCGCGACAAGACAGGTCATGATCTTCGTCGTGCTTGCGATGCTGCGGCGCTGCTCTTCATTGCGCGCGAGCAGCACCCGCCCGCTGTCCGCCTCCATCAGAACGTAAGCGGCAGCGGCAGGCTCGGGCGCCGATGCCTGACAGGTCAGACCACTTGTCAGCAAAAGAACAGCAATGGAAAATACGGCAATGCATCGAGCAGAACGCGGCATGGGATCACTCCTTGTTTCAGAATGCCCCTATTATGCCCGAATTCAGTAAATATCTTTCTCTTCTCTCTTCTTGTCCACGAAATTCTGCATGCGGTCAAGAACCTCCGGCACGAGATCGAGCACGCGGTCGACCGTTGTTGCCGCAGGCATAGCCACGGGCATCACGCGCGTCATGCCGTCCTTGACGATAAGGAAGGCAACGGGGTCGACCTTGACGCCTGCGCCCGCGCCGCCGCCAAAGCGCGCGGTGTCGGTCTTGCCATAGTCGCCGCCGCCCGCGCCGAAGCCAAAGCTCACGCGGGAAACGGGAATGACGGTCACGCCGTCGGGCGTTTGGATCGGCTCGCCGATGATGGTGTTGGAATCGACCATATCACGGATCTTGTCCATCGTGGTGTCCATAAGGTCATTGAGCGGCGTTTTCTTTTCGATGTTTTCCATGTGGTTCGTCCTTTCTTTATTATGCTGTCATTTTTTCATTGTGTTCGTGGTTCGGTTGTGCGCTCTCCGTTGGTTTTTCCGCGGGAGCGTCGTTTTTATGCGCCTTTTTATAGCGCAGATACCATTTAAGCAGCGGCCACAGCAACGCAATGAGGATGCGCAGCCCATCGCGGATGCGAAGCGAGCAGCCGACGCTTCCCTCTGCGCGCGTTTTTTCCGCGCCGTAATCCATGCGCAGGTGCAGCGAGGGTTCCGGGATCAGAAAAATATCCTCTAAATGCGGCATCACACCCCACATCATGGCGTTTGCATAGCCATAGGTCTGCGCGATCTCCGCCGGGTCGCTGCCGCCAAAGACGACAAGGATCTCCAGCGGGTCGATACGAAGGCGCTTGCAGGCGCGCCTCGCCGATTCTCTGAGCGCAGAAAGTGCCGTGGAGATGAGATCCTTTTTCTCTTCTTTTGTGAGCTTGGGAAGACCGCGCTTTTTCTTTTCCGCGCGCTTTTCTTCCTCTTTTTTTGTTTTTGCCGCCTCCTGCGCCGTTTCCTTTTTTTCCTTTGCCGGCAGCAGTTTGAAGCGGAACGGGCCGACCGAGAGCCGCAGGTTCAACTCCTGTCCGAACCGCAGCAGCGCGCCCACGCGGAGAAATCCGATCAGAAGAAAGATCAGCAGGATGATCCCAATCACTTTTAACGCAGTCAATCGACCACCTCCCTCTTCTCAATCGTTCGTCAGCGATCTGTCAACGCCCTTCGTTCGTAAGGGGAGACTCTTCCTTCGCCGCGAGGCTGCCGGGATCGAGGATTGTGCCGTCGTCCGTCATACGGAGCTGACCGTCGGCTTCAAGCCCCGGCATTTCAGGCAGTTCCTCAAGCGACCCAAGGTGAAAATCGCGCAGGAATTTTTTTGTTGTGCGGTACAGCCTCGGCCGCCCCGGCACCTGAAGACGCCCGCACTCTTCGATAAGCCCGCGCTCTAAGAGAAGACCCACGGTGTAGGAGCTGTCCACCCCGCGCACCTGATCGACATAGGCGCGGGTCGTGGGCTGATAATAGGCAATGATCGTCAGCACCTCCAGCGCAGGTTGAGAAAGCTTGGCGGTCTTGCGGATCTCAAACGCCTTGCGGATCACATCCGCGTAATCCGGCGATGAGCAGAGCTGATAGCTGTCCTCCATGCGAATGAGGCGGATGCCGCGGCGCTCAAAGGCATAATAGTCGCCGAGCTTTTGCAGCACCTGCTCCGCTGTCGGCCGGTCGAGATCCAGCGCAAGACAGATGCGGTCGATCGCAAGCGGCTCGCCGCTGGCAAAGAGAATGCCCTCGATGGCCGACTCGA
>DPGF01000091.1 GCA_003522105.1 Oscillibacter sp.
ATGTTCATCGCCTCGAGCACCATGGCAAGCATGATCATGCCCGCGCCCGGCGTACCGGCCGTGCCGATGGAGGCAAGCGTTGCGGTGACGACGATCGTGACCATCTGACCGGCGGTCAGCGTCATGCCGCAGCAGGTGGCGAGGAAGATGGTGGCAACGCACTGGTAGATGGCGGTACCGTCCATGTTGATCGTCGCGCCGAGGGGGATAACGAAAGAGGACACATCGTTCTCTGCGCCCAGCTCATCTGCGCACTCCTTGCTCAGGGGGATCGTAGCGGCGGAGGAGGTGGAGGTAAATGCGAAAATCATCGCGGGGGAAGCCTTCTTGAAGAAGGTGATGGGGCTGATGCCCGCAAAGGCCTTGGCAGAGAAAGAGTAGCAGAGGACTGCATGGACGATGTAGCCGAGGTACGCGCAGCCAAGCACGATACCAAGAGACGTCAGGATCTCGGGGCCCTGCGTGGCGACGACCCATGCCATCATCGTGAACACGCCGATGGGGCTGAGGGAGATGATGAAGGCCATCACGCGCTCGATGACCGCGTAGAGCGTAGAGACAAGATCCTTGGCAAGCTTCCCCTTCTCACCCGCGGAGAGGATACCGCCACCGAACATCAGTGCGATCACGATGACCTGCAGCATGTTGGCTTCCGTGAAGGACTTCCACATATTGCTCGGGAAGATGGCGACCAGCGTATCCATGAAGTTGGCGCTCGTCGCCTTATCCCACACAGCGCCCTCTTCCAGCGCGAGCGTGGGAAACAGGCCGGCATTGTTGAAGATGTTCGCAAAGAGAAGGCCGATGACGCAGGCGATTGCCGTGGTGACGAGGAAGTAGGCGACCGTCTTCCAGCCAACGGAGCCGACTTTCTTCATATCGCCCATTGAAATGATACCGTCGATCATCGACAGCAGCACGACGGGCACGACGATGAACTTGAGGAGATTGACGAAGATCGTGCCGAAGGGCTTCAAGTAGTTGGTGGTAAATTCGGGCTTACCGATGAAATAGAAGATAAGTCCGACCGCAATACCCAGGATCAGGGCAAGTACGATCTGCTTTGGCAGACTCATTTTTTTCTTTTCCATACAACACACACTCGCTTTTCAAAAAAGTCCCCCCACTTATAGATGCTTTCAATAGGGAGCATTGCTATTGTACATCATTGCAATGTGTTTGGCAACCCCCTGCCGGAAAAACTTTGCTGTTTCCGGCGCATTTCTGCACAAAAATGGCAGTTCTTCTGCAACTATATTAGTGAAAATCCCAACTTGCATTTTTCCCCGCTTTCAGGTATCCTTGGTCAGACGAAAACAATGAAACGCAAACAGGAGGACGAACCCATGATGCTCTGCACCGCATCGAAAAAGGAAAATCTCACCTCCGGTCGTTTTGTTTCCGTTTTTATTGATATGATTTCTTTTGGTCGGTAATGCCTTTACCGGCCTTCTTTTTTGCCCGCACGGGGCGCAGTTCATGTTTATTCAAATGAGAATAAAAATACGAAGAAAGCAAAGAGGGAAAATCACATGAAGAAAGAACTCGGACACGAAGCCATCTACGACGCCCGCCAGCTGGGCACCCCCAGAATGCTGGTGCTCGGATTGCAGCACATGTTCGCCATGTTCGGCGCAACGGTGCTCGTCCCCATCCTCGTGCAGGACTACGGCCTGCCGCTGTCCATTCAGACCACGCTGCTGTTCGCAGGTCTCGGCACGCTGCTGTTCCATGTCTGCACCAAGTTTAAAGTCCCCGCGTTCCTCGGCTCCTCGTTCGCCTATCTCGGCGGCTTCTCCACGGTCGCAACGATGCCCGCCTACGAAGGTCTCGATCCCGAAACGAAGCTCGCCTACGCGCTCGGCGGCATCGTGATCGCCGGTCTCCTCTACCTCGTGCTCGCACTCCTCTTTAAGGTGCTCGGCGCGAAAAAGGTCATGCGTTACTTCCCTCCCATCGTCACCGGCCCGATGATCATCATGATCGGCCTGAACCTCTCCGGCTCCGCCATCAATAACGCCTCCACCTGCTGGTGGCTCGCCCTCGTCGCTATGGCCATCATCGTGGTCGCCAACATCTGGGGCAAGGGCATGGTCAAGATCATTCCGATCCTGCTTGGCGTGGTCGGCAGCTACATCGTCGCCCTCATCGCCAGCGCCTGCGGCGCGCAGCTGCCCGATGCAGAGGGCGTGATGCAGCCGCTCGTCAACTTCGCCGCCGTCAACAAGGCGAATCTCATCGGCCTTCAGAAGTTCGTCATCGCGAAGTTTGACGTTTCCGCTATCCTCGTCATGGCACCCATCGCCATCGCCGCCATGATGGAGCACATCGGCGACATCTCCGCCATCTCCTCCACCACCGGCCGCAACTTCATCGAAGATCCCGGCCTGCACCGCACGCTCGTCGGCGACGGTCTCGCCACCGCCTTTGCCGGCATGTTCGGCGGCCCTGCCAACACCACCTATGGTGAAAATACCGGCGTTCTCGCCCTCTCCAAGGTCTACGATCCCCGCGTCGTCCGCCTCGCGGCCGTCTACGCCATCATTCTGAGCTTCTCCCCCAAGTTTGACGCGCTTGTCAACTCCATCCCCGCGGCCATCGTCGGCGGCGTCAGCTTCATCCTCTACGGTATGATCTCCGCGGTCGGCGTGCGCAACATCGTGGAGAATCAGGTCGACCTCACCAAGTCCCGCAACCTCATCATTGCGGCGGTCATGTTCGTCAGCGGTCTCGGCTTCAGCTCCGTCGGCGGCATCACCTTCACCATCGGCGGCGCAGCGGTCACGCTCTCTGGCCTTGCCATCGCGGCCCTCTGCGGCGTCATTCTCAACGCCATTCTGCCCGGCAACGACTATGTCTTCGGCGTCAGCGTCGAGGGCGACAAGTCCGCCGACCTCGGCAGCTACTAAGACTTAACCCCAAACAGCAAAAAGGAAGCGGCGCGTGCCGCTTCCTTTTTTTGCGCCCTCGTGTTATACTATTGCCAAAAATCACCGCAGGAGGGTTTTTCATGGATGAGATCAAGCCCGGGCGCTACCGCCACTTCAAGGGCAACGAATACGAGGTCATCGGCCTCGCCCGCCACTCCGAAACGCAGGAGGAAATGGTCGTCTACCGCGCGCTGTACGGCGACTTTGGCCTTTGGGTGCGCCCCGCGCGGATGTGGAATGAAACCGTCGAGCGCGACGGCAAGACCTTCCGCCGCTTTACCTACATCGGCCAATGACGGACTATACGCTCATTCGCGCCAAACGGCGCACGATGTCGCTGCAGTTGGACCGTGATGGAAAGGCCATCGTCCGCGCGCCCTGCGGCGTCAAAAAAGAGTACATCGACCGCTTTGTTGCGGCGCATGAAAGCTGGCTTGCGCGCGCGAGGGCAAAGCAAGAGGCGCGCCGCCTCGCCCACCCCGAGCCGACGGATTCCGAGCGTGCAGCGCTCATCGCGCAAGCGAAAGAGTATCTCCCCCGGCGCACCGCCCATTGGAGCGCCGTCATTGGGCTTGTGCCGGCAGGCATCAAGATCACCTCTGCGCGCACGCGCTTTGGCTCATGCAGCGGCAAAAACAGCATTTGCTTTTCCTGGCGGCTCATGCTCTATCCGCCCGAGGCCATCGACTATGTCATCGTCCACGAGCTTGCGCATATTCGCCACCATGACCACTCCCCCGCTTTCTACGCGCTGATCGCGCAGTATCTCCCCGACTGGAAAGTGCGCATGAAGCTGCTGAAAGAATAAAAAAGAGACGCTGCAGCGTCTCTTTTTTCATGCTCTTCACAGCAGCAGCTCATAAAACCCATCGGTCTCCAGTCCTTCTGCTTTGGTCAGTGCCGTGAGCGTGGCGCGATCCTCCGTTCCGGCGCGCCATGCCATGCCGCAGTCTGCTGTCAGCTCGCGCGGCACGGGAATGAGCCGCCCCGGAAGGCCCTTCGCCCGGCAGAGTTTTTCCATCGCGATGGCCGCGGCCGTTGTATGAAAGGTGATGATGAGCCAGCGTTTTTTCTCTCTCATGTTGCGATCTCGCGAACGGCACGCACGGCAGCGTCCGCTTCCTCTTCCGTATTGTACCAGCCGAAGCTAAAGCGCACCGCGCCCTGTCCTTCGGTTCCGAGCGCGCGGTGCAGCCGCGGCGCGCAGTGCGCGCCCGGGCGGGTCGCGATGCCGTAGTCCTCGGACAGAATGTCCGACACTTCGCCCGAGTCCATGTCGCCGATGTTGAGCGCCGCGACCGCCGTGCGCTCGCAGTCAAAGTCGCCGTAGAGCGTCACGCCCGGAATGTTCCGTACGCCCTCGACAAAGCGGCGCAGCAGCGCCGTTTCGTGTGCGTGGATCGTGCCGATCCCGGTCTCCTGCAAAAAGTCGAGCGCGGCGGAAAGTCCCGCGATGCCGTGGCCGTTGAGCGTCCCCGCCTCGAGGCGCGTCGGCATCTGCGCGGGCTGAGACTCGGAATACGTCTGCACGCCCGTGCCGCCGACCTTCCACGGGGCAATGTCTACGCCTTCGCGCACGCACAGTCCGCCCGTGCCCTGCGGGCCCATGAGCGACTTGTGCCCGGTGAAGCACAGCACATCGATTTGCATTTTTTCCATGTCGATGGGCAGCACGCCCGCGCTCTGCGAGGCGTCCACGAGGAACATCAGTCCGTGCGCGTGCGCAAACTGTCCAATGCGCGTAAGATCAAGCACATTGCCCGTCAGATTCGAGGCGTGCGTGCAGACGACCGCGCTGGTGTCGGGGCGCAAAAGCTTCTCAAAATCCGCATAGTCGATGTTCCCCTGCCTGTCCGCGGGAACAAAGCTCAGCGAAACGCCCTTCTCCCGTTCCAGCCGGTAGAGCGGCCGCAGCACGGAGTTGTGCTCCAAGTCCGTCGAAATGACGTGGTCGCCGCTGCGGATGCAGCCGTGAATGGCGATATTCAGCGCTTCGGTCGAGTTGCAGGCAAAAGCGACATGATCCGCCCGCTTACAGCCAAAGAGCGAGGCAAGCTTGCAGCGCGTGTCGTAAATGACACGCGAGGCGGCAAGCGAGCCTTCATGTGTGCCGCGCGCACTGTTGCCAAAGCTCCCCATCGCCTGCACCACCGCGTCGATGACCTGCGGCGGCTTCCGCAGCGTGGTCGCCGCATTGTCGAGATAGATCATCTTCATGGACGGATGATGCGGTCCGCGCCGCTCATCTTTTCCACGATGACGTACATATTCGTCACCTCGCCGACGGCAAGCTTTTCCTTGAGGTCATAGTAGTTGAGGCACGTGCCGCAGCTTAAGATCTCCACGCCGCGCTCGGCCATGCCCTTGAGATCCTCAAGCGACTCCGAGCCTTCGCAGCCGAGCTTCACGCCGCCGTTGTAACAGAGAATGGTATCGGGCAGGGTCTCCTGCTGGCTCAGAGCAAAGACAAACGCCTTCATCAGCGCACCGCCAAGTTCATCGCTGCCGCCGCCCATCTTGTCAGAGGAGAGTACCACGACTGTTTTCGGCTTGCCGCAGGTGAAGCACTCTCCGCTCGCCTCGTCCGTCTTGGCGTCCTCGCCCACGGTGATGGTCACGCGGTACTGATTTTCGCCGAGTTTTTCGGTCGCGGACGTACAGCCCTTGCTTGCGGCCAGCTTGCCGAGGTTCTGCACCGCCGTCTCGTTGTCGACCAGCGTTTCGACCGTTCCCGCGCCAGTAAGTTCCTGCATCGCCTTCTGCGTCTTTACGACCGGAAGCGGGCAGGCATCGCCCATGGCATTGACTTCGATTTTCATACGTATCGCTCCTTTGCCGGGATCACACCCGTTATTTTCTTCTAAGTATAACAGATTCTGCGCAAAGTGGCACAACTTTTTTCTCCCGCCGTAAATTTCTTTTATGATTCTCCTTTTTACCGTCCCGCTATCATTGGATTTTTTGATGATGCTTTCTGCCTTGCGCCGGTTCCATCAAGTTGATAAAATGGGAAAAAGTTTGTATCTTTCTGCGCGCTCCGCGCTCTAACAGGCAGAAATGATCGGAAGGAGGCCCTGCATGGACGAATTTGACGAGATCTGTCGACGCTGCACACCCGTTGTCTACCGTTTTCTGCTTTCGCTCAGCAAGGACGCCTCACTTGCCGACGAGCTGACGGCGGAAACGTTCTATCAGGCGTATCTGCACATCGACACGTTCCGCGGCGACTGCCGCGTCGAAACGTGGCTCTGCCAGATCGCAAAAAACGCCCTCATGAAAGAGCTCCGCCGACGAAAGCGCACCGTCCCCTACGAGGAAACGCGCAAGCTCACCGCGCCGGACGACATTTTTGAACTGCTGGCCGACCGCGAGCAGGCAATGCGCATTCACGCTTCCCTGCACCGGCTCAAGGAGCCGTACCGCGAGGTCTTCACGCTGCGCGTGCTCGGTGAGCTGCACTTCCGTGACATCGCCGCGTTGTTCGGCAAATCCGAGTCCTGGGCAAAGGTCACATTCTACCGCGCCAAGGACAAGCTGATTGAAGATATGGAGGAACACCATGAACATTGACTGCCGCGTCATCGGCGACCTGCTCCCGCTCTACGCCGACGAAAGCTGCTCGGACGCAAGTCGCGCGCTCATCGAGGAGCATCTCAAATGCTGCCCACGCTGCCGCGAAACGCTCGCGCGGATGAAAAGCGAACAATTTCTTCCCGCCGCGCAAGTCATCGACCCACCCGCCGTCGCCGACTATGCGCAAAAGGTCAAGCACCGCCGCCAGAAGCGCGGTACGCTCCTGACTGTCGGCGTCATCGTCCTGATTGTACTGCTCTCGCTCACCGCCGCCGCGTGGATGAACCTTGTCCGCGCACAGCACCCCTACATTCCCGTGGTTGAAGAGAGCGTCTGCAACCTTGCCGCCGGAGAGGTGCACACCTTTGCCGACAGCTGCGACGGCCGCCGTCTTTTTACGAACAGCACGCGCATCGCCGTCACCTTCCGCGCGGATACGCCGCAGGACGGCACGATCACGCTCTGGAACATCACCGACGTCACAACTCCCTACCCGGCCATGGTCTGCAAGGTCGACGGACGCACCGCGCGCTGCGAATTCACGAATCTTTCCTCCGCCGAGCGCTATTTTGTCCGCTGCGAGGAACTTTCCGGTTCCCTCGTCATTTCCGACGGTCGGCCGACGAACCTTTGGGAGAGCTTCCTCGATCTGCTTCACGTTCTCTCTCCGCGCTGACAGCGATCAAACGCCGGAGTTGACAAAGGCTTCGCACTTCTCTACAATAAAGGCAGCTTTTTGAAGGAGGTGTGCGCCATGAACGACAAGCTGCGTCTCACGCAGATGACAAGGGCGGCGGGTTGAGCCGCCAAGCTGGGGCCGGGTGCCCTGACGGAAATTCTTGCAAATCTGCCGAACGTGTCGGATCCTGCGCTTCTGGTCGGCTATGACCGCAGCGACGACGCTGCCGTTTACCGCATCTCCGATGAGGTCGCTGTCATCGAAACGGTCGACTTTTTCACCCCCATTGTGGACGACCCGTACCTCTTCGGTCAGATCGCCGCGGCAAATGCACTGAGCGACGTGTACGCCATGGGCGGCGAGCCGAAGATTGCGATGAACCTTTTGTGCGTGCCGAACTGTCTGCCGAAAGAAGACGTCCGCGCCATTTTGGAGGGCGGCCACGCAAAGGCGGTCGAAGCCGGCTGCATCATCGCGGGCGGCCACACCATTGAGGACAATGAGCCGAAATACGGTCTGTGCGTCACGGGCTTTGTTCGCCCCGACCGCATTCTCAAAAATATCGGCGCACAGCCGGGCGATGTGCTGGTGCTGACAAAGCCGCTCGGCAGCGGCGTACTCACCACCGCCATCAAAGCGGATCTGATCTCTCCCGCCGCGCGCGATGCGCTCTACGCCCACATGGCAACGCTCAACAAGAAAGCGGGCGAGGCTGTGCGAAGCGCCGGAAATGTCCACGCTTGTACCGATGTGACGGGCTTTGGACTTTTGGGCCACAGCTATGAGATGGCAAGCGGCAGCGGCGTCACGATCCGCCTGCACGGCGCGGCGCTCCCTCTGATGGACGGCGCGCGCGCGATGGCGGAGATGGGCATTATCCCCGCGGGCGCTTACCGCAACATGGACTATGTCAAGCCGCACCTTTCCGTGCTGGCGGGCAGCGAGCAGGTTTCTTTGGATCTTGCCGCCGACCCGCAGACCTCGGGCGGACTGCTCATCGCGCTCCCGCGCGAGGACGCCGAACCGCTGCTGAACGCGCTGCGCGTCTTTGCCCCGTGGAGCGCCATCGTCGGCGAGGTACACAAAAAGAGCACTGCGGCGCTCGAATTCGACTAACGGAAAAAGCAAGAAAAGCGGAGCTGAATGCATCGGCATTCAGCTCCGCTTCCTATTGTACGGTAACACCGTCACTGATTTGAATTGTACGTCACATGCAGCAGCTCGTGGCAGCGCTCTTCGCCGTAGTCCTCCATCATCTGCAGCACAACGGGGTTGCGCTCGGCGCGCTTGAACATTGCCGCATTGTCGGCAAGGTGCAGGCCGTCGCCGCGTTTTTCCTTTCTCTTTTTGAGTCCGTAGGGCTGACCCGCGCCGCCGACGCAGCCGCCCTGGCAGGTCATCACCTCGACGAGGTGATAGAACGCCTTGCCCTCGTCGATGTCCTTCAAAAGCTTCTTGGCATTGGCAAGCCCGTTGACGACCGCGATCTTGAGCTCAGCATCGCCGACGGTGACCGACGCCTCCTTGATCGGCGCATCGCCGCGCAGGCCAAGAATACTGATCTCACGCAGGGCATTTTTGCTCTTATCGGGCAGGCAGTGGCGCACGACCGCTTCGGCAACGCCGCCGCTCGTACCGTAAATGATTGCGGCGCCGGAGCCGAGGCCAAAGGGCATATCGGGGGACTCCAGCTCCAGCTCGGAGAGCTGAATGCCGGTCTCCTGCATCATATCGATCACCTCGCGCGTGGTGAGCACAAGGTCAACATCAGGCCGTCCGTCGTGGACGAACTCAGGGCGCGCTGCTTCCATCTTTTTTGCCGTGCAGGGCATGATGGCGATGTGATAGGTCGTGCGGCCGTCGGCTGCGTCCTTCGCAGCGTACTTGTCGCGGAAGATCGCTCCCACCATCTCCATCGGCGACTTGCAGGTCGAAATGTTCTTCAAATACTTGGGGTTCTCGTTTTCGAGATATTTCACCCATGCCGGGCAGCAGGAGGTGAACATCGGGAACGGGCCGCCGTTTTTCAGGCGCTCGAGGAATTCCTCGGATTCGGCGATCGTCGTAAAGTCCGCGCCGAACGTCGTATCGTACACCTCGTCCACGCCCATGAGCTTGAGCGCCGTGACGAGCTTATCGAGCACATTTTCGCCGGCAGAGAAGCCGAATGCCTCGCCCACCGCCACGCGCACTGCGGGCGCGATCTGAATGACCACGCGCTTTTTCGGATCGTGAATGGCGCGCCACGCCTCGCCGATCTGGTTTTTTACGGTGATGGTGCCGGTGGTGCACACCGCGGCACACTGGCCGCAGCTCACGCACTTCGTCTCGGCGAGCTTGCGGTCGAACGCGGGCATGACCTGCAAATTGCTGCCGCGGTAAGCAAAGTTCAAAATGCCCATACCCTGCATCTCTTCGCACACGCGCACACAGTCGCCGCAGAGAATGCACTTGTTCGGGTCGCGCAGCACCGCGGGTGACGAACTGTCGATCTCGTAGTGCTCGCGCGTATCGGGGAAGCGGATCCTGCGCACGCCGAACTGCTGGGCAAGCTCCTGCAAACGGCAGTGGCCGCTCTTTTCGCAGGTGGTGCAGTTGCAGTTGTGCGAGGCGAGCAGCAGCTCCAGGATCACGCGACGATGCTTTAAAAGGCGTGCGCTGTTCGTGCTGATGCGCATGCCGTCGCGCGGCTCCATCGAGCAGGAAGCGTCGATCTTACCGGTCTTTTCATCTTCCACCACGCACATACGGCACGCGCCATAAACGGAAAGGTCGGAGTAATAGCAGAATGTCGGCATTTCAATACCGGCCTTGCGAATGACGGAAAGCACATTCTTTTCGCCGTCGAAGTTGACGCGCTGACCGTCAACGATCATCATACCTTTTGCCATGTCTCTCAACCCTCCTCTTCAATGGCGTCGATCGCGCCGAACGGACAGGCGCCCCAGCACGCGCCGCAGTGGATACACTTATCATTGTCGATGGTGTGCGGCATGCGGATCTCGCCGGAGATGGCCTCCATCGGGCAGTTGCGCTTGCACTTGCCGCAGCCCTTGCACAGCTCGGGCTTAATGACAAGGCGGCGCTTGCGGCCGTTGCAGATCGGGCAATGATGGTCGACCACATGACGCAGATAATCCTGGCGGAAGTGGCGCAGCGTACTCTGCACGGGCTTGCACGCACTCTGGCCGAGGCCGCACAACGCCGTTTCCGAGATCGTTTTGGCAAGCTCCTGCAAGAGGTCAAGATCCTCAAGACTCCCCTCGTTTGCAATGATGCGATCCAGGATCTCCAGCATGCGTTTCGTGCCCTCGCGGCAGGGAACGCACTTGCCGCAGCTCTCGTTCTGCGTAAAGCGCATGAAAAAGCGCGCGGTCTCGACCATGCAGGTATCCTCGTCCATGACGACAAGGCCGCCCGAGCCGATCATGGCGCCGATGCCCTTGAGCGAATCAAAGTCGAGCGGCAGGTCAAGATGCTCGTCGCTCGCCGTGGTCGCGCCGCCGGAAGGGCCGCCGATCTGCACGGCCTTGAACTTCTTGCCGTCGGGAATGCCGCCGCCGATGTCGAAAACGACTTCACGAATGGTCGTGCCCATGGGCACTTCGATGAGGCCTGTGTTGACCACGTTGCCCGTCAGGGCGAAGGCCTTCGTGCCGGGGCTCTTCTCCGTGCCGATGCTATGGTACCACTCCACGCCGTTTTTGATGATGAGCGGGACGTTGGCAAACGTCTCCACGTTGTTGAGCACCGTGGG
>DPGF01000018.1 GCA_003522105.1 Oscillibacter sp.
CTGCGCGCCGTGCGGCTGCGGCGGGCGGCAAGGCGCCGTTTGACCGGCGCGCTCGACGCGCTCTACTGCGCGCTTGCCGCGCTTCTCACCTTTCTCTTCGCGCTGCGCGTCGGCGGGGGCGAGCTGCGGCTTTATATGCTCTTTGCCGCCCTGCTCGGCGCGGTGTGCTATTTTACCCTCTGCGCGCGGCTGCTACGCCCGCTGTGGGACTTCTGGGCGGAGGTATTGTTCGCTGTTTTCCGTCTTTTTGCAGCCCCGCTGCGGCGGCTGCAAAAAGTTTATGGTAAACTTGCCAAACTTTGCAAAAGATACTTTCTTTTTTCCAGAAACCGGCTTATAATAAAGTCGTATGAGCGCAGCGCCCGTTTTGCACTGCGCCGAACCCGGAAAAAGGAGGAACAGCGGCATGGCAGCACAGGTCAAAAAAGGGAGAAGGCACACCAGTTTTCTCACGGTGCTTGTCATCGCGATCCTGATTGCGCTCGTGGGGGTGCAGCTCATTCACCTCAGAGCGCAGATCGAATCGGCGCAGAATCAGCTCACGGCACTCAAGAGCGATCTCGACAGCGCCAAGCAGGCGAACGACGCGCTGGCCTCGGCGCTCGAAAAGGCCGACGATCCTGAGTTTTTGCAGGAGCTTGCGCGCGATCAGCTCGGCTATGTCACGCCGGGCGAGAAGTCTTTCTACGATGTGAGCAACTAAGCGGCATCATCCTGAAAAGCGCCCTGAGGGGCGCTTTTTTTCTGTGCGGGCAAAAAAAGGGCCGCGGGCGCAAACGGACTGCGGCTCAAACGGGTGGGATATTGGAAAGCTTCCGATCCTTATGATACAAGCCCCGCGCGCAAACGTCAATGGGAGCTTTTGTCGCCTTCTGCCGCCTTTTGTCAATTCGCGTCGTGCGCCCTACATTTTGTCAATATATACAAGAATACTCAATTCATATATCGTTCATTTGAAATTTTCGTTCATACGTGCTACAATACAGAAAAGGAAAAAGAAGCTCCCGTCGGTCTTCTTTTTCTTTCCTCACCAACGAAAGGAGCCAACACTATGAAATTCACCTATACCTGCAAGAAGATCTCCCTGAACGATTCCGTCAAGGCCTATGCCGAGAAAAAAGTCGGCAAGCTGGAAAAGTTTTTCAAAGAGGAGCCCGAGGCTTCCGTGACCTTCTCTGTGGAAAAGAAGAACCGCTGTGTTGTCGAGATCACGCTTCGCGGCGCGAGCGGCCCCCTGTTCCGCGCGGTGTGTGAGGATCCTGACGGCGATATGCGCGGCGCGATCGACGAGGCCACGACCCAGATCGAGCGCAAGATCCGCAAGAACAAGACCCGCCTTGCCAAGAACCTGCGCGCCGAGGCGGTGCTCCCCGAGCTGCCCGAGGAATTCGAGGTGCACGAGGAGGGCGAGTTCGACATCGTGCGCACCAAGCGCTTCACCGTCAAGCCCATGGGCGTGGAGGAAGCCATCTTGCAGATGAACCTGCTCGGCCACAGCTTCTTTGTCTTCCGCAACACCGATGCGCTCGACGCGATCTGCGTCGTTTATCGCCGCAACAACGGCGGCTACGGCATCATCGAGACCGAGGACGACGAGGAGTAAGCCGCTGAAAGAGAATACAAAAGGGGCGGGATCCAATTCCGCCCCTTTTTTTATGCGCCGATTCGTGTTATACTGAGTTTGTTATTCTGAGAAGAGGAGAATCGTTCCATGAACTCGTTTGCCTGCCGCGCATTTCAGTGCTGCTTCGGCGCAGGTGCGCGCCTGCTCCCCTGGCGCACGCCGGAAGTCTATACGGGAGACGGGAGCCTTCTTCGCGTGGCGGACATTCTGCGTGAGAACAGCCTGCGCCGTCCCTTTGTCATCGCAAGCCGCCGCCAGTGCGCGGACGAGCACTTCCGCCGCTTGCAGGAGGTTCTGGATATGCAGGATATTCTGCTCTCCATCTTTTCCGCCGTTGAGCCGAACCCCTCGGTCGAAACGGTCGAAAAAATCGCCGAACAGTACCGCATCGACCGCTGCGACTGCTTCCTCGTCATCGGCGGCGGCTCGCCGATGGACGCGGCCAAGGCCGCCGCGGCGCTTCTTGTCCGGCCGAACAGGAGCCTTTCCTCGCTCGCAGGACTTTTGAAGGTTCGCCGCCGCATCCCGCCATTCATCGCCGTCCCCACCACCGCCGGCACGGGATCGGAAACGACCATCGCCGCCGTCATCACCGGACGCGACCACCGCAAATATGCGGTCTCCGACCTCTGCCTTATCCCGCGCTACGCGATCCTCGACCCCACGCTTTCCGCGGGGCTGCCGCCGCACATCACGGCGGAAACCGGCATGGACGCGCTGACGCACGCGGTAGAGGCGTATCTGAGCCGCTTTTACAACACCCGCAAGACCCGTGAGCAGGCCGAGCGCGCCGTTGTGACCATCTTTTCCCACCTTGAGCGCGCGTACCGCGACGGCGCTTCCCTCCCCGACCGCGCGGCCATGCTGCAAGCGTCGTTCGACGCGGGCGCGGCCTTCACGCGCGCGAGCGTCGGCAATGTGCACGCCATCGCGCACACGCTCGGCGGGCTGTACGGCACGGCCCACGGCCTTGCCAATGCCGTGCTTCTGCCCATCGTGCTGGAGGATTACGGCGCCGCCGCCTATCCGCGCCTTGCCCGCCTTGCCCATCTCGTCGGCATTCAGGAAGCAAGCGCGGAAGCGTCCGCCAGGGCGTTTATCGCCGAGATCCGCGCGATGAACGCGCGCATGGGTATCCCCGACCACTTCGACTGCATTCGCAGCGAGGATATTTCCCTCATGGCATCGTGGGCCTGCCGGGAGGCCAATCCCGTCTACCCCGTCCCCGTCATCTACGATCAGGCGCGTTTTGCGCGCGTGATCGAGCGCTCCCGCGCGGAGCCGTGACCTTGGCAGCATTTTTACTGTGCTTTTTCGCCGTTATCTGGTATCATAGCTTTGTATTCCAAAAAAGATCGGACGTTTTATATGATCGGAGTTTACGACTACACTGTCATCGCAACCTATCTCTCGCTGCTGCTGGGGCTTGCCGGCATTTATTCCGCCGCGCAGAACGCACCGCTTGCCGCCATGCTCTACCTGATGCTCGCGGGGCTGCTCGATGCCTTTGACGGGCGCATCGCCCGCACCAAGGCAAACCGCACAGACGCGGAAAAGCGCTTCGGCATTCAGATCGACTCGCTCAATGACCTCGTCTGCTTCGGCGTGCTGCCCGCCGCCATCGGCTGGAGCACGGGCTGCAAGAACTTCTGGTTCATGGCCGCCATGTCGTTTTTTGCGCTCTGCGCGCTCATTCGCCTCGCCTACTTCAACGTGGCAGAGGAAGAGCGGCAGGGAAAAACCGCGGAAAACCGCAGCTGCTACCTTGGCGTGCCGGTCACGGCCTCCGCCCTTGCAGCGCCGCTTTTTTATCTTGCCGCGCAGTATTTCCGCCTGAACTGCGCAGCGGTCTATGCGCCGGGACTTTTTCTGCTCGGCGTGCTGTACATCACGCCCCTGCGCGTGAAAAAGCCGCACCTTGGCGGCATTCTTCTGCTCGCCGCGCTGGGGCTTGCCGAATTTGTCGCCCTCGTCTGCGTGCTGACACGATAGTCTGCCTTCCGCCGCCTGAAAGAGATCCTTTCAGGCGGTCTTTCTTTGTCCGGGATCACAGCGCACAGAAGAAAACGGCTGAGCGAAGAACGCTCAGCCGTTTTCTTTCAGTTCAGAAACTCGTTCGGGTCGCAGGGCGCGCCGTCCTGCTTCACGGAAAAATGCAGGTGCGCCGGAACTGAGATCTCCGCGATGGCGCTGCTGCCCACCGCGCCGATGACCTCGCCCGCGGAGACGTACTGCCCCTCGCTCACCCCCGGCGAGCTGCGAAGATTGGCATACGTCGTCTCAAAGCCGCCGTCATGCGCGATGGTCACAAGCGTGCCAAGCATGTCGTCCTCCCGCACGCTCGTCACCGTGCCGCTGCACGCGGCGAGCACCTGTGTGCCGACCTCGGCGGCGATGTCGATGCCGTCGTGCGTGCGCCAGTCGCCGAAGGTCTCGTTGTAGCGCAGTTCATCGACGGAAAACGCCGCGATCTCCTCCCCCACAAGCGGCGCGACCACGAGCCGCGGCGCATCGGGCGTCACCTCTTCGCTGCTCTCCATGACGGGGACGGTATCCTCCACGCCGGTCGCCTCGTCCATCACGGTGACATCCTCCTCCGGCTCCGCCGCCTGCTGCGGCAGCTTTGCCTCCGGCATGCGCGGCGCTTCCTCCCGCACGGGAAGCTCCTGCTGCGAGGAGACCTCCTCCGTCTCTGTGTCCGTCGTATTTTTCGGCAGCAGCGTCCAATAGCCCGCGACGGCCAGTGCCGTCACACCGAGGAACAGGGCTATGTATAAGCCCGTCCCGCCGAAAAAGTGCCGCTTTGCGCGGCCGTTCGATCCTGCCATGTTTTCATCCTTTCCGCCGCCTT
The DNA here is from genome assembly GCA_003522105.1 of Oscillibacter sp. Classification (GTDB taxonomy): domain Bacteria; phylum Bacillota; class Clostridia; order Oscillospirales; family Oscillospiraceae; genus Hominicoprocola. Next base: position 4,476 of record DPGF01000018.1, read on the forward strand.
GCGCGGCTTGCGCGAAGTTGAAAAGCCAAAAAAGCTCTGACGGTAGTTTGTACCGTCAGAGCTTTTTCTAAACATGGCAAATGCGATTTTTCAGCGGACGATCAGCGTCTTGCCGTCCATTTCCGTGGGCTTTTCCAGGCCCATCACGTCGAGAATGGTCGGCGCGATGTCGGCAAGGCGGCCTTCGCGCAGCTCCGTGCCGGCGCCGCAGAGAATGAAGGGCACCACGTTCGTGGTGTGCGCGGTCATGGGGCTCTTGCCGTCGCTTTGCAGCATCTGCTCGGCGTTGCCGTGGTCGGCGGTAATCATGGCGATGCCGCCCATCTTGAGCGTTGCCTCCACGACCTGACCGACGCACTCGTCGACCGTTTCAACAGCCTTGACGGCAGCGTCGAACACGCCCGTATGGCCGACCATGTCGCAGTTGGCAAAGTTCAGAATAATCACGTCGTACTTGCCGGACTCGATGCGCTCGACGCACTTGCTCGCGACCTCGTAGGCGCTCATCTCGGGCTGGAGGTCATAGGTCGCGACCTTCGGGGAGGCGACGAGCACGCGATCCTCGCCGGGATACGGCTCTTCCACGCCGCCGTTGAAGAAGAACGTGACATGGGCGTACTTTTCGGTCTCGGCGATGCGCAGCTGCGTCATGCCCATCTTGCTGAGGTACTCGCCAAGGCCGTTTTTCACGCTGATGCGCGGGAAGGCGACCAGCACGTTCGGCATCGTGGCGTCGTACTCGGTGTTGCACACATAGGTCAGCGGGAAATACTCGCGCTTGAAGCCATCGAACGCGGGGTCGACAAAAGCGCGCGTGATCTCGCGGGCGCG
>DPGF01000003.1:0-1415 GCA_003522105.1 Oscillibacter sp.
GGCCATGCAATGGACTCGACGCTTCAGGATATCCTGACGCGCTTTAAGCGCATGCAGGGCTACTCCGCCCTGTGGCTTCCCGGCACCGACCACGCGGGCATCGCCACGCAGATCAAGGTCGAAGAGGAGCTGCGCACCAAGGAAGGCCTGACGCGCTACGATCTCGGCCGCGAGAAGTTCTTACAGCGCGTGTGGCAATGGAAGGAAAAGTACGGCAACCGCATCGTCGAGCAGCAGAAGAAGATGGGCGCGAGCTGCGATTGGTCCCGCTCCCGCTTCACGATGGACGAGGGCTGCTCCAAGGCCGTGCGCGAGACCTTCTGTGAGCTCTACGACAAGGGCCTCATCTACAAGGGCAGCCGCATCATCAACTGGTGCCCCCACTGCCTGACCGCGCTTTCCGACGCGGAGGTCGAGTATGTCGATAAGCCCGGCAACCTCTGGTATATCCGCTATCCGCTTTCTGACGGCAGCGGCGACATCGTCGTCGCCACCACCCGTCCCGAGACGATGATGGGCGATACGGGCGTTGCGGTCAACCCCGAGGACGAGAAGTTCAAGCACCTCATCGGCAAAACCTGCATTCTGCCGATCATGAACCGCGAGATCCCCATCGTGGGCGACGAGTACTGCGAGATCGGCTTCGGCACGGGCGCGGTCAAAATGACCCCCGCGCACGACCCCAACGACTTTGAGGTGGGTCTGCGCCACAACCTCGAGGTTATCCGCGTCATTGCCGACGACGGTACGATCAACGAAAACGGCGGCAAGTACAACGGTATGGATCGCTACGAGTGCCGCAAGGTGCTGGTGGAGGACCTTGAAGAGCAGGGCTACCTCGTCAAGACCGAGCCGTACTCCCACAACGTTGGCACCTGCTACCGCTGCCACAACGACGTGGAGCCGCTCATCTCCGCACAGTGGTTCGTCAAGATGGAGCCGCTTGCCAAGGAGGCCATCCGCGTCGTCAACGACGGCACGATCAAGTTCGTGCCCGAGCGCTTCACCAAGACCTATATCAACTGGATGGAGAACGTGCACGACTGGTGCATCTCCCGTCAACTCTGGTGGGGCCATCAGATCCCCGCGTGGTACTGCGACGAGTGCGGCCACATCAACGTCAAGCGCGAAGACCCGACGGAATGCGAAAAGTGCGGCTGCAAGCATTTGACGCGCGAGGAGGACGTGCTCGACACTTGGTTCTCCTCCGCGCTTTGGCCGTTCTCCACGATGGGCTGGCCCGACACGAACGCAGCCGACCTCAACTACTGGTATCCTACGTCCGTTATGGTCACGGGCTATGATATTATCTTCTTCTGGGTTGCGCGCATGATCTTCTCCGGCATGGAGCAGATGAAGAAGGAACCGTTCAAGACCGTCTTCATCCACGGCCTCGTTCGCGACGACAAGGGCCG
>DPGF01000003.1:1693-6955 GCA_003522105.1 Oscillibacter sp.
CGGCGCGGACGCGCTGCGCTTCAACCTCATCACCGGCAACTCCCCAGGCAACGATATGCGCTTCTATGTCGAAAAGTGCGAGGCAATGCGCAACTTCTGCAACAAGATCTGGAACGCGAGCCGCTTCGTGATGATGAACCTGACGATCGACCACGTCGAGCTGCCCGAAAAGCTGGAGCTCGAGGATAAGTGGATCCTCTCCAAGCTCAATACGCTCATCCGCGAGGTCACGGACAACATGGACGCCTTCGAACTCGGCGTCGCGTCCGCGAAGATCTACGACTTCATCTGGGACAACTACTGCGACTGGTTCATCGAGCTGACGAAGAACCGTCTCAACGGCGACGATCCCGCCGCGCGCGAGAACGCGCAGAACGTCCTCTGCTATGTCCTCATCGAGACGCTCAAGCTGCTCCACCCGTTCATGCCGTTCATCACCGAGGAGATCTGGCAGGCGCTGCCGCACGAGGGCGAGTTCCTGATGCTCTCCAAGTGGCCGGAGTACAACGAAAAGTTCAGCTTCCCCGCCGAGGAGGAGGCGATGCAGACGGTCATCGAGGCCATCACCGCTATCCGTGCCCGCCGCAACGAGATGAACGTCGCCCCGTCGAAGAAGGTGCACTACACCGTTTCGACCGCGAATGAGGCGAGCTTCACCGCCGGTATCCCGTTCTTTACGCGCCTTGCCTCCGCAAGCGATGTGACGATCGTTCCGGCTGACGCCGCCATCGACGCAGACGGCAAGGTCGAGGTCGACACCCACGCCGCGCGCATCTTCATGCCGCTTGCAGAGCTGGTCGACTTTGAAAAGGAGCTTGCGCGCATCGCCAAGGAGAAGGCGAACGCCGAAAAGCAGCTCGCCGGCATCGAGAACAAGCTGAGCAATCAGGGCTTCCTTGCCAAGGCGCCCGAGGCCGTCGTGAACGGCGCGCGTGCCGACGCGGAAAAGCTGCGCGCGCTCATTGAGAAGCTCGACGCTTCCGCTGCCGCAATGAAGAAATAAGACGATCTTACAACATCGAAAAAGAGGGACTTCTCTTTCGAAAGAGAAGTCCCTCTTTTTACTGTTTTATGCCTGCTCCCACTCAAATCTGACGCGCAGGCGGCGCTTGGGCCGCGCTTGCGCAGTGAAAAAATCCCGATCGCGCACGACGCTGCCGGTGCGCAGCGTGGAGAGTAGAAACCCGAGCTGCGTCATGTTGACCAGCAGCGTTCTGAGACCGAAGGTGAACAGCGGGAAGGCAGCCCCGCCCCCGAGCGGAAGCAGCGTGAGGTCAGAGAGAAGGTAGGCGAGCGCCTGCGCGCCGAACGAGAGGAGAACTGCGTAGGAAACGAGGCGGGCGAGCATACTCTCCTGCCTGCGGCAGCGGCGGAAGGCGAGAACAAGCAGCGCCGTCAGCAGCGTGACGAGCGCGATGAGCGCCAGCCAGCCGCAGCGGTGGACGAGCAGTGTCAGCGCGTGCGCCTGTAAGTCGACCATGCCGAAGCCATCCCAGCGGGCAAGGTGCTGTGCGCTGTACGGCCCCACGCCGCCCGGACCGATAAATTTGGCATTTTGCAGCAGTTCACGCAGCACAACGGTTTGATAGCCGTGTCCGTCAATGTAGGGGTAAGGATCAAGTACAATGGCGAGCTGACGCGCAAACCAGCTTGCGCCGAGAACGAGAACCGATGCCGTGCAGGCAGCGAGCGGGAGGGCAGCGAGCAGCGTTTCCCACTTTGCGCCAAGACCAAACCAACCGCTGTGGGCGCAGAAAAGCAGCAGTGCGCCGTTGCAGAGAAACAGGAAGCTCAGATCAGTAAGGCTTGGGATCTGTAAGCAGAACAGAAGCTGAATTGCAAGGGCGGTAAGGGCAGCGAAAATGCCCAGGCCGCGCCGCCCGCGCAGCGCATAGAGCAGCACAGCGAACATCAGCGGGAGCAGCGGCGGCAGACCGCGCAGGAGGATATGTGTCGAAACATAGGTGTGGCGGAAGAGCCAGAACCCACCGAGAGGCAGCAGGCTGAGCAGTACGAGCGCAGCGTGGAACACAAGCGCAAGCGGCAGGGCGAAGCGCCCGAGCAGCGTAAAATCAAGAAAATACGCCGCGAGCAGCGCTGCCGTACCGAGCAGCAGCGCCACGCTCTGATGCACAGCAAAATAGGACAATTCGTAGTCACGAAAGCTTACAAGTGCGGTGAACGCAAGCCCTGCAAGCGCGATGAGTGCCGCGAGCACGAAAAGAAGCTTTGGTGTTTTCGGACGGTGAACACGGTCGAGTGCCGTGCCGATCTCATAGGGATCGCCTGTCAGACGCAGCGATTCCGCGGCGGCTGCGGCCTCGTCCATGCCGCCTGCCATCAGTGCGTCACGCTGGTCACAGAGGTGGGTCAGAAGTTCGTCTTCAACGAGAGGACGCGCCGCTTTCCATCGCAGCTGCTCAGCCGCGGTGCGGGCAAAGTGTGTGAAAGTCTCAGGCAGAACCAAGACAGCCGCCTCCTCTCAGCACGCGGTCGACCGCGGCGGTAAATTCCGTCCATTCCTCTTCCTTTTCGCGCAGCAGCGCGCGGCCCTTGCGCGCTAAATGGTAGTAGCGGCGCGGACGCGCTGCGTCCTCGTCCTTTTCGTAGGAAATGATCAGCTCCTTTTCCTCGAGCGAATGCAGCAGGGGATAGAGCGTGCCGGTCTTGAGCGCGAAGGCGTGATCGGAGCGGCGGGCAAGCTCTTCGATCATCTGATAGCCGTACATGTCCTGCCCATCGAGCAGCTTGAGCACCAGCATCGTTGTGCTGCCCGCGAGCAGACTTTTGTCCAATGGCATAAAAAACACCTCCCGATAGGTAGATTCCCTACATAGTAGATTATCTACATAATATTCGGGCAGGAGAGAATTGTCAAGGGAAAAACAAAAGATTGAAAAAAAGAAAGGATTTTGCTATGCTGTAAAAAATGACAATAGGGGGGATTTTCATGAACAGGATCACACTCGGCAAGACGGGACTGGTCATTGAGAAAAACGGGTTTGGCTGTTTGCCCATTCAGCGCATCAGCGAGCAGGACGCGGTGAAGCTGCTGCACAAGGCGTATGACGGCGGCATCAACTTTTTTGATACGGCGCGCGCCTATTCTGACAGTGAGCAGAAGGTCGGCGCGGCGTTCTCGGCGATGCGCGACAAAATCGTGCTGGCGACAAAGACCGGCGCGCAGACGGCGGAGGAATTCTGGAAGGATCTCGAAATGAGCCTGCGCACGCTCAAGACCGATTATATCGATCTCTATCAGTTCCACAACCCGGCCTTCTGCCCGAAGCCGGGCGGGGAGGACGGCCTTTACGATGCGGCGCTTGAGGCGAAGAAGCAGGGCAAGATCCGCCACATCGCCATCACGAACCACCGCCTCACCGTGGCGCACGAGGCCATCGACTCGTGGCTTTACGAGACCTTGCAGTTCCCGTTCAGCTACCTTGCCGGCGAGCAGGAGATGGAACTTGTCAGAAAATGCCGTGCGCAGCAGATGGGCTTTATCGCCATGAAGGGCATGGCGGGCGGACTCATTCGCGACGGCTTCACGGCTGCTGCCTGGATGGCACAGCAGGAGGGCGTGGTGCCCATCTGGGGCGTGCAGCGCGAGAGCGAACTGGACGAGTTTTTGCAGTGCATCCGAGACGGTATCGAGCTGACCGATGCGCGCAAGGCGCGCATCGAGCGCGACCGCAAGGAGCTTTGCGGCGATTTCTGCCGCGGCTGCGGCTACTGCATGCCGTGCCCTGCGGGCATTGAGATCAACCAGTGCGCGCGTATGTCGCTCATGCTGAGAAGAGCACCAGCTGCGGAATGGCTCACCGAGGAATGGCAGCAGAAAATGCACCAGATCGAGCAGTGCCTCCACTGCGGACACTGCATGTCCAAGTGCCCCTACGGACTCAATACGCCTGCGCTGCTGGAGGCAAACTATAAGGACTACTGGGAAGTGCTGGCTGCGAGCCGCGCGGAGAAAAAATGAATCTGGATTTTTCAGAGCGATACGCGGCTCGACCGCTGACGGCGTCAGACGCAGATGCGATCCTGACCCTCTGCGCAGAAAATGAGCAGTTTTACCGCTACCATCCGCCGTTTGCGACGAGGGAGAGCGTTTTGGAGGACATGACGGCGCTGCCGCCGGGGAAATGCGCGGCGGACAAGCACTACCTCGGCTTTTTCGACGGGGAAACGCTTGTTGCCGTGTTGGATCTCATTTTGGATTACCCGCAGGATGGGACGGCTTATCTCGGTTTTTTTATGACGAAGAAAGCCGTGCAGGGGCGCGGTATCGGCTCAGCGCTGATCGGTGAATTGCTGAATGAACTGCGCAAGGCGGACTGTAAAAAAGCGCGCCTTGCGGTCGACCGGGGCAATCCGCAGAGCAAGGCGTTCTGGGAGAAGAACGGCTTTGCCCTGACCGGCGAGGAAGTGCCGCACAACGCGTCGGCCTATCTCCCGATGGAATGCGCGCTGTAAAAGTAAAGAAAGCACCGCTGTGCAGAGGGTATCTGCACAGCGGTGCTTTTCATTTTTTGAGATTATTTCAATTCGTAAGTCCAATCTTCACCGTCCTGGCGGTAGAACAGCTCGCTGAGATCATCTTCTTCAAACACGCGGAGAAGGTCGAGCATGTCGGAAGACGCAAGATCGAGCGAGGGGAGACAGGCGAGCTCCGCCCACCAGACCTCGCCCTCGTCGGAAGAGCGCAGCGTTCCGGTGAACTGCTCCGCGCGATAGAGCAGCACGACATGACGCACGCCGTCTTCGCACCAGTCCTTGAACCCGCACAGGCGCGGAGAGGAGATTGTCAGACCTGTCTCCTCCTGAACCTCACGAATGACGGAATCTGTAAAGGATTCACCCTTTTCAACATGACCGCCCGGAAAAGCAACGCCTGACCAGTTGGGATCTGTGCGGTTCTGCACCAAAACCTTGCTGCCGCGGCAGAGCACGCACATATTCATCAGTTCGACGGGCTCGGAGCGTTTCATGTACAACACGTCCTTTTGGGTTTGAAAACTTGCTTGCTATCCATGACTACTGCGCACTGTGCGGCACCTTCGCCTTGGCGCTGAGCTTGTCGGCGCGGACAGCAAAGACTTCGACCGCGCGGGCCTGCTGCTCGGTGAATTTGTCCTCGCGGCCCGCCATGTGGCGCATGAGGGCGGTCAGCGCGGCGAGCTTTTCTTCACCGTCCAAAAATTCGACATGGCCGACGCCGGTGACGGAGGCGAAGTAGTATCCGCATTGGCAGGCGACATC
>DPGF01000003.1:7102-7940 GCA_003522105.1 Oscillibacter sp.
GGTCGGATTTTTGCGCAGAATGTCGAGCTTACGGCCTTCGCGTGCGCTGTGGCAGAAGAACGAGAACGCACCGCCTTCACAGGCATAGCCGAAATTCAGCGGCAGAAGATACGGCTCTCCATCGTCTACCATGGCAAGATGGATCACTTTACAATCGTTGATAATGGAGAGAATTTCGCCCAGATCGGTGATCTCGCGGTCGCTTCTTCGCATGGGATATCCTCCTTTGATCGTTTTCCTCATTTTACTGGGCGGAAGCGCAGATGTCAAGGCGGCGCGGCAAAGAAAAATCAAAAGACCGGCGGTCTTCGACAAAAAAATGGCAGGAGGACAGGCTATACTTTGAGAAACGAAAGGGAAAACGCTTGAAAGAAACGGAGGGAGAGCAATGGAGGTCATTTCATCGGGCGAGGGGCGTGAACTGACGCTCACGCTGCGCGGGGAGCTCGACCATCACGCGGCGAAGGAGGCAATGCGGAAGCTCGAATGGGAACTGGATGCGGCGCTGCCGAGCAAACTGACGCTGGATTTTTCGGGTGTGAGCTTTATGGATTCGTCGGGCATCGCCGTCGTGATGCGCGCGCTCAAGCGTATGCGCGCCATGGGCGGCAGCGCTGCGATCAAAAGCGTTCCGCCGCAGGCGAAAAAAGTGTTCACCGCCGCGGGAATTTTCCGCATCGTACCGCTTGAGGAGGGGGAAAAGAGCGATGAAAGTAAAACCGAATAACTACATAGCCATTGAATTTCCGAGCCGCAGCGTCAACGAGGGGCTGGCGCGCGCCGCAGTCGCGGCGTTTGCCGCGCAGCTCGACCCAACGCTCGACGAGCTCGGTGACAT
>DPGF01000001.1:0-2426 GCA_003522105.1 Oscillibacter sp.
GACATCAAGCTGACGGCGAATGAGAAAAACGGCAAGGCCGTGCTCGATGTGAGCTTCCATGTGAACAACTACTTTTATTCCACCAACCGCAGAACCGGCGAGACGACACCCGACTACAGCGTGCCCCATGTGAACGGCGGCTACTACATCGACCTGTGCGGTTACTTCGACCTGACGGCCAAAAATAGCGGCAAGGCGATCGGCTCCGCACCTGTCAAGGTTGCGCCGTATGAGAACTTCAACACCATGTGGGAGATCTACAAGGAGCTCGATACGATCGTGGCGAACGGCACGAAGAACGGCCTCTATGTGGAAAGATTCTCCATGGGCCAGTCCACCGCGGGTCGTGATATGCCCTATCTGATCGTGGCTGACAGCAAGGCGAGCGTGAGCAAGTGGCTCGCGCTGACCGAGCAGGCCGAAACAGACCCGAACGCTGTGCTCGCGCAGATCAAGTCCGGCAAGCTCGACGAGATCCGCGTTCCTGTGATGTACTCCAACATTCACTCCAACGAGGTCGCCGCCACCGACGGCGTGCTCGATTTCGCCAAGATGATCACGAGCGAAAAGAGCATCGACTACAAGACGCTCACCGGCTTCACCGCCGCGGGCGAAAAAGAACTCAAGGAGGAAATGGGTCCTGTCGGCGCGGAGGGCAGCGTTGCCGTTCCCGACCTCGTCAAGGATACGGCCAGCTACCTCGGCTACCTGACCGCCGACAACAACGGCAAGTCCGGCAAGGTCGACCTTGAAAAGTATTACACCGTGAAGAGCAACACTGTGAACGTCAAGGACGAGCTGCTGTCCGACGTGTTCTTTATCCTTGTTCCCGAGGAGAACGTCGACGGCCGTACCTATCTGACGAGACACTCCACCAACGGCTACGACCTCAACCGCGACAACTCCTTCCAGACCACGAGCGAGACGGCCAACATGCAGCAGCTCATCGGCACCTATAATCCTCTCTCGCTCACCGAGTTCCACGGCCGCGTGCAGGCCTTCCAGTGCGAGCCCTGCGATCCCCCGCACGAGCCGAACTTCGAGTATGACCTGCTCGCCAACCACCTCATCACCGGCGGCGAGGCGCTGGGCATCGCGGCGGTCGCCAACAACGATGGCTACAACAGCTATGTGATCCCTCAGCGCGATTACCTGAGCTACACCGGCAACGGCACCGAGACCTACTGGGAAGACCCGTGGGACGATATGTCCACGAGCTACACCCCTCAGTTCGCCATGCTGCAGGGCACCGTTGCCTACACCGTTGAGCTGCCCGCCTACAACGACGATACCGCTCAGGCGGCGCAGTACGGTATCCTCGGCAACGCCGCTTATGTTGCCGCGGAGAAGCTTTCCTATCTCGAATCCCAGGTCACCATCTTCCAGCGCGGCGTGAAGAACTTTAACTCCGATGCCTTTGAGCTGGTCGGCCAGTGGCTGTGCGACCAGAACGACGTCGAGGGCGCGGAGATGGATCTCTTCCGTCCCGAGTACACCGGTAAGGGGCAGAACGGCAACTTCTATCCCGAGTGCTACATCATTCCGCTCGACGGCGAGAACCAGACCAACCTCCAGGCCGCTTCTGACATGATGGAGTGGCTCACGAGAAACGACGTCAAGGTCAACGTGACAGAGAAGCCCTTCACCTATGACGGCGTCACCTATCCCGCCGGTACGATGATCGTCTCGATGTATCAGGCTAAGCGCTCTGTCGCCAACGGCGCGCTCTATGACGGCACGCTCATCAACAGCTGGACGATCCTCTACTCCGAGGGTATCACCTCCTTCAATGAAACGCGCGGCTTCGACATGGTCACCGTGGCCGAGCCTGCCGCCTACAAGACCATCTCTGCCGTTTGCGGCAGCCCCATGGATCACGATGACGCCCTCGCCTATACGAAGGGCCTGACCTCTTACTTCGCGGGCGAGAAGGATAAGGACGTCATCATCTCCAACGCTTCCGAGGATTCCACCGCCGCCGTCAACGAGCTTTTGAAGGCCGGCAAGACCGTCGGCATGGTCACCTCCGGCGACTGCATGGGCGATTTCATCTGCTCCTACGCCGACTATCAGACCGTCGCGGGCAAGTATCTGCTCTCTGCCACGGGCGTCGACAAGACGAGCGTGAAGGCGAAGATCATCACCAAGTCCCCGACTGTCTACGTCCCCGGCACGCCTGCTGAAAGCGAGAAGGGCTTTGTCTACACGCCGCAGATCAGCCAGAGCGCAAGCTGGAACTACGACACCGCTGCGATGAACCTTATGGGCTTCACCACGACCTCCGACGTGACCAAGGCAGATGCCGCTGCGGGCGCTTCGAAGCTGGATTCCGCCGCAAAGACCGCCGTGAAGAACGGCCTTCCCTACATCGGGTACAGCTATTCCGCGGCGTCCTCCGCATCCGACCTCATCGCCGGCGTGGAATA
>DPGF01000001.1:2667-6691 GCA_003522105.1 Oscillibacter sp.
CCCTTGTGAACGCGAGCTACATTCTCGACGGCGACGGCATTCTTTATGCCTACGGCCTCGGCTACTTCTCCCAGATCCCCGCCGACGCAGCGGTGCTCGTCAAGAGCGACAAGACCAGAACGCCGACCGAGGGCTTCGTTCCCACGAATACGGCCGAGCGCGCCGCGGGCTTCAAGGCCTACTTAAACGGTGGCGTGCAGGGCTTTGCCTACAAGGAAAACGGCATGAACGTTGTCCTCTTTGCCAACTCCCTCACCCACAAGGTGCACCAGAGAGATGAGTATGCCTATATCAGCAACTTCCTCTTCTCCTCCGTCCTGAGCGACAAGAACTACGACGGCTCCGAATCCGTTGCGCTTCCGTTCACCGACGTTGCAGAGGGCGCTTACTACGCCGATGCCGTCGCTTGGGCGATCCAGAACAAGGTCACCTCCGGCGTGAGCGCGACGACCTTTGCCCCGAACGCAAGCTGCACGCGCGGCCAGATGGTCACCTTCCTGTGGAAGGCTGCCGGCAGCCCCGAGCCGAAGTCCCTGACCACGGCCTTTACCGATGTGAAGAGCGGCGCCTACTATGAAAAGGCGGTCGCCTGGGCAGTGGAAAACAAGGTGACCACCGGCACGAGCGCGACGACCTTCTCCCCTGACGCGACCGTCACGCGCGGCCAGAGCGTTACCTTCCTCTGGAAGGCGAACAACAGTCCGGCAGCGGAAGGCACGAGTGCCTTTGCCGATGTTGCTGCGGGTGTCTACTATGCTCCTGCGGTCGCTTGGGCGGTGGAAAAGGGTGTGACCTCCGGCATGAGCGCGACGACCTTCGCCCCCAACAGCAACTGCACGAGAGCGCAGATCGTCACCTTCCTCTACCGCGCAGCGAGCGCCAAGTAAGCAACCACTATCTGATGGAAAAAGAGGGAACGGTTTTTCCGTTCCCTCTTTTTGTTTTTTCCCGAGAAAGACACGATGCCTTTCTTTTGCCGGAAACAAAAAACCCTCACTTCCGAAGAAGTGAGGGTTTGGTGGAGACTGCTGGACTCGAACCAGTGACCTCCTGCGTGTGAAGCAGGCGCTCTAACCAGCTGAGCTAAGCCTCCGAATGTGGTGACCCGTACGGGATTCGAACCCATGTTACAGCCGTGAAAGGGCCGTGTCTTAACCACTTGACCAACGGGCCATATGAGTCACGGGATGCTTTCGCATCCCGTGCTTCTGGTAGCGGCACCTGGATTTGAACCGGGGACACTGCGGGTATGAACCGCATGCTCTAGCCAGCTGAGCTATGCCGCCAAATATTCCTGCTCGACAGGACACGAGCTACTATACCAAATGTGAAGGGGCTTTGTCAATAGGTTGTCCGAAAAAATTTTCGAATATTCCCCAAAGCGGGGGGAGAGGGCACGCCCTCTCCCCCGCTTTTTCTCAGGAAACGACGTTTTTCCCCGCCGACCAGACGGAGACGATGTTATGCCGGTGCATCATGTAGATGGCGCGCTCGAAGCGCCCGCGCAGCGAAAGCAGGCGGGCGGCCTCGGTGAAGTCCGCGTCGTCCACGACGATGGCGTGGAGCTTATCGCCGGGGACAAAGCCGCCGTGGCCGCCGAAATACTCATGCCCCGCGGAGGAGCCGAGGTAATAGCCCTCCTCAACCGTGAGGAATTCGTCGCGTCCGTCGGTCTGCATGTGGCGGAACTTGGAGGCGCGGATCGACATGGTGATGACCTTGTTCATCGCCAGCAGCGCGCCGCCCGCAATGTCCGAGCCGAGGGTGACGAGGTTTCCCTCGCGCAGCAGCGTCCGCACGGGCGCAATGCCCGAGCAGATGTTGATATTCGACCCCGCGCAGTGCGCCGTGACGACGCCATGCTCGCGCATCGCCTCGCGCTCGCGCGCATCGGAGTGGACGCAGTGCGCCATCACGGTGTGGTCATTCCACAGCCCTGCGCGGTCATAGCTCTCCCAATACTGCGTGCAGTCGGGGCAGAGCTCTTTGACCCACGCGATCTCGCCGGTATTTTCGGAAAGGTGCGACTGGACATAGAGCCCGCGCTCGCGGGCGAGAGAACCGAGCCAGCGCATCAGCTCGTCGCTGCACGAGGGGGTAAAGCGCGGCGTGAGAATGGGCTTCACCGCCGTAAAGCGCGCGCACTCGTCGAGCCAGCGCAGCGTTTCGCGCTTGGACTGCTCGGTCGTCTCCTGCAAGTCGGCGCTGCCGTTTCGGTCCATGTTGACCTTGCCGACATAGCCCGTGACGCCCGCCTTTTCGAGCTCCTCCATCAAAATGAGCGTCGCGTCCGTGTGGAGGGAGGAGAACATGCAAACGCGCGTCGTGCCGCTCGTGATGAGGTCGCTTGCAAGCTTTTGGTAAATGCGGCGGGCATAGTCGTTGTCGGCAAAGCGCGCCTCGGTCTTGAAGGTGTAGGTGTTGAGCCAGTCAATGAGCGGCAGATCCATGCCCATGCCGAGCATGGGATACTGCGGCGCGTGCAGGTGCATATCGACGAACGACGGCATGATGAGCTTGTCGCCGTAGTCGATGACCTCAGCGTCGACATGCTGCGGCACAGCCTTTTCAACGCTTTTGATCGTGCCGTCGTCATCAAGCACGAGGCAGCCGTGCTCGATGATCTCAAGCGCGCCGAGCGCGGGCGCGGAGATGAGATGGCCTTTGAGGATCTTCATGCTGTTTCGCTCCTTTTCGGTAAAAAACTGCAAAAGAAAAAGCGTCCCCCCGGAAAATCCTCCGGAGAAACACCCATAGCAGAGCCTTTCGGCGGCTCCGTAGAAACTTTCGCGCCATGTCAGCGAAATTATATGAGCTTTTTTCTCTTCTATAATAGAGCATAGCACGCGGAAGGAGAAAAAGCAAGCGAAAGCGCGCGCCGAAGCGTGGTCATATTGCCTCCTTTGCGCACATAGGATTGTCCCAAGAGGTGAAATGCGATGCAAAAGAAACATTTGGGGCGGATGCTGTGCTCGTTTGCGCTTTCGGCGCTCACGCTGTGGGGTGTGAGCGTTACCACGGCGGCAAAAGATGCGCGCGCCGCGCTGCGCTCGCTTCGGGAGGAGAGCCTGGGCGTGATGCTGCTGCGCTACGAGCGCGGAGACGGCGGAGAGGAGTATCTCAGCATGCAGACGTCGCTTGCCCTGCGCGCTGCGCCGCTGCTGCGCGGGGAGGACGAGCGCATCGCGCAGGCGTGGTCAACGGAGCTTACGCAAAAGCCGGACGACGGCGCGGCGGGCGATGCGCAGGACAACGAGGGCACGGTGCTCACGCAGGAGAAAACGCCCGACGAGGTCGCCGTGACGGAAAACGGCGTGCCCGCGCGCACACTCAAGGCGTCCGATCCCTCGGGCTACACGGTGTTCGGCAATGTGTACATCAACAACGGTTCGGACGCCGCGCTCGACGCGTCCATGCTCGGCGCGGACTATGCCGCTTGTCTCGGCGCGGACGAGCCGCAGGTGCTCATCATTCACACCCACGGCACCGAGAGCTACACCATGCCGCCGGGGCAGGAGTACGATGTGTCCGACACGTTCCGCACGCTGGACACGAACTGCAACATGATCCGCGTCGGCGACGAGATGGCGCGCACGCTGACCGAGTGCGGCATCAGCGTGGTGCACGACCGCGCGCTTTACGATTACCCGAGCTATTCGGGCGCTTATAACCGCTCGCTCGCCTCCATCGAGCGCTATCTTGAAAAGTACCCCTCCATTTCGTTTGTGCTCGACGTGCACCGCGACGCGGTGCAGGACGCGAACGGAAACCAGTTCAAGCTCCTCTGCGGCGAGGATGCCGGCGCGGCGCAGCTCGAATTTGTCATCGGCTCGAACGGCGGCGGGCTGAGCCACGATCTCTGGCGGGAAAACCTTAAGCTTGCCTGCGCCGTGCAGGAAACCCTGTACAAAGACTATCCGACCCTCATGCGCCCCGTCACCGTGCGCAACTCCCGCTACAACCAGCACATGACGACCGGCTCGCTCCTTGTTGAGGTCGGCACGGCGGGCAATTCGCTCGAAGA
>DPGF01000001.1:6984-18652 GCA_003522105.1 Oscillibacter sp.
TCTTGTCAAAGTTGCCGTGTTGCATTCTGCACAAAAATCCTGTTAAATGGAAGTTACCATTTCAATCGAAAAATTTCGTCAGAAATTATTTTTTCAGGAGGGGTAATTCCATGGAGCTTCTTCAGGAGCGCATCCGCCGCGAGGGCAGAGTCCTGCCCGGCAACATCGTCAAGGTGGACGGTTTCCTCAACCACCGCGTTGACACCCGTCTGCTCGAGGACATCGCGGACGAGTTCGCCAAGCATTTTGACACCAGCAAGATCACGGTCGTTCTGACGGCGGAGGCCAGCGGCATCGCGCTTGCGACCATCTGCGCGCAGAAGTACGGCGTTCCCATGCTCTTCGCCAAGAAGGCCAAGAGCGACAACATCGAAAGCGGCCTCTATCAGAGCGAGGTGTTCTCTTACACCTACAAAAAGAAGGTCACGCTGCTCGTCTCTCAGGAGTGGCTGAACGCGGACGACCACGTGCTCATCATCGACGACTTCATGGCCAACGGCTTCGCTGTGCAGGGCCTTGTCGACATCGTCAACGCTGCGGGCGCGAAGCTCGAGGGCATCGGCATCGCCGTGGAAAAGGGCTTCCAGGGCGGCGGCGACCGCTTCCGCGCGAGCGGTATCCCCTACAAGGCGCTCGCCGTCATCGAAAAGGCGGACGAGAACGGCTTTGTGTTCCGGGAGGAGAATTAACTTCAAAAAAGAGAGGCTGTCCATTCGGACAGTCTCTCTTTTTTGAGTTTTGGATTGGCGCTTACAGCCGGTAGAGTTCGGGCCTTCTGTCGTGGAAGACGGGGACGGCGGCGCGGAGGGGGCGGATGCAGGAGAGGTCTAAGTCGGCGGACAAAATCTCCTCTTCCCCGCCGCCCTGCACGAGCACCGTACCGAGCGGGTCTATGACGCGCGAAAAGCCGCCGTAGACCGTGCCGTCGCGTTCGCCGCAGGCGTTGCAGGAAACAAGAAAAAGCTGGTTTTCGATGGCGCGGGCGGCGGTGAGCGTCTCCCAGTGATACTGCCGCGCGGCCGTCCACTGGGCAGGCAGGAAGATGACTTCCGCCCCGCGCAGCGCCAGCGTGCGCCAGAGCTCGGGAAAGCGCAGCTCATAGCAGATGAGAAGGCCGCAGCGCACGCCGTCGAGTGTGAAGGTGACGAGATGGTTCCCGGGGGTGTAGACCTCGTGCTCGCCCATGGGCGTGAAAGGGTGCGTCTTGTCGTATTCTGCAAGGCAGGCGCCCGCGCGGTCAAAGACACAGGCGGTGTTGTAGATGTGCCCGCCGCGTTTGTTTGAGACGCTCCCCGCGACGATGTTGACGTTCAGCTCGCGCGCGAGCGGGGAAAAGCGCGCGCGGACGGCTTTTGCGTTTTCATCACTCGCCGCGGCAAGGTCGCCCGCGGGCATGAAGCCCGTGTTCCACGTTTCGGGCAGGAGAATCACGTCGGGCGCGGTCTCGCGCGCGGCGCGGCGGATGAGCGCCTCGGCGCGGTCGAAGTTTTCTTTTCCTGCGAGCGAGCGCATATTCATCTGGACGACGCTGACTTTCATGGCAGACCCTCCGGAAGGTATTTTCTCCATTATACGAAAATCTCGGAAACAATGCAATAAACTTCAAACGAGAGAGCGGCTGACACCGCCCTCTCGTTTGCAAAAGCGTCGCAGACTTTGCCACCCGCAGGCGGCAAATAAATTCCAATCGTTTTTCGCCGCGGCGTGTACGTGGCGAAAAACACTCTGCACGGAGCGAGTGTGCGCGCCTGCGGCGCGTGCGCTGAGCGCAGTGAATCTCTGTTCAAAAAACTGACAACGTCAGTTTTTTGAAGTTCTCAATGCGCGGATCGCGTTGAGCACGGCGAGCACCATCACGCCGACGTCGGCGAAGATGGCGGCCCACATGTTGGCAAGACCCAGCGCGCCGAGGACGAGGCACAACGCCTTGATGCCGAGGGCAAAGACGATGTTTTCATACACGATGCGCAGGCACTTGCGCGAGATCCGGATACCCTTGGCGATCTTCATCGGGTCGTCGTCCATGAGCACCACGTCGGCGGCCTCGATGGCGGCATCGGAGCCCATCGCGCCCATGGCGATGCCGATGTCCGCGCGGGAGAGGACGGGCGCGTCGTTGATGCCGTCGCCGACGAAGGCGAGGCACTCGCCGCTCCCCTTTTCGCCGAGCAGCCGCTCGACCTCGCTGACCTTGTCGCCCGGCAGCAGCTCTGCGCGGAAATCGTCCACGCCGAGTTCCTCCGCGACCTTGGCGGCGACCTTCTGCATGTCGCCCGTGAGCATGACGGTCTTGCGCACGCCCGCGCGCCTCAGCGCGGCGATGGCCTCGCGCGCGCCGGGCTTGACGACGTCGGAGATGACGATGTGACCGGCGTATGCGCCGTCGACCGCCATGTGGACGATCGTGCCGACGCTGCGGCACTCCTGCCAGGAAATGCCAAGCTCCTCCATGAGCCGGCTGTTGCCGGCGGCAACGCTGTGCCCGTCGACGGTGGCGATCACGCCGCGGCCGCTGCGCTCTTCAATGTCCGTCACGCGCGAGCGGTCGAGTTCGCCGCCGCAGGCCTTTTGCAGGCTCTTGCTGATCGGATGCGAGGACGCGCACTCGGCGAGCGCCGCGTACGCAAGAAGCTTGCGCTCCTCCATGGGGCTGTGATGTACGCCCGTGACCTCGAACACGCCCTGCGTGAGCGTGCCGGTCTTGTCGAAGACAACGGTCTTCGTCTTCGACAGGGTCTCAAGGTAGTTCGAGCCTTTGATGAGAATGCCCTCGCGGCTCGCGCCGCCGAGACCTGCAAAAAAGCTCAGGGGAATGCTGATGACAAGCGCGCAGGGACACGAGATGACAAGGAACGTGAGCGCGCGGTAGACCCACACGCCCCACGCGGTCGGAGCACCGCTGATGAGATTGAAAAGCGGCGGCAGCACGGCGAGCGCCAGCGCGCCGTAGCACACGGCGGGCGTGTAGACGCGGGCAAAGCGGGAGATGAAGTTCTCCGAGCGGGACTTGTGGCTGCTGGAATTTTCCATCAACTCGAGGATCTTCGATACCGTGGATTCGCCGAAGGCCTTCGTCGTTCTGACCTTGAGAACGCCCGTCATGTTGATGCAGCCGCTGATGACCTCGTCGCCCGGCGTCACGTCGCGCGGCAGGCTCTCGCCCGTGAGCGCCGCGGTGTTGAGCGCGGACGCGCCCTCGACAATGCAGCCGTCGATGGGGATCTTTTCGCCCGGCTGCACGGTGATGACCGTGCCCACTTCGACCTCGTCGGGGTCGACCTGCTCGAGCTTGCCGTCGCGCTCGATGTTGGCATAGTCGGGGCGAATGTCCATGAGCGCCGTGATGCTGCGGCGGGACTTGCCGACGGCGTAGCTCTGGAACAGCTCGCCGATCTGATAGAAGAGCATGACCGCGACGGCCTCGGCATAGTCGCCGCTCTTTTCATAGACGGCGAGCGCGATCGCGCCGACGGTCGCGACCGCCATGAGGAAGTTCTCGTCGAACACGCGGCGGTTGCAAATGCCCTTCCATGCCTTGTGCAGAATGTCATAGCCGACGGTGAAGTAGGCGATAAAGTAGAGCAGCGTGGAGAGAAGCGGCGGCAGCGGCACGAATTTTGCCGCAAGGAACAGCGCCGCCGCGATCAGAATGCGATAAAGCATCTTTTTCTGCTTTTTCGTCATGGAAATGACCACCTTTCAAAAAGCGCCCCGGCGCCATCGTCCGGGGTGAAGGGAGAGCTTGCTTTAGAGATAGATCTCGCAGTCGTCCTCGACCTTCTTGCAGTTTTTGAGGACGGCCTTCATCACGGCCTTTGGATCCTGCCCCTCGGCGAACTCGACGGTCATCTTCTGGGTCATGAAGTTCACGACGGCGTCGGTGACGCCCTCGGTCTTCTTGGTGGCCTGCTCCATGAGGTTCGCGCAGTTGGCGCAGTCGACTTCGATCTGATAGGTCTTTTTCATGATAAGTTTCTCCTTTTTGTCGGGAAATATTTAACGATTAAGTGCTTGTTTAATCTTTCTGGCCGTACTATACTGTGGACAAAGGAAAAAGTCAAGGCGCGAGCGAGCGTCTCTTCCGTTTGGGCGAAACAAACTTCCAAACGGGATAGAAGATACGCGCCGCGAGCGAAAAAGAAAGGCGGAAAACACGATGAGCGAACCCCATTTGCCCCACGACCACAGCGACGGCGCGATGCTCCGGCTGCAGGAATCGGTGGAAACGGCGGGCAGCTTTCAGACCGTGGCCGACATCTTCAAGCTCCTCTCCGACAGCAGCCGCGTGCGCATTTTCTGGCTGCTGTGCCACTGCGAGGAGTGCGTCGTCGACCTCTCGGCGACGGTGGGCATGAGCCCGCCCGCCGTGTCGCACCACCTGCGCCAGCTGCGCGAGAGCGGACTTCTTATTTCGCGCCGCGTGGGCAAAGAGGTCTATTACCGCGCCGCGGAGACGGAGCAGGCGCAGCTGCTGCACCGCATGATCGAGCGTACGATGGAGATCTCGTGCCCCGAGGAGGAGAGCCGCGCCGCGTCCGGCGCGCCGCACCTTCCCCCGCTCGATGCCGAAATGCACGAGGGCGGTGCCACAGCGGAACAGCTTGCGACCATCTGCGCCGTGCACGATTATCTCACGCAGGATCTTGCAAGCCGCACCACGATCGATGAGCTCTCGCGCCGCTTTCTGATGAATCCATCGACGATGAAGGCGCTCTTCAAGTCCGTTTACGGCGCGTCCCTTGCCTCGCATATCCGCGAGCACCGCATGGCGCAGGCGGCAAAGCTCCTCACAGAGGGTGACGAGAGCATCGCGCAGATCGCGCGCGCCGTCGGCTACGAGAGCCAGAGCAAGTTTTCCACCGAATTCCACAAGGCATACGGCGCACTGCCGACGGAATACCGAAAAGCGCAGAAAAGGTAAGTCAGATTTATGAATATGATAAGGGTAGATAAAATGCCCTACCTTCCATTTTGAAAAGGTAGGGCATCTTTTAGTTAAATGTTATCATATATTCGGGAACATTATAACGACTTTTTTGATTAGGGTTGATAGCTATGTTTGTGTAATTTGCATCTCGAAGAATGGATTCAATTTTTTGTAGAGCGATATATACTGCTCTCTTTTCAGCAAGTTTACTGAATTTTATGACGTGTGGATTATGATTTAAATCAATGAAAAAGTCATAACCATTACCGATGTAACATTCAAAATTAACATCAGGACCCTGCAAGTCATAAGCAACATCTCGTAGCATTTCAAGTAAGCGTTCTTCTGGCATGTAAATATCCTCCTAAATTTAGTTTTATTTCATTCGCACGATTGTTCCATGCGCGACGATCATGTGGGAGGGCGACACCACGGAGATTTCTTTTTCGTAAGAGGAAAAGTACTGGAATTGTACGCCGATAACGGCATTTCCGCCAGCGTCAAATGCAAATTGTTTTAATGATGCATATATTTGAGCCTCTGCATTAAGAATGGCTTTGGCGTTGTCAAAATTTGTTCCGACAGAGACGGAACGAATGCCCAAATAGGTCTCAATAGTGTGCCCCTCGAGGTTATTTGTGGTTGTCAACAAGACATTTTCGATTCCCTGAGCACGATTTTTTTCTTCTTGTTCGCGTTCCTGCCAAGTCATATTCTTTCGGCGAAGCTCTTCAGCTTGTTTTGCGGCTTCTTCAGCCTGCTTTTGCTTAGCCTCTTCTTCTCTCTGTTTGTTTTGCTCAGCCTTAATTTCTTCAATGACCTGTGCAAAGCAGTCTTCGCAGTACATTTTGCCGTTGCATTCTACTGCATCAGAGAGAAAACCTGTTCGTAAAGTTTTTCCGCATCTTTCGCAAGTGGTTGCCATATTAGCGCACCTCCTGATAAAATGTGCAAAATTACTATATTCAATATAACATAGCGAAGAAAATATGTCAACTAAGACAAAAACTTGCTGAAAGAGGAGTGAGGTCGAACGTCCCCTCTTTCCACGGAGTTTCGCGGAAGCCGATGCGCCAGTCGACGTGGTCGACAGGCGCAAAGTGCAGCGACGAGCACGCGGTGTGGAGCTTCCCCTGCGCCGCTTCGCCCACAACGATGGCCGTCGGCCCGTCCGCGCCGCCGATGATGCCGAAGCAGAAGTCGTTCTGCGCCTCGGGCGCAAAGGAAACGGTCTCACGTTTGACCTGGCGCGGGCGGTCGCTCTCGGCGCAGTCCTCAACGAAAATCGAGTTTTCCGGCGGCTCGGGCATGAGCGTGTAACTGATGGCCATGAAGTGCGTCGGATAGTCGAACCGCGGGTCAAGGCTCATGCGCTCGCGCGGCAATTCCTGCGGCTCGACCTCCTGCACGGCGAGCGTATACTCTGTGCCGCGGTAGGAGAAGGCAAACGTATCGCCCGTCTTGTCCGCGCGAAAGCGCGCCCCGGGGACGCGCACCTCGTCCGCCGTCATCGTGACGGCGAGTGATTTGAGCTTCGGCGCGCGCTTTGTGACGAACGGGAAGGCTGCGCGGCGGATGCTCCAGCCATACGCGCGGTCGAGGCCGTAGTGCGCCATGGCGGGCTCCGCGTCGACACAGAAGCCGGGCTGCTCCGGCAGGAAAATGACGCTGCAGCCGTGGCTCGTGCGGAGCGTTGTGCCGTTCAGGGTGAGGCTGGGGGTAAAACCGAGGCTGAGCGGGTGCTCGCGCTCCATCTGCTCGCGCTCGTCGCGCGAGAAGTCGATGGACTCGTCGCTTTCGGGATCGATCCCCCACTTTTCCATGAAGCCGCGCAGCGCGGAGGCCTCCGCGCGCATACAAAAATCAACGACAATGCCCTTTGAACAAACGTAGACCGACGGCACGAACCAGTCGCGCCCCGCCCACGAAAACCACTTTTGTACGCTCATCTCCCTGCCCGCGCGCTCGTGCCCGTGGTGGCCCCAAAAGCTGCCGTCAAAGTACACCTTCCAGTCCTCTTTCTGTTCGGGCGCATCGGGATTCATTTCGGGGTCGTAGAAGTCCTCGGTGAATTTGAGCTTGCTGAGATCAAAGGACGCTTGCAGTTCGCGCAGGTATTGCCACGGCCGCCCCATCGGCGTGAGGGAAAAGACTGTGGAAATCTGCGAGAGCACCGCCTGCTGTTCGTCCGTCGGCGGATTTTCGGCAAGGAAGGCGTTAAATTGCGTTTCATCCCACTGCCATGCCTGTTCGAGCGCCGCGCTGTCGCCGGTCGCGAGCAGCAGGCGCAGAAAATCGGCGAAATCCCGCGCGATGATATGCACACAGTCCCTGCTGCCGTTCATCGGGCTCACGGCGAAGACCGCCTCGCCAAAACCGCGGACAAAGCAAAAGTGGATGCCGTAGACGCCTGCCCAGCCGAAGATAGAAGCGCCCTTGGGCGTGCAGAAATAGGGATCGTTGTCCTCCTGCCGCATCACGCTGAGGGGCGATAAGTCGATATTTTTGCGCAGAAATTTCTGATAAAACGCCGCCATGGAAGGCCCTCCTTTGGAGTTCTGGTTTTCCATAGCATACCATATGGGTGCGGAAAAGTCACCGGAATTGCAAAAGCTGTGGATTTTTCGCGCCGGAAAGCCGCGCGCGGCCTTGCCACGCTTGCGCGAACATGGTATACTATATTGCTAAACTATCGAGATTTGGGAGGAATTTTCCCTTGAAACGGAATGAAGTCATCGTCAGCGAGCAGGAGCTTGCAAGACAGAAGGAATTTACGCGCAAGGTGCGCGAGATGAACGACCGCCGCACCCGCACGCCGCTTGCGCTGGTTGACACCTTCGGCTGCCAGCAGAACGTGGCCGACGGCGAGGTGCTCATGGGCATGCTGCGCGAGATGGGCTACGAGCTCACGCGCGATGAGCAGCAGGCGGACGTCATCCTGCTCAACACCTGCGCCATCCGCGAGCACGCGGAAAAGCGGGTCTACGGCCACCTTGGCCGCCTCAGCCACACGAAGGCCGCAAAGCCCGATCAGATCATCTGCCTCTGCGGCTGCATGGCGCAGCAGCAGGTCGTGGCCGACAAGGTGAAAAACTCCTACCACCACGTTGACCTGGTGCTCGGCCCGCAGGCCGAGTGGCGGCTCCCCGAGCTGCTGCACGAGGTATACACGAAGAATAAGCGCGTCTTTTCCATCGAGGACGAGCACGGCCGCATCGCCGAGGATCTTCCCATCGTGCGCGAGGGCGGCGTGCGCGCGTGGGTGAGCATCATGTACGGCTGCAACAACTTCTGCTCGTACTGCATCGTGCCCTACGTGCGCGGACGCGAGCGCAGCCGCGAGCCGGAGAAGATCATCGAGGAATGCCGCGGCCTCATCGCCGAGGGCTACAAGGAGATCACCCTCCTCGGCCAGAACGTGAACAGCTACGGCAAGGACTTGGGCACCGATTACGACTTTGCAGACCTGCTCGCCGCCATCAACGCCATTCCCGGCGACTACTGGCTGCGCTTTATGTCGAGCCAGCCGAAGGATGCGACCAACAAGCTTTTCGACACGATGGCGCGCTGCGAGCACGTTGCAAAGCAGCTCCACCTCCCCGTCCAGTCCGGGTGCGACCGCGTTCTGAAAGCGATGAACCGCCCCTACACGCGCGCAAAGTACGAGGAAATGATCGCCTATGCAAGAAAAGTCATGCCGGAGATGGTGCTCACGAGCGATGTGATCATCGGCTTCCCCGGCGAGATCGAGGACGAGGCGATGCAGACGGTCGACCTTGTGGAAAAGACGCAGTTCGACGCGCTTTTCACGTTCATCTTCTCCCCGCGTCCCGGCACGCCGGCGGCGAAGATGGACGACCCCGTCTCGCGTGAGGAAAAGCAGGTCTGGTTTGAAAAATTAGTCGACGCGCAGAACGACATCAGCGCAAAAAAGCACGCTTCCTACATCGGCAGGACCGTCAAGGTGCTCGTCGACGGCGAGAGCGACGATGCTGAATTTTCCCTCGCCGCGCGCACGGAGGGCAACCGCCTTGTGCGCATGAAGGGCGACAAGGCCCTCATCGGCACGTTTGCTAAAGCGAAGATCACCGACAGCAACACCTGGGCGCTCTACGGCGAAGCGGTAGAGGAATAAAGAAAAGGGGGGCTTTTTGATGAAAGTCGTCATTTTGATGGAAAACAGCAGCTGCAAGGAGGGTATCGCCTGCGCGCACGGCCTTTCGATGTACATCGAGACCGCGCAGCACAAGATCCTCTTCGACATGGGGCCTGACACGCAGTTCATCGACAACGCAAAAGAGCTTGGCGTCGATCTGACGCAGGTCGATATTGCCTTTTTGTCCCATGCGCACAACGACCACTGCGGCGGCCTCGAAGCGTTCTTAAAGCTCAACGACCGCGCCAAGGTCTATATGCAGAAGGCCGTCTGGGGGCAGTACTACGTTGTCACGCCCAGCAAGTGCGCCTACATCGGCATGGACGCGGTGCTCAAAGCTTACGAAGAGAGATTCGTCCTCTGCGAGGGCGTGCAGAAGCTCGACGATGAGCTGACGGCCTTTTCCGCCGTTCCCGGCCGCGCGCTCTGGAGCGGCGCGAACGACACGCTGCGCGAGAAGATCGGTGAGGACTATCCGCGCGACGCGTTCCGCCACGAGCAGGACTTACTCATCACGGAAAACGGCAAGACCGCGCTTTTCGCGGGCTGCGCCCACTGCGGCATCGTGAATATCCTGAAAAGCGCCGAGGACGTGCTCGGCAGAGCGCCCGACGCGGTGTTTGCGGGCTTCCACCTCTATAACCCCTCGCTCGGCAAGAGCGAGCCGGACGAGCTGGTCGACGCCGTGGGCGAAAAGCTGCGCGGCGACAAGGTCGCGCACTACTTCACGGGCCACTGCACGGGCAAGGAAGCCTATGAAAGATTGAAACGTAAGCTCGGCGACCGCCTCGGCGAAATGCCCGCGGGCTCCGACTTTACCGTGTAAATTTTAGATTTTAGAGAGAAAGAAAGCGAGGACGAATCATGGCCGAGATCACGCCGATGATGAAGCAGTATTTGGAGATCAAGGAACAGAATAAGGATTCGATCCTCTTTTTCCGCTTGGGCGACTTCTACGAGATGTTCAACGAGGACGCAAAGCTCGCCTCGCGCGAGCTGGATCTCACGCTCACGACGCGCGACCGCGGCAAGGCGGCGGAGGATCAGACGCCGATGTGCGGTATCCCCTACCATTCGAGCGACGCTTACATCGCGCGCCTGATTGCCAAGGGCTACAAGGTCGCCATCTGCGAGCAGACCGAGGACCCTGCGCTCGCCAAGGGCCTTGTCAAGCGCGATATCATCCGCGTCATCACGCCCGGCACGGTCATCGACAGCGCCTGCCTCGACGACCGGCGCGGCAACTTCCTCTGCGGCATCTTTTTGGACGGGCAGAACGCCGGCGCGGCGTTCTGCGACATGACGACCGGCCACACGCACGTGACCGCCTTTTCGGGCGACGACCGCGCAGAGCACCTGTATAACGAGTTATCCCGTTTCTCCCCCGCCGAGGCGGTGCTGAGCGCGGGTGCTTACGACAACGGTGAGCTGGTCGAATACCTTCGCGATAAGCTGTCCTGCGCGGTCGAGCGCGGCGAGAACCGCTTTGAGCTCAAAGCGTGCGAAAAAGCCATCCGCGCGCAGTTTGGCGAGGAGCGCTTTGCAAGCCTTCCGCGCAACAACCCGGCCGCGTCGCTCGCGCTGGGCGCGCTGCTCTCATACCTGCACGAAACGCAGAAGACCGATCTTTCCTACATCAAGGATTTAGAATACTACGAGCAGGGGCGCTTCATGGAGCTTGACCTCTCCGCGCGGCGCAATCTGGAGCTGACCGAGACCATCCGCGCCAAGGAAAAGCGCGGCAGCCTCCTCTGGGTGCTCGACAAAACGAAGACCGCCATGGGCGCAAGAAATCTGCGCGCGTGGCTGACGCGCCCGCTGCGCGACGTCGCGGCCATCGAGCGCCGCCTCGGCGCGGTCGAGGCGCTGACGAAGAACACCGTCGCGCGCGAAGAGCTGATTCTATCGCTCTCCGGCATCAGCGACATGGAGCGTCTCATCGGTCGCATTGCCTACGGCACGGCGGGCGGACGCGACTTTGCGTCGCTTCGCAACTCCATCGAGCGCATCACGGAGGTCAAGTCCCAGCTCGCGGCGTTCACGACGGGCAGGCTGCATGAGTTAGACAACGAGCTCGACACGCTCACCGACGTGGCGCAGAGCATTCGCGACACGCTCGTCGATGAGCCGCCGTTTTCCGTGCGCGAGGGCGGCTTCATCCGCAAGGGCTACAATGCCGAAGTCGACCGCCTGCACGAGATTTTGTCCGGCGGCAAGGGGCTTCTTGCCGACATCGAGACGCGCGAGAAGGAAAAGACCGGCATCCGCACGCTGAAGATCGGCTACAACAAGGTCTTCGGCTACTATATCGAGGTCTCGAATTCGTTCAAGGACCTCGTCCCCGACACTTACATCCGCAAGCAGACGCTCGTGAACGGCGAGCGCTACATCACCGAAGAACTTAAAAGCCTTGAGCAGGAGATTCTGACCGCGGGAGATCGCGACAAGGCGCTTGAATTCGAAATTTTCACCGCCCTGCGCGAGTCCGTCACCGCCGAGAGCGTGCGCATCCAGCGCGCGGCGGGGCTCATTGCCGAGCTCGATACGCTCTGCTCGCTCGCGTCCGTCGCGGTGAACAACAACTA
>DPGF01000001.1:18814-20047 GCA_003522105.1 Oscillibacter sp.
GCTCTTCGTCCCGAACGACACCTATATGGGCGAGCGCGAGGACCGCGCCGCCATCATCACCGGCCCCAACATGGCCGGTAAATCGACCTACATGCGTCAGGTCGCGCTCATCACGCTCATGGCGCAGATCGGCTCGTTCGTACCCGCCAAGAGCGCGCGCATCGGCGTGGTTGACCGCATCTTCACGCGTATCGGCGCGAGCGACGACCTCGCCGGCGGCCAGTCGACCTTCATGGTCGAGATGACCGAGGTGAGCGAGATCTTGCATCAGGCGACGCCGAGGTCGCTGCTGATTTTAGACGAGATCGGCCGCGGCACGTCGACGTTCGACGGCATGAGCATCGCGCGCGCGGTGCTCGAATTCTGCGCCGACCCGAAAAAGCTCGGTGCCAAGACGCTGTTCGCCACGCACTATCACGAGCTCACGGAGCTTGAGGGAATTCTTCCTGGCGTGAAGAATTACAGCATTTCCATTAAAAAGCGCGGCGACGAGCTCATCTTCCTGCGCAAGATCGTCCCCGGCGGCGCCGACCGCAGCTACGGCATCGAGGTCGCAAAGTTAGCGGGCCTGCCGAACGAGGTCGTGAGGCGCGCGAACGTCATCCTAAAAGAGCTTGAGCAGGGCGGCGCGTATCAGGCAAAGCCCCGCGAGGAGACCGAGCAGGTCAGTCTCGACGCGATCGGCGAGGCTGAGGTGCTTGCCGCCATCCGCCGCGCCCAGCCGGACACGATGTCCCCCATCGAGGCGATGCAGCTGCTCTACGAGCTCAAGCAGAAGCTTTCGTAATTTCCCCGGAAAAGAGGTTTCCCCATGGCAAAAAAGAAAACCGCCTCCGGCGGCATGAACCATACCGAGCGCGTCGCCGGAACGATCTTCTTCCTTGTGTATCTTCTGGTGATGCCGCTCATGGCGACGCGGCTTTTCGACCTTTTGGAGGTCGTGCTCGATACCACGATCGGCGCGTCGCTTCGCAACGTGCTTTATTACTACACGCTCTTCGCCGTCACGGTGCTGCTCTTCCACTCCTACCTTGCGCACACGTCCTCGCGCTTTCTCGACAATTTGAACCGCGCGCTTTCAACGATGCTGCTGGGTCTTCTCGTTTTCTACGGCGCGAACGAGCTTTTGTTCCGCGTGTGCAACGTGCTTTTTAACAGCCGCACGAACTTAAACGACATGACCATCGCCGCGCAGGTGGCCTCCGCCCCGCGCATGACGGCGCTCATCGTCGT
>DPGF01000079.1 GCA_003522105.1 Oscillibacter sp.
TTTGATCAGTTTGCTCAGCATCTGAATACCTCCCGGAAGAGCTCGTCCACGCTCTTGCCCTTTTCGTCTCGAATGGTCTCCACGCTCTCGTGGAGCATGACCTGCCCCTCGCGCAGGAACACGACCTCGTCGAGCACCTGCTCCACGTCGGCGATCAAATGCGTGGAGATGACGACCGCCGCGTCCTCGCTGTAATTGCTGATAATCGTGCGCAGGATGTAGTCGCGCGTTGCGGGGTCTACGCCGCCGATCGGCTCGTCAAGAAGATAGAGCTTTGCCTCGCGGCTCATCGTGAGGATGAGCTGCGTCTTTTCGCGCATGCCCTTGGAGAGCGTCTTGATCTTCTGCGTGCGGTCAAGGCCGAGGTTCATCAGCATTTGCTCGGCAAGGCCGCGGCGGAAATCCAAGTAGAAATCACCGTAGTAGTCGAGCGCCTGCGCGATGCTCATCCAGCCGGGCAGCGTGTCGCGGTCGGGCAGATAGGAAACGATCGCCTTCGTCGCGCGAGACGGCTTTTTGCCGTCGATCAGCAGCTCGCCCGATGTCGGCGTCAGAAGGCCGTTGCAAAGCTTGATGAGCGTCGTTTTGCCGCTGCCGTTCGGGCCGAGAAGGCCCACGATGTGCCCCGGCTCGATCGTGAGATCGACGCTCTTGAGCGCTTCTCTGGCGCCGTAGCTTTTGGTGAGCGCCTTACATTCTAAAATACTCATTCTTCATCCTCCTTTGCTCCCTCGATGAGGGAGATGATCTCCTGCCTGCCGCAGCCGAGCGTTTTCATCGAGCGAAGAAACTCGCTCACGCGCTCGTCGGCAATGCGGAGTTTTGCGTTTACGATCATGTTTTCATTTTCTGTGACGAACCGTCCCGCCGTGCGCTGGGAAAAGACCAGACCCTCGCGCTCAAGCTCCGTGAGCGAGCGCTGCACGGTGTTGGGGTTGACGCCGGCCTCCAGCGCCAGCTCGCGCACTGAGGGGAGCTTTTCCCCCGGGGCGTAGACGCCCGAGACGATGGCCTCCGTGAGCCGCTGGATCAGCTGGGAGTAGATCGGTTGGTCATTGCGAAAGTTCCAATCCATCGTGACCCTCCTTTGTATCACTGTATTAAGCGATTAGTACAATAATACATCGAGCGGCGTTTGTCAATGGGTTTTTGAAAAATATTTCAAAAATTTTTGCAAGGAGAAAAACGTGAAACCGGTACAAAAATGTGAAACAGATGTTGCATTTGACGGAAAATGTGGTATCATAGATTCGAACAAATGTTGGAAGGGGCGCACGACGATGGAGAAATTATCCAGAATGCAGCAGCGCGTGTACGATTACATTGAAGAGAGCATCGCTTTGCACGGCTATGCGCCCTCCGTGCGCGAGATCGGCGAGGCGCTGGGGCTCAAGTCGCCCTCCACCGTCCATTTCCACATCAAGCATTTGCAGGAGATGGGACTCATCGAAAAGAGCGCGGGCAAGGGCCGCGCCATCACGCTCAAAAAGCAACCGCAGGAAGCACCTGCCGCCCCTGTGCGGCCGGAGGAAGCGGCTGATGAGCTTTCCTCGCGCCGCCGCGTGCCCATCGTCGGCAACGTCGCCGCCGGCAGCCCGATTCTGGCGCAGGAGTGCATCGAGGATTACCTGACGTTCGATACCGGTGGACACGATGACGAGTTTTTTGCCCTGCGCGTGCGCGGCGAGTCGATGCTCGGCGTCGGTATTTTGCCGGACGATCTGGTTGTCGTCCACCGCCAGAGCATCGCGCAGAACGGGCAAATCGTTGTCGCCCTGCTTGGCGACGAGGCCACGGTCAAAACGCTCAAGCGCAAGGGCAGCGAGGTCTGGCTCCTGCCCGCGAACCCCGACTATCAGCCCATCGACGGCCGCGAGTGCACGATCTTGGGCCGCGTTGTCGCCGTGGTGCGCCAGTATTAAAAGAAACGAAAAAAGCTCCTCCGCATTTTTTGCGGAGGAGCTTTTTGTCATATTGGGATATGGCGCATCTTCTGCTGCGTGCCTTATCCCTTGTCGAAGTGTACCGCCCAGTTTGCAAGCCCGTAGAACGGGGAGGAAGCGGTGGGCGTCAAGCCGTCGATGAGACCGCTCGGCGTCAGGACGGACGAGGTTCGGAACGCAATGGGCGCGATGGGCGCGCTTTGGTCGAGATAGCGGTACAGCGTGCGTGCGGTCTCCTCACTCTCGCTTTGGAGGAAGGTGTCGAGCAGCGTATCGCACTGTTCGTCGGCGTAGCCGCCGTAGTTGAGCGCGCCGCCGGTGCGCAAGAGCGGGGAGATGTCCCAATCCGCCGTCAGACGGACTTCGCCGAGATAGAGGTCAAAGTTTCCGTTTTGCAGCGCGGTCAGATAGTCGTTCCATGGCAGCGCGCGCACCTTGATCGTCAGCGCGCCGCCTGAGAGCGTGCGGCTGAGATAGTCGGCGATGGAGACCTTGAAGGAATCGCTTTCGCTGACGAGGATCGTCAGCGTGCGGGGGCGGGAATCCGTCACGCCTGCATTTTCCAACGTTGCCGCAAGCGAGGGGGAAGCGAGCGTCTCTGCCATCTCTGCGGGATAGAGACTTGCACTCGGCGAGAGCGGGAAACGCGCCGCCTTTGCGTGACCGGCAAGATAGCCCGTCGTAATGGTGCCGCGGTCGATCGCGCCTGCGATGGCGCTGCGCAGCGCCGCGTCGGAGAGCAGCGTGCGCTGTGTGTTGAAGCCAAGGTAGATCATGTTCGCGGTTGCGTAATCGGTGATCTGGATCTCCGCGCTGCGAAGATCCCCCGTGCCGCTTGTCAGGTCGGATAAGAGCAGATGCACCTCGCGCGAGGAAAAGAGGTACGCCGCCGTGTCCGTATCCTTAGCGGCGTGCAGATCGATGCGCTCAAACGGCAGGGTTCCACCGTGCCAGTCGGCGCTCCGCTTCAGGAATGCGCCGTCGCCGTCTGTGACGAAGAGATACGGTCCGGTGCCGAGCGGTACGGTGCTTTTCTCCGATCCCGCCTTGACGATGGGAATATCGAGCAATGCGGGGAAAGCGCTGTCTGCACGCGAGAGGGTGACGATGAGCGCACCGTCGCTTGCGCGCATTGAGGAGACATTTGCGAAGCGCGCGCTGTAGCGCTCGCTCTGCTGTGCGCGGCGGAGCGTGGCAAGCGCGTCGTTTGCCGTCAGAGCGCTGCCGTCGGAAAAGCTGGCGTCGTCGCGCAGATAAAAGGTGTAGCTCGTGCCGTCGTCGCTGCGTTCATAGCGGCTGCACAGAACGTTTTGCGGCGCAAACGATTCGTCCAGTGCGAAAAGTCCTTCATAGAGCAGCGCACCGAGCACCTGCTGCATGCCGTCGGGGCAGGTGAGAGGGTCGAGCGTGACGCCTTGCAGGTAAGGAAGCGCAAACGACGTGATCGGCGTCAGGGGGGAGTTGTCCTCTTCCTGCTCCGGCGGTTCTTCCCAGAAGTCGTTTCCCTCGTCGCTCACGTCGCTGCTCCAGCAGCCCGCGAGCGAGAGCGAGAGTGCGAGCGCGCACAGGAGCGCGGCGAGCCGCCGCTTCACAGCATATCCTCCGTCAGGCAGATCATCGCGGCCATGCCGCCGCGCTTTTCGCCCATCGCGCGGTGCGACCAGTAGCGCTCGGGATGGCATTTGGTGCAGTCAGGGTGAACGTCGATGCGCGCGGGGTCGATCCCGGCGCGCAGCAGCCACAGGCGGTTGATCTCCTTTAAGTCGATGTGGAACTTGTCGCCGCGCTGCTCGATGCGCTCGTCCATTGCGGGGTCGAGCAGCGCGAAAAAGGCGTCCGCCACGTCGCGGTCGGTCTCAAAGCAGCATTTGCCGATGCTCGGGCCGATGGCGGCGCGCAGCGTGTAGGGGTCTGCGCCGTAGCAGCTCATCATCGACACCGCGGCCTTGAGCGCGATGCCGGCCGCCGTGCCGCGCCAGCCGGCATGCACTGCGCCGATGGAGCGCGAGGTGGGGTCGTAGAGCGTGATGACGCAGCAGTCTGACCCGTAGGCGAACAGCGGCAGATTCGGCACGTTTGTGATGAGCCCGTCGGCGTCGTAGGGACGGTCGTTCCAGAGGATCTTGCCCGCGTCCTCCTCGCACGCAACGCGCACAAGGTCAGAATGGATCTGGCGGCAGCCCACGGCACGCGAGGCGTCAATGCCCACGGCCTCACCGAGCAGACGATAGTTTTCAAGAAGATTTTCGCTGCGATCTCCCCTGTTGTCGGCAAAATTGAGCGAATCAAACGGCGCGGGGCTCACCCCGCCGTGGCGCGTGGTGAAAGCGTGCACTGCGCCAGACACGGCGGAGAGCACGTCGGAGGTGTCGAAAATAAGACCATTGTGGTTGTGTTCCGAAAAAGACATCAAAGTGCCTCCTTTCCTTTTGGGCAAGGGGGCTGCTCTCCTTCGGGAAAGAGAACAGCCCCCTTGCATTCAAATCACTTCAAGCGATGAGTCATCTGCCGCAGCACTGCTTGTACTTTTTACCGCTGCCGCAGGGGCAGGGGTCGTTGCGGCCGATCTTCTGCACCTTGCGCGGCTGCTTTTTTACGGTGCCGTCGCCGGAGGTGGAAGCCACGATGCCGTCGGCCACGCGCTCGCGCTTGACCTCGCCCTCGGTCTTGACGCGGGCGGAGAAGATGCGGCGCACCGTGTCGCCCTGAATGGCGGCGATCATATCCTCAAACATCGTGAGGGATTCCTGCTTGTAAACGTCGATGGGCTTGTTGTTGCCGTAGGACTGCAAACGGATAGCTTGACGCAGCTCGCTCATCGCGTCGATGTGATCCATCCAGTATTCGTCGACCACGCGCAGCAGTACCACGCGCTCCAGCTCGCGCATGATGGGCGAGGTGACGGCGTTTTCCTTGGCCTCGTAGTAGCTCTCCGCTGCGGCATAGAAACGCTCGGTCAGGTCTTCTGCGGAGAGACCTGCGAGGGAAGAGCCTGCCACAGCGCCGCGCGGGAAGTAGGTGCCCTCGCAGCTCTTGAGCGCGTCGGCGCGGTGCTCGTCGTCCGTCTTGTCGTGCTCGCCAAAGGCGAAGGCGACCTGACTTTCGATGCTGCTTCTCAGCATGTTCAGAATGGTGGGCTTGATGTCCATGCCGTCGAGCACCTGCTTGCGCTGACCGTAGATGATCTCGCGCTGCTTGTTCATCACATCGTCGTATTCGAGCGTGCTCTTGCGGTACTGGAAGTTGCGGGACTCAACGCTCGTCTGCGCGTTTTCGATGGCCTTGGAGAGGGTCTTGTTTTCGATCGGCGTATCCTCGTCGAGATTGAAGCGCTCCATCAGATTGGTGATGCGCTCGCCGCCGAAAAGACGCAGCAGGTCGTCCTCAAGCGAGAGGTAGAAGCGCGTTTCGCCCGGGTCGCCCTGACGGCCGGCACGGCCGCGCAGCTGGTTGTCGATGCGGCGGGAATCGTGGCGTTCGGTGCCGATGATGAAAAGGCCGCCCGCCTCGCGGACCTTGTCCGCCTCGCCGGAGATCTCCTCACGGTGCTTTTCCAGCGCCTTTGCAAACATGTCGCGCGCGTCGAGGATCTCCTGATTGTCCGTTTCGGCGTAGCCGGTCGCCTCGGCAATCAGTTCATCGGAAAGGCCTGCCTTGCGCAGGTCGTTCTTCGCCATGTATTCGGCGTTACCGCCGAGCATGATATCGGTACCACGGCCTGCCATGTTCGTTGCGACCGTAACCGCGCCGAGTTTACCGGCCTGCGCGACGATCTCGGCTTCCTTTTCGTGGTTCTTTGCGTTCAGGAGGTTGTGCTTGATGCCCTCGCGGGAGAGAAGATAGGAGAGCTTTTCGTTCTTCTCGATCGACACCGTACCGACCAGAACGGGCTGCCCCTTGGCGTGGCATTTTTTCACCTGCTCGATGACGGCGCGATACTTTGCCGCCTCGGTCTTGTAGACGACGTCGGGGTCGTCGATACGGGCGATGGGACGGTTTGTCGGGATCTCGATGATGTCGAGGTTATAGATCGTGCCGAATTCTTCTTCCTCCGTCAGCGCCGTACCGGTCATACCGGAGAGCTTGCCGTAGAGGCGGAAGTAGTTCTGGAAGGTGATGGTCGCAAGGGTCTTGCTCTCGCGTGCGACCTCCACGTGCTCCTTGGCCTCGATCGCCTGATGAAGACCTTCGCTGTAGCGGCGGCCGAACATCAGTCGGCCGGTGAACTCGTCGACGATGACGACCTGACCGTCCTTGATGACATAGTCAATGTCGCGCTTCATCGTGCCGTGCGCCTTGATGGCCTGGTTGATGTGGTGCGCGATGGTGGAGTTTTCAGGATCGGAGAGGTTTTCAAGGCCGAAGAATTCCTCTGCCTTCTTCACGCCGCGGGCGGTGAGCGTCGCGGTCTTGGCCTTTTCGTCGACGATGTAATCCGCGTCGATGTTGACGTCCTCTTCCTCCTTGTCGTCGCTCTCGGCGATGACCTTCTTGCGGAAGCCTCGCACGAGACTTTCCGTGCGGGAGTACATCTCCGTGGACTTTTCGCCCATGCCGGAGATGATGAGCGGCGTGCGCGCCTCATCGATCAAAATGGAGTCGACCTCGTCGACGATGGCGAAGGCGTGTCCGCGCTGGACAAGCTCGCTTGCGTAGATGGCCATGTTGTCGCGCAGGTAGTCAAAGCCCATCTCATTGTTCGTGCCGTAGGTGATGTCCGCGGCGTAGGCCTTGCGGCGCTCCTCACCCGTGAGATCGTGGACGATCAGACCGACCGTCAACCCTAAGAAGCGGTGAACCTTGCCCATCCACTCGCTGTCTCGCTTGGCAAGGTAATCGTTCACGGTGACGATGTGTACGCCATTGCCGGTCAGGGCGTTGAGGTAGGCGGGGAGGGTAGCGACCAGCGTTTTACCTTCACCGGTCTTCATCTCGGCGATGCGTCCCTGGTGGAGCACAACACCGCCGACAAGCTGCACGCGATAGGGGTACAGCCCCAGCACGCGGCGGGACGCCTCGCGCACGGTGGCAAACGCCTCAGGCAGGATATCGTCAAGCGTTTCGCCGTTTTGCAGGCGGGACTTGAACTCCGGTGTTTTGGCCTGCAGCTCCGCATCGCTCATCGCCTTGTATTCTTCCGCCATCGCTTCGATCTTGTCGACGATGGGGTAGATGCTTTTGAGCTCACGGTCACTGTAAGAGCCGAACATTTTGCTGAAAAAACCCATATAACAAAACTTCCTTTCGTGGGAGCATAATGACACGCCTACAAGTATAGCATCCCTCTGCGCGATATGCAAAGGGAAATTTGCTGTACAATATGAATGGACTGTAAATAAATTCCGCCGACGCGCTGTGCATGGCTTGCACTCTGCATTGCTGCTGTGGTAAAATGCGATATAAGATCGTATAGGAGAATGAAACGTCCCCCAACGGCGGAGGACAGAACGTGAGGAAAAGCTTTTTCATCTGATCCAATGATCGAAGGAGGACTAACGCATGAAACTGCACTTTTACGGAGCTGACCGCTGCGTGACAGGCTCCTGCCACTGTTTGGAGATCAACGGCAAGAAGATACTCGTTGACTGCGGCTTGCAGCAGGGGCGCGATGAGCTGGACAACCGCTACCTCGCCTTTGCCCCCGGCAGCATCGACATTTTGCTCGTCACCCACGCGCACATCGACCATACCGGCCGCATTCCGCTGCTGGTGAAAAACGGCTTTCACGGCCGGATCCTCACAACGCGTGTGACGGCTGATTTGATGAAGATCATGCTGCTCGACTCTGCCCACATTCAGGAGAGCGACGCGGAATATGAAAACCGCAAGGGTCAGCGCGCGGGCCGCGAGCACGTTGAGCCGCTCTACACCGAGCAGGACGCGCTGGACGTCTTCAAGTACGTCACGACCTGCGAGTATGAAGAAAAGATCAACCTCTGCGAGGGGGTAAGCGCGGTCTTTACCGATGCGGGGCATCTGCTCGGCTCGGCGTCCATCACGCTTGAGCTGGAGGAAAACGGCGTGCACAAGACGCTCGTCTTCTCCGGTGACATCGGCAATGTCGACCAGCCCATCATCCGCGACCCGCAGCTCCTCAAGAAGGCGGATTACGTCGTGATGGAGTCGACCTACGGCGACCGCAACCACACCGAGGTGTGGAGCTATACCGACGAGCTTGCCGAGATCATCGACGAAACGCTCGGCAAGGGCGGCAACGTTGTGATCCCGTCGTTCGCCGTCGGGCGCACGCAGGAGCTTTTGTACTTTATCCGCGAGATCAAGGACCAAAAGCTCATCAAGTCGACGCCGAACTTCCCCGTGTACATCGACTCTCCCCTTGCCAAGGCGGCAACGACCGTCTTCTGCGGCGATCTGCACGGCTATCTCGACGAGCAGGCGCTCGATCTTGTCAAGGACGGCACGCACATGTTCACCTTCCCCAACCTCAACCTTGTTGAGTCGAGCGAGGAATCGAAGATGCTGAACATGGACACGACGCCCAAGGTCATCATTTCCGCCTCCGGTATGTGCGACGCCGGCCGCATCCGCCACCATTTGAAGCACAACCTCTGGCGCGCGAACAGCGCGGTCGTGTTCGTCGGCTTCCAGTCGCCCGGCACGCTGGGCCGCAGACTGCTCGACGGCGTGGAGAAGGTCAAGCTTTTCGGTGAGGAGATCGCCGTCAAGGCAAAGATCGTCAACTTCCAGGGTCTTTCCTCCCACGCCGACCATGACCACCTCATCGAGTGGATCAAGGCCTTCGACCCGAAGCCTGCGCATGTGTTCGTCGTTCACGGCGACGAGGACGTTGCGCCCGTGTTTGCCGAAGAGCTCAATTCCCTCGGCTTCCATGCGCATGCGGCCAAGTTTACCGAATGCTACGACCTTGCCGCAAATGAAATGGTCAGCGAGGGCTATATTTCCGAGCGCAAGCGCACGGTGCAGAAGTCTCGCGCGGACAATCTCTATGCAAAGCTTGTCTCGGCAGCGGAGTCGCTGCTTGAGTTTGCCAAGCGCTGCAAGGGCAGACCCAACAAGGACATTTCCGCGCTCACCGGCCAGATCATCAGCCTGATCGAGCGCTTCCGCGAGTGATTTGAGATACACAACAAAAGGTACTTCGCGCGATAAAAGCGCGAAGTACCTTTTCTGAGAGGAGAAAACGATGGAGCTTGCCAAAAATCAGGAGCATACCGTCACCATCGAGGGCTATGGCGAGGGCGGCATGGGCGTTGCGCGCGTCGACGGACGCGTTGTGTTCGTCCACGGCGCGCTGCGCGGCGAGAAGTGCCGCGTGCTGATCCTCAAGACGCTCAAGAGCGTCGCCTTTGCCAAAGTGCTTGAGGTGATCGAGCCGTCGAGCGAGCGCATGGAATCGGACTGTCCGTACTTCCCGCGCTGCGGCGGCTGCACCTACCGCCACATGAGCTACGAAGAGGAGCTGCGGCTGAAAAAGCAGCGCGTGCAGGACAATTTGTCCCGCATCGGCGGCAGTGATGTGACCGTCGAAGAAATTTTAGGCGCGCAGGACACGCTGCGCTACCGCAACAAGGCGCAGTACCCTGTGTCGAAGGACGGGCGAGTGGGCTTTTACCGCGCCCGCACGCACGAGGTCATCGAGTGCGAGCAGTGCCTTCTTGTAAAGAGCGAGGCCGACGCTGCGGCGGAGGCGCTGCGCGAATATATGCAGTCCTGCCGCGTCGCGGGCTATGACGAAAAAATCGGCCGCGGCCTTGTCCGCCATCTCTATGTCCGCTCGAACGCGGCGGGGGAGAGCCTCATCTGCGTGCTCGTGAACGGGGACAAGCTGCCGCAGGAGGAAACGCTCGTTGCGCTTTTGCGCGGTGCCTGCCCCAAGTGCACCGGCATCGTGCTCGGCACGAACACGAAGAAAGGCAACGTCATCCTTGGCAACCGCTACCGCACGCTCTGGGGGAGTGACCGGCTCGAGGACACGCTCTGCGGCAAGACGTTCCGGCTCAGTGTGCCGTCATTCTATCAGGTCAACCGCGCGCAGGCCGAGCGGCTCTACGCGAAGACCATCGAATTTGCGGGCCTCACGGGGCAGGAGACGGTGCTCGACCTCTACTGCGGCGCGGGCACGATCACGCTCGCACTGTCGGATCACGCGAAGAAAGTCCTCGGTGCGGAGATCGTCCCCGAGGCCATCGACGACGCGCGCGAAAACGCTGCGCGCAACGGCGTTAAAAACGCGGAGTTTTTCTGCGGCGATGCGTCCGATGTGGCAAAAAAGCTCGCGCGCGAAAACCTGCGACCAGACGTCATCACCGTCGACCCGCCGCGCAAGGGCTTGGCCGCCGACGTGGTGGAGAGCATCGCTGAGATGCAGCCGGAGAGAGTCGTGTACGTCTCCTGCGACAGCGCGACCATGGCGCGCGACGTGAAGCGCTTTGCGGAACTGGGGTATACCGCCACGCGCGCCGCCGCGGTTGATATGTTCCCAAGAGCGGACCATATCGAGACGGTGTGTTTATTGTCCAAACTTCAAAGAAAGGAACATATCGAGATCGAAGTGGCTATGGACGAGATGGATTTGACTTCGGCAGAGAGTAAAGCAACCTACGAGGAAATCCGGGAATACGTTTTCGAGCATACCGGACTGAAGGTCAGCCACCTCTATATCGCACAGGTGAAGCAGAAGTACGGCATCATTGAGCGCGAGAACTACAATAAACCGAAATCCGAGGATACCAGGCAGCCACAATGCCCGCCGGAGAAGGAAAAGGCAATTACGGAGGCATTAAAGCACTTCGGGATGATTTAAGGTAACACACATAGAACAATTGATTTTCTGCTAGTTTTACTGTCTGCTCTAAACTGAAATTTACTGACGATAGCATAATTTCAATTGAAATCAAATCTGAAAAGTGTCTTGGAAGCTAGGTAAACCACCTAAGTTCATAGATTAGCATAAAGCCATCAACATTGGCACTGCAAGGTGTCAGCGCTGATGGCTTTTTGCTTTGCTCTGATCCGGTTCCGATATTGTACAGTCACACGACCGATTGAAATGGAGAAACATAGTCGGAAGTAATTTTAAGCGCTCTCTATCAATTACAAAAAGTCATTACTTTTATATAGATTTTCAACTTGCTAAAAGTAATGATTTCGTGCTATAATGACGATGACAGATTTCGTCGAAAAGAGGTGGTTTTGTGGCAAAAAGGAGGGCATCTTCCAATGTGAATCCTGATTATGAAGCGATTACAAGTTTTCAGAAAGGTCAGGCATCACGCATTTTTAAGGAAGTGAAAGAACGGGATAAGGTTCTGATCGTCAACAAGCAAAACAAGCCGCAAAACGTTGTTATCTCATACGAGCGGTATTTACGGCTCAGAGAAGAAGGAGCAGATATCTGATGAACATTAACGAACAAGCAAATTTCATATGGAGTATCGCAGACCTGCTCCGTGGTGATTTTAAGCAAAGCGAATACGGCAAGGTAATTCTGCCATTTACTGTCCTGCGCCGTTTTGACTGCGTGCTGGCCCCTTCCAAAGCAAGAATTCTGGAAGCAAATAAAACGCTGACTGTCAGCAATAAACGACCTATTTTTAAGCGTACGACCGGTCACGACTACTACAACATCAGCCAGTTTGATTTTGAAAAGCTGATGGATGACAGTAATGCCATAGAAGCGAACCTGCGTGATTACATAAATGGTTTCTCCGAGGATGTCCGTGAGATCATGGATAACTTTGAAATCTTCGGTGTAATTGACAAGCTTTCCCGTGCAAACCTGCTGTACTTGGTTGTACAGCGGTTTGCCGAGATCGATATGAGCGACACCCAGATTGACAATCTGGAAATGGGCTATATGTTTGAAGAACTGATCCGCCGGTTCTCTGAACAATCGAACGAGACTGCCGGTGAGCACTTTACGCCTCGTGAGGTCATTGAGCTGATGGTGGAAATACTGCTTGATCCTGATATGGACGAGATTGCGACTACCGATGGCAAGGTCATCACCATTCTTGATCCCGCCTGCGGCACGGGCGGCATGCTCTCTGTGGCGCAGAATAAAATGCAGGCATTGAACGCCACCACCAGAGTAATCCCCTTTGGGCAAGAATTGAATCCCGAAACATATGCCACCTGTTGCTCTGACATGATCCTTAAGGGAAACACCAATAGCCGAATTGTTCTGGGCAACAGCTTTAATGAAGATGGTTTTCAGGGGCAGGCTTTCGACTATATGCTGAGCAATCCGCCCTTTGGCGTGGAATGGAAGAAAGTTGAAAAATTTATCAAAGACGAGGCTAAAAACAAAGGTTATAGTGGTCGTTTTGGCGCTGGTTTACCCCGTATTTCTGATGGTTCTTTCCTATTCCTACAGCACCTGATCTCCAAAATGAATGCGCCGGAGGATGGCGGCAGCCGCATCGGAATCGTCTTCAATGGGTCGCCCATGTTTTCCGGCGATGCGGGCAGCGGTGAAAGCGAGATTCGCCGCTGGATCATTGAAAACGATCTGTTGGAGGCCATTATTGGCCTGCCTGATCAGCTGTTCTATAACACCGG
Organism: Oscillibacter sp.; assembly: GCA_003522105.1. Classification (GTDB taxonomy): domain Bacteria; phylum Bacillota; class Clostridia; order Oscillospirales; family Oscillospiraceae; genus Hominicoprocola. Next base: position 12,486 of record DPGF01000079.1, read on the forward strand.
AATTACCACATACATTTGGATTCTCGCCAATCGTAAAGAAAATCGCAGAAAGGGCAAGGTGCGTCTGATCAACGGTGCCGGTTTCTATGAGAAGATGCGTAAAGGACTGGGCAATAAACGAAATATGATCAGCCCGGAAAACCGAGCAGAAATTGTTCGTCTGTACAGCACCTATGAACCGGACGAAAATTACATGGATTTGGACAATGATGATTTTGGCTATCGGAAAATCGTTGTAGAGCGTCCTTTGCTGAACGAGGATGGTACCCCAGTCATCGATCGTAAGGGCAACAAAAAAGCGGACGCCTCCCTTCGTGACTACGAGATGGTGCCGCTGAAGGAAGACATCCACGAATATTTCCGCCGAGAGGTGCTGCCGTTCGTTCCCGATGCCTGGATCGACGAGAGCAAGACCAAGATTGGATATGAAATTCCGTTTACCCGTTATTTCTATAAATTTACTCCGTTGCGTGACAGCTCTGTGATTATGGAGGATATTAAGGCTTTGGAGGCTCGTATTCAGGCGAGCTTGGCGGAGGTGTTTGCCGAATGAAGAAATATTCAGATTATAAAAATAGCAGCGTTCCATGGATCGGAGAGATTCCTACTACCTGGAATCTTTCACAGCTGCGCTACGTTGTTGAATGTCTTGACGGAAAAAGAGTTCCTGTTGAGCTTAGTTTGCGTGCCGATATGCAAGGAAATATCCCGTATTGGGGAGCAGGTAACATTGTTGATTACGTTGACAAGGCATTGTTTGACGAAGAGCTTGTTCTCTTAGGTGAGGATGGTGCCCCTTTTTTTGATCATACACGTCCCGTGGCTTTTCATATTACTGAACCCATATGGGCAAACAATCACATCCATGTACTGCGAATAAAGGAGAATGCTGACTCAAAGTATATTGTTTATGTGCTTAATGCCGTTGATTATAAAGAATATATAAATGGGGCTATTCTTAACAAATTGACGCAATCGGCGATGAACCGAATAAAGATACCGCTCCCACCGTTAAGTGTTCAAAAGGAAATTTCAAAGCATCTCGATAAAAAAGTAGCTGCCATCAACGCACTACTCACACAAAAGGAATCTCTTGTTACGCTACTGCAAGAAAAGCGGACAACCACTATAAACAATGCGGTCACAAGAGGTATAAAAACTACGGCTAAAATGTACGAAAGTAGTGTTGAATGGCTGGGCGAAGTCCCCGAAAATTGGAAAATTGTTCCGGCAAAGGCATTGTTTGCTCAAAGCAAAGAAACCCGCCACGAAACAGATGTTCAGCTAACTGCCAGCCAAAAGTATGGCATTATCTCTCAAGAAGATTATATGGAAAAGCAAAGCTATAAAATTGTTTTGGCCGATAAAGGACTGGAAAACTGGAAGCACGTCGAGCCCAACGATTTCATAATCAGTCTGCGTAGCTTTCAAGGCGGGCTGGAAATCAGCTATATTCCAGGGTGCATCACGTGGCATTACATTGTTCTGAAGCCTAAGGCGGGTGTGGAACCGGAGTATTTCAAGTGGCTGTTCAAGTCTCCCCGATATATTCAGGCATTGCAGCGCACGGGAAACTTTATCCGTGATGGTCAAGATTTACGATTCTCAAATTTTGTACAGGTTCCTCTCCCTTTGATCCCGATGGAGGAGCAAAAAGAGATTGCTGAATATTTGAACAGAGAAACCGCACGAATTGACAGCATCATTGCTGATGTTACCGAGCAGATTGAAAAACTAAAGGAATACCGTCAGAGCATTATCTCCGAGGTGGTAACCGGAAAGGTGGCAGTAGAATGAGCAATTATTACTTTTTGTGGCTTTGTACAGAACAGTGGGAGCTCATTTATTATGTTGCTTTCATTATTTTGACTATTGGTCTTGTGATTTTTACAGCAAAAACATACTTTTTTCAAACCAAACAGTCTACAAAACTTTTTTGCAAAAGCATTGAAAAACCTGCTGCAAGCGGTAATAGCAACCTATATGTCGAAGTGTATAACTACGGTAATGCTGTAGCGCAGAATATCAATGTAAAAATTCAGGATGTAGATTTTGGCACAATTCCTTTCCTGAAACCCGGTGAAGATTATTTGATTCCAGTTGCCTATTTCATCCACGCATCAGATCAAAAAATTGCATTTGCAGAAAGAATAAAAGTGACTGGAGATACAACGACAATTCCCGTCGTTCTAACAATGGGGAAAACTTCGTCCGAGTTTGATGTGGATATTACAATTCAAAAAAATGCTATTAAACTTAATGAATCAGATTCTCGCTATTTTGAAAAAATGGGCAAGGTGCTTGAAGCAATTGAAAAACAACAAGAAAAAATGACCGGTGAAATTAAAAAGGTTGGAGAAAATATTAAGAACAAAAAATAAGGGGGGTGGTCAATAATGGCAATCGAAACCAAGGAAATTACCTTCGAACGAGAAATCGAATACAGCCTGCTTGACCACGGCGGATACATCAAGGGTAATCCCCGTGACTATAATCGGGAGTTTGCTGTTGATACGAAGCTGCTGTTTCGTTTTCTCCAAGAGAGTCAGCCTGCGGAATGGGCCAAACTATGCAAGAAGCATGGCGATGACGTGGAAACCGGTTTTCTAAAAAAGCTGTACCGGGACTTGGATACCCATGGTATGCTGTATGTTCTTCGCCACGGCATCGTGGATGCCCCGGCAAAGTTCTCCATGTGTTTCTTCAAACCTGCCAGCGGTATGAACCAGACCAGTCAGGCGCTTTATGAGAAAAATATTCTCTCCATTACCCGGCAGGTGCATTACAGTCTGAAAAACGAAAACTCTATTGATGTCGTATTATTTATCAACGGCTTGCCGGTGGCAACTTTGGAATTGAAAAATCCGGCGACCGGTCAGACCGTCGAAAATGCAAAGCATCAGTACATGAAAGATCGTGATCCTCGAGAGCTGCTACTTTCTTTCAAATCCCGGTGCCTGGTTCACTTTGCTGTAGATACCGACGAAGTATGGATGACCACCAAGCTGGACGGTATCAATACATACTTTCTGCCATTCAACAGAGGCAATAATGGAGGCAAGGGAAATCCCGTCGGCAGTGGAACATACCGCACTTCCTATTTGTGGGACGAAGTGTTGCAGAAGGACAGCTTGCTGGATATCGTTCAGCGATTTATCCATCTTCAGGAGGACAAAAAGAATCCCAAGAAGTCCGTAATGATCTTCCCACGCTATCATCAGTTGGATGTTGTTCGTAAATTGGTTGCCGATGTATACGAGCATGGCACCGGACGTAACTACTTGATTCAGCACAGCGCAGGCAGCGGTAAATCCAATTCCATCTCCTGGCTGGCACACCACCTGTCCAATCTGCACGATAAAAATGATAAAGTAATATTCAACAGCATTATCGTGATTACTGACCGTCTGGTGCTGGACAAGCAGCTACAGGATACAATCTATCAGTTTGAACACGTGGAAGGCGTTGTAGTTAAGATTGACAATAATGCCTCTCAGCTGGCGGACGCTCTGAACACAGGCAAGAAGATTATCATCACCACACTTCAGAAGTTTCCATTCATTCTTGAAAAAGTGGACGATCTGAGTGGAAAACGGTTTGCCATCATCGTTGATGAGGCGCATTCTTCACAGACCGGCGAAGCCAGCAAAAAGATGAAAGCAATTCTGGACGATACAGAATGGCTGACCGAAGAAGAACAGCTTCAGAAGGTTGCCGACGAAGAAGCCAAAGAGGAGCATAAACAGTCTGATAGCGAGGATGAGATCACCAAGGAAATGGCCACTCACGGCCGTTTGACAAATTTGTCCTTCTTTGCATTTACCGCAACACCCAAGGCAAAGACTCTGGAAATGTTCGGTACGCCTGATGCAAACGGAATTCCTCGGGCGTTCCATATCTACTCTATGAAGCAAGCAATTCAGGAGGGTTTTATCCTAGATGTCTTGAAAAACTATGTGACCTATGACACCTACTTCAAGATAGGCAAGAAGATTGCGGATGATCCTCGCTATGAAAAGAGTAAGGCAAACAAGGCTTTGGGCAAATTCCTGAGCCTGCATCCGCATAATTTAGCACAAAAAACGCAGATCATAGTAGAGCATTTCCGTACCGTCACCAAGAACAAGATTAGCGGCAAGGCTAAGGCCATGGTTGTCACTGGTTCCCGTTTGCACGCCGTTCGCTACTATCAGGAGTTCCAGCGGTATATCAAGAAGATGGGCTATGAAAACGAGCTTGGAATCCTGATTGCTTTCTCTGGTACTGTGCGTGACGGCGGCGAGGAATACACCGAAGTCAGTCTAAATGGTATTAAGGAAAGTGAATTGCCAGAGAAGTTCCACGGCGGTGAATACCAGGTGCTGTTGGTAGCAGAAAAATACCAGACCGGCTTTGATGAGCCGCTGCTGCATACCATGTTTGTGGATAAAAAGCTCAGCGGCGTAAAGGCTGTACAGACCCTTTCACGCCTGAATCGAACCTGCTTTGGTAAAGAAGATACTTTTGTGCTGGACTTTGTAAATTCAACAGAAGATATCCGTGCGGCATTTGCCCCGTATTACGAGGAAACTACCATCGAAGAAACCACTGACGCAAATATTGTGTATGAACTAAAATCCAAACTGGACGAATTCCGAGTCTACTGGGCAAGTGAGATTGAATCTTTTGCAAAGGTATTTTTCAAGCCCGGCAAAAAACAGGGCAATATGGACTTTGGCATCCTCAATAGCTTCCTCGACCCTGCTGTGGATCGATACAAAGGATTGGATGAAAACGAGCAGGAAGAATTCAAATCTACACTGACTAAGTTTGTCCGTGCCTATACATTCCTAACAAATATTATCCGGCTGGATGATGCAGGCCTCCATAAATTCCACGCCTATGCCAAGTTCCTGCAAAATAAGCTGCCGAAGCGTGAGGGTGGTGGACAGGTGTTTCTAGACGATGAAGTTGCATTGCAATATTATCGAGTTCAGAAAATTTTCGAAGGTTCCATAGCATTGGAGCAGAGCGATCCTCTGCCCAATAAAATTCATCCCGGCAAACCAAAGCTGGAAGAAGAAAAGGCACCGCTATCTGAGTTGATCGATAAGATTAATGAGAAGTTCGGTACTGAGTTCACCAACATTGATAAGGTTCTGGAGCAGATTGTTTCTGACATGGATGCCAACGAAGAATTGCGTATCCAAGCGCGCAACAATTCTCAGGAGCATTTCCGTTTCCCGTTTAACGACGCTTTTATGGATGTTGTCATTGGACGTATGGCACAGAATCAACAGTTCTGCGAAAGAGTTCTGGACGATGCAAAATTCGGTGATACAGTTCGAGATCTTCTAATCGGCGTTGTGTATGATCGCTTAAGGCGACCGACAGATGCCCAGCTGTAAAAATTATTGCCAAAACACAGATGCGCATCTTGAGAATTGCAGCGCGGATGCGATCACGTAACGCACGAATTCTCTCAGAATACTTATGAGTGCGTTATAATAAAACGCTACAGGTTTCATCAGATTGTTGGATGAAATCTGTAGCGTTTTTGCGTTTTCTGAGCAGGTGTTCCAAGCTGCATTTTTACAGTTTGGAGACACTGCGAAGAAAATATGGGGAGTTCAGAGGGGATCACCCCCCTTTGGCGCCGGGTTTCCAATAGGGGCGCGAAGCATCCCTGTTGGCACACGATTTTCCGTAGGAAAGTCTAGTGTGTTATACCTTTGCTTCCGGCTGACGCGGGAAAGGGGGTGGCAGCGTACTCTGCAACAGGACAGAGTGTGGCGGCAAACGCTTTTTCGCGGCAGTAGGACAGGCGGATTTTGTGATGTGAGCTACAGCGCAAACGCAGGATTTTTGAGAAGCAAAATCCGACTGGCCGGAAAAGGAAGCAGGGGTATATAAAAGCCCTCGTCCCGCCGCAGCGCCGCCTTTGTTTCAGTGTTTCTTCCGCTTCCCTTTGCCGTGGGTCATGGTCGTTTTCCCACGCTGGCTGATGGGAGTTTTCAGGTGTTTGGACAGCTTCAGCACCTCGATCAAGTTGACAAACTGTTCCATTGTAATGGCATCGTAATCGATCCCTAATGTGGCAAGTAAAGCTTTTGCTTTCTTTTCTTCCGAGCTTCCCTCAAAGTTCATTGCATCCTGCAACTGACCCTGCATGGTTGCGGCGAGGGATGTTTCATCTGCCGTCATGGTATCAGGGTGGTGTTCACTCCGAATATCACGAAGAATGCCTTTCAGGTCATCTGCAATCAGGTTCCCAAAATATTCATCTTCCCGAATCTGCGCCACTTCTAATGTCCGCAGATGCAGGTCATTTTCTTCGCCGCCATTTTTCATCAATGCCATCTGCCGGACAGCTTCCAGCACGGCGTTCATATCGTTGACGCGCATATCTGCGATCCGGTCAACGTAAATCTCAGCATCCAGCATAAAGCGCTGGAAATCTTTGTGGCAGATCAGCTCCGACAGCAGCCGGTGGTTGAACTTGCCTGTTCTTAATACATCAATCGAAGCATCACTCAAATGCAGCTCATGCAGAGCTGTGTTTGGGTGATTTTTTGTTTCCGTCCGCCCCATCAGATAGTCGCAGGAAACACCGTAATAGTC
>DPGF01000097.1:0-2939 GCA_003522105.1 Oscillibacter sp.
GCAGAAAAAAGCAGCTCTGCCGTAGCAGAGCTGCTTTTGTGATTGAATTAGTTCAGGCCGAACTTCTTGTTGAACTTGGCAACGCGGCCGCCGGTATCGACCAGCTTCTGCTTACCAGTGAAGAAGGGGTGACACTTAGAGCACACTTCCACCTTGATATTCTGCTTGGTGGAACCTGTCTCAATCACATTACCGCAGGCGCAAGTAATAGTAGTCTGCTGATAATTGGGATGGATTCCTTCCTTCATTGCTCGTGTTCACCTCTTTCCGATCCAAATGTACCTTGATAACAAAGCCATTGGGTATGTTACCACGCTTTCTGTCAAATTGCAAGAGAAATTTTCAAATCTTTTCTCATTTATGCTTCGTGACCGTTTTTCCCCAATTTCCTCCTTGTTTTTCAAGATCTGTCCGGCAATTTCTCTTTACTTCTGTCCCTTCCGGTCATATAATGGCGCTTGGCGTGCTGCGCCACCGACGATCCATCAAGTAAAGGACTTATTCGATTATGCCAAATAGACACTTCCTGCGGGGATTGCGCGACGGCTTCCCCATCGGGCTCGGTTATTTTGCCGTGAGCTTCGGCCTCGGCATCTCCTGCCGCGCGGCAAACCTGACCGCGTTTCAGGGCTTTCTGCTCAGCTTTCTCAACAATGCCTCCGCCGGCTAGTACGGCGGCATCACCATCATTGCAAGCGACTCCGGCTTTCTCATCATGGCGGCGATGATGCTCGTCGTCAACGCGCGCTACATGCTGATGAGCTGCGCGCTCAGCCAGCATCTCTCTCCCGATACGCCGCTCATCTTCCGTCTCATCATTGGCTATGACCTGACGGACGAGCTTTTCGGCATCGCCATCTCACAGCCGGGGTATCTGAATGTCTGGTACTATATCGGCGCGATGTGCGCGGCTATGCCCTGCTGGAGCGCCGGCACCGTCATCGGCGTGCTGCTCGGAAATCTCATGCCGGTATGGGCGGTCAGCGGATTTTCCGTCATGCTCTTCGGCATGTTCATCGCCATCATCGTCCCCATGGGCAAGCGCGACCGCGTTGTGCTCGGCTGCATCATCGTGAGCTTTCTTCTCGGCTGGCTCGCAAGCGTCCTGCCCGTTCTGCGCGAGCTTTCCGAGGGTACGCGCATTCTGATTTTGACCATCGTGATCTCGGCGGCGGCCGCTGTGCTCTTCCCACAGAAGGAAGAAACCATCGAAGGCGAAGCCATAGAAGAGGAGGTGCGCGGCGCATGAAGACCTATCTCTATATTCTGGTCATGGCGGCCACGACTTATCTCATTCGCGTCCTGCCGCTCACACTGATCCGCAAACCCATCCGCAGCGTGTTTCTGCGCTCGTTCCTCTTCTATGTTCCCTATGTCACGCTTTCGGTGATGACCTTCCCCGCCATCATGAACGCCACACAGTCGCCCATCGCGGGCGCTGCCGCCATGGTCATCGGCATCATCGCTGCATGGTGCGGGCTGGGGCTTCTCCCCGTGTCGCTCATCTGCTGCGCATCGGTCATCGCACTGGAATTTTTCATCGTATAAGAACGTGCATCAAAAGCGTCCGCACAAATGTGCGGACGCTTTTTTCATCTTTACAGCCGCACCTCTTCTCCTGCGGAGAAGAAATACAGCACCTTTTCTTTGACCTTTTTCCCCATCACGCGCGTGAGGGCCATGGAGTACGCCTCAAGCTGCGGGCGATAGTGCTCGGCGCGCTCGTCAAGCTGCGCGCGTGAAACATGATCGGTCTTGAAGTCCACGACCACAAGCTCGCCGTCCTCTTCAATGAAGCAGTCCACCACGCCCTGCAACAGAACGGAATCGTCCGCATCAAGTGAGGAAAAGTCCCGCACGGGCCGGAGCAGAGAGAAGCGGTACTCGCGCTCTACCTGTTCGCTTTTCCGGATGCGTGCAGCAAGGTCGCTCCGCAGGAACTGGACGATCGCGTGCACATCGACGGCGTTCGCCTGCTCGTCCGTCAGCTTGCGCTGCGCGCGCAGCTTTTCTATCTGCTCACGCACGCTCTGCTCGTTTGGCTCGCAGAAAAAGTCGAGATCCTGCATCACAAGATGCAGCGCCGTGCCGCGTTCGGCGCCGGTGAGCGCCGTCTTTCCTGCAAGGAATTTTGGTTTACAGAGATTGCGCAGCCGCGGCGGCAGCGTCGTATTTTCAGAGATCTCCTCATCAATCGCGCGTCCCTTGAGCTGCGTGGCAGTCAGCTTGGCGGGAAAGGCCGTCTGTTCTGCATAGGGGTAGCGGTATGACAGGGCGGCAAAATCTGCCGGCAGCTCTTCACGCTGCGGCGCGCGTTCCTCCGCCGCAGCGTCGCTTTGCTGCACGGGCGCAGCGAATTGCAGCCCATCGTGCACACACACCGTCCACGGCGTTTCCTCCGCAAAGAAGCGGCCCTCGCTGTTCTGCCCTGCAAATGCGCGCAGCGCCCCCGCCTCGCTGCGCTGCAATAGCGGCAGCATGATCCAGTCGCCCATGCATTTTCTGCTGTCCACCGCTTCGGGCAGCACCGGACAGTCGCTCAGCGCCATCAGATCGGCAACGCGCCCGCCTGCGTTCGCCTGCGTATGCACCATGACGAGCTTTTCCTTCGCGCGCGTCATCGCAACATACAGCACGCGCAGCTCTTCAGCCTTGGCCTCGCGGCGCAGCGTGCGCTCAAGTGCCTGACGCGCAATCGTCGGGTACTGAATGTGTCGCCGCGCGTCCACACACACCGGCCCCAGCCCGAGCTGCGGATGCACCAGCACCGAGCTTTGGAAGTCCATGTTGCTGAAGCGCCGCGCAAGGTCGGAGAGGATCACGACCGGGAATTCCAATCCTTTTGACTTGTGAATAGACATGATGCGAACGCCGCTGGAAGCGTGCGTCGTCTGCATGGCGGCGGCTTCCCCGCTCGCAAGCTGCTCGCGCAGCGTGCG
>DPGF01000097.1:3081-11007 GCA_003522105.1 Oscillibacter sp.
GCAAGCTGCTCGCGCAGCGTGCGCACAAAGTCGAAAAGTCCCTGCCGCCCCGCGCGCGCGAAATCCTCGCTCAGTTCCAGAAAGGCGAGCAGATTTTCCTTTCGCTCTGCCCCGCGGTGCATCGCGCCGAAGATGCCGAGCACGTTGCACTTACGGTAAATTTCACTCAGCAGCTCGCGCACGCTCAGGTGCGCGGCACTGTCGCGCAGCGATCGCAGCACCGCAAGAAACGCTTTGCTGTGCCCGTCCTCGCTCAAAAGCAGCGCGTCATAGAAGTCGCCCGTGCGCTGCTGCGAGCGAAGCGCTGCAAGCTCATCGGGCACAAAACCGAACAGCGGCGAGCGCAGCACAGCGATCAGCGGCACATCCTGGCGCGGATTGTCGATCACCTGCAAAAACGAGAACAGCACCGCGATCTCCATCGAGGCAAAAAAGTCCTCGCCCGCATCGGCGGCACAGCGGATCCCGCGCGATTCCAACGCGCGGCGATAGTCCAGAAGGCGCGTGCTCGGTGAACGCATCAGTATGACGATGTCCTCCTCGCGCACAGGCCGCAGCTCCCGCGTTTTATCGTCCTGTACAGGAAATTTGCTTGACAGCATGTTGCGGATATAGTCCGCAACGAACGCCGCCTCCGCCTCGCTCGCGCGCACGCGATGCTCGCCTGTCTGCGTCGGCAGATCAAGCAGATGGAATTCCGCGCCGCACACGCTCGATTCGGCATAGCTTGCACCGGGGCGCAGCATCTCGTCCTCCCCATAGTCCAGCTCTCCCATTTCCCGGGAAAGAACATTGCGGAAGACGAAGTTTGTCGCCTCCAGCACCTCCTTGCGCGAGCGGAAGTTGCGCGAGAGCAGGAGCTTTGCGCTCTCGTGCTCGTCCGCCGCCGCAAGCGGCGGCCAGGTGTTGTAATGCTGCAAAAAGATGCGCGGATCGGCCAGACGGAAGCGATAGATGCTTTGTTTGACGTCGCCTACCGTGAAAAGGTTTTCCCCTTTACAAGATATCGCGTCAAAGATCCGGTTCTGCACCTCGTTGGTATCCTGATATTCGTCCACCAGGATCTCCCGGTAGCGGCCCGCCACCTGACGGCCCAGTTCCGTAGGCGCGCCGTTCCGCTCCACCAGCAGGCGAAGGGCCAGATGCTCCTGATCGGAGAAGTCGGCGCAGTTCATCCGCAGCTTTTCCGTCCGGTACGCGTCGGAAAAGTCCGCCGTCAGCTTCAAAAGGGCTGTCATGGCTGGGGCCATGGTCTGAAGGTCCTCCATAGCCTCCGTATCGCTGACCGCCAGCATGGGAGCCAGCTTTTTGGCGGCAGTTTTAGCGTTCTCCCACAGCCCCTTCAGTCTCACGACCTCCGGGTCCTCCGCCATTCCCTTCGGCGTGGTGAGCCGGGGGAATTCCAGTCCATCCAGAGAAATGCGGGCGGCTTCCCAGTTCTGTGCTGCCGCCAAGGGTGCGAAGCTGTGGCTGGCCCGCAGAAATTTTTCGCCATATCCCTTATAGAGATCCCCGCCCACGGTGGACTGTCCCGCTTGTCGCAGCGCCTCCATGTGGTGAAATCCCTTTCGACGGATGACCGCCAGCAGCTCGGCGGCGTAGGGCGTTTCGTCGAAGTCCCCGCTCCGATTTTCCCAGATCGTCCGATTTTCCGCGAGCCAGTGTTCAGGATCGGCGTGACTTTGCAGCTTTTCGTAGGTTTCCAGCACCAGATCCTCCAGGGCGCTGTCATCCCGGCCCGCGCCCAGCGTATCCGCCAGCAGCGCGCCGCCCTCGTCCAGTTCCTCGTAAAACCGCTCCAGTACCCGGGTCAGCACCCGCTGGCGCAGGAGCTTTGCGTCATTTTCGTCCAGCACCCGAAAGTCCGGCGTCAGGGTATAGCGCTCTCCCTCCTGTGCCAGAAGATGGGTGTTCTCCCGCAGCAGCGCCGTGCAGAAGGCGTCCACCGTCTTGATGTCCGCGCGGTAGACGCGCAGCATTTGCTGCCGCAGGTAGTAGTTGCCGGGGTCGCGCTCCATGCGCTCGGTGAGCGCCTTGGCGATTTTGCCGCGCAGCTCGCTCGCCGCGGCGCGCGTGTAGGTAATGATGAGGAAATCGTCGAGATTCGCGCCCTCGCGCTCTACGTAGGAAAAGAGCCTCTCGACGAGCACCTTTGTCTTGCCCGAGCCCGCCGCCGCGGAGACGAGCAGACTGCGCTCGCGGCTGTCCACCGCCGCTTGCTGTTCGTTTGTCAGCTTTTCAGCCATTTTCGTGCGCCCCCTCTCCGTTCACCTCGTCGATGTACTGCCAGAATTCGTCGTTTTTCGTCGCCTTGATGTATTCCATACGGTCGCTGCCGCAGCCGTTTTCAAAGTGGCACGCGCTCGCGAACTCGCAGTAGGTGCAGGCCGACTGCTGCGGCGTGCGCGCGTAGGGGTCGGCGTCGATGTTGCCCGCGAAGACCTCCTGCGTGATTTCATGTAAAATATGGTCGACGTATTTCGAGAGCTTTCCGAGCTGCTCGGCGGAGGCGAGACTCCCCGTCACCGCGCCGTCCCTTTTCACCGCGATGGGCAGGTAGCACGGCGATTCGAGCGCGCTGTGCTCCATCGCCTGCAGAACCGCCGGGTCCTCGAGCACCATGCCGCTGCGGCGCAGCTCCTTTTTGAGTGCTTTTTCGATCTTTTCGGGCTCCGTGTCGCGCGCACAGCGCAGCATCGGCTCGCGCGCGGGCGTGTAGAGAACGCCCGCGGGAACGATCTCGTGTCCGCCGAAAAGCATCTGTCCCTCTTCTTTAAGCGTAAAGAGGTAGAGCAGCATTTGGAGCCCCAGCCCGTAGCGCAGCTCGGCGAGGTCGAAGCTCTTCTTGCCCGTCTTGTAGTCCACCACGCGAAGGTATAGCTTCCCGTTGTGCAGCCAGCCGTCCACGCGGTCAACCTTGCCGACAACGCGCGCCGTGCCGTTTTTCTCGCGGATCGTGATGGCCGGCAGCTGGCCGTCCGCGCCGAAGGCAAGCTCAAATGCCAGCGGCTCAAAATCAGAGCTTTTCAGCTCCTCGCTCACCTCGTCCATGATGCGCTCGACCGCGGCGCACAGGCGGCGGAAAAGGTATTGGAAGCGCGCGCTTTTTTCGTTCAGATCCGGCAGCACACGGTCGATGTATGCCTCGATCGACGCGCGCACAAGTTCGTGCAGCGCTTCTTCGGAGAGGGCATGCAGCCCGCCGCGCTCTTTCGCCGCGCGCAGCGTATTCTCCATCACATCGTGCACGAAAGTTCCGATCTGGGGCGCGTCAAAGCCTGCGCCCGTGCGCTCCTTGGCGCGCAGGCCATAGCGCATGAAGTAGGCAAAGTGACACGAGCGCGCCTTATCCATGCGCGAGGCGGACAACGTCACCGCATCGCCGTAGAGCGTGCGCACCGCGCCCGGCGACAGCCGTCCGCGCGTATAATGCGAAGCTGCTCTCATCGCCTCCAGCGCGCTCTTCGCGTCGCCCTGTTTTTCAAAATACTGCCACAGCGCGCCGCCGATCTGCTCGCCCGCATACTCAAGCGCCGTCGACTTTGCCGACAGGCGATATTCCTTGTCAACACTCTCTGTTTCTACGCTGATCGGCGGCAGCAGGCGCGCAATGCGGCCAATGACAAAGGACGGTCGCTTCTCCGCGCCCTTCCCGTCTGAAATGGGATAGGAAACCGTCAGCTTTTCCGTCGGCTGAGCAAGCGCGGCGTAGAGATTCTGGATCTCCAGATGAAACTGCTCCATCCCGTGCGGCGCAAGGAAGATCTCGTGCTGCTCAAGCGCTGCGCGATCCTCGTCGCGCAGCACACCGCCGCGGTTCTCCGCTGCGGGCAGCACGCCGTCGTTCGCGCCGAGCAGGAAAAGCGCTCGCACCGTGTGGCGGTCGTTTCGCGTCATTTCGCAAAGGTTCACCGCGTCGAGCGTCACGGGGATCGTGCCCACGCTGTACTGCGTGAGAATCAAACGCATCAGGCTTGCAAATTCCTCGGCGTCGAGGGTCGCGTCTCCCAAAATTTCCACAAACTGGTCGAGCACGCCGCAAAGAATGCCCCACAGCTGTGCCGTTTCCTCTGCCCGCTGGGCATCGCCCGCGGCAAAAAGCCGCTCGGTCTGCGCCTGCAAGGTCTCCGGCAGGTTCACCTCTTCCAGGTAGTCGTACAGCGCGCGCACTTTTTTCTCCGCCGCGCCGCTGCCGCCCACGCCCTGCTTCAAGCGCAAAAATGCTCCCTGCACGCGTGCGCGCAGCGCATTGACCGCTTCGAGCCGGGCTCTCGCCTCGTCCGTCCAGTCCGCACCGTAGCCGTCCGGATGCGCCGTCCACGGCGCTTCCCGCGTCCACATCGCGCCGCGCAACTCCCACTTGAGCGCATAGTTTTCAAGAAGATCGCACTCTTCCATGCTAAGTCCGGCAAGGCCGGTCTTGAGACAGCGGAACACATCCTCGTACTCAAAGCCGCCGCTCGCAGCGTCGAGCGCGCCAAGCAGCAGCGTCAGCACGGGGCTTTTCAGAATGTCGCTGCGGTGGGCATAATAGAGTGGAATGCCGTAGCGGGCGAATACGCTCTCGATCGCACCTGCGTAGGAGTCGAGATCACGCGCCGTGACGGTGATCTCGCGGTAACGATAGCCCTGCTCACGCACTAATTTCAAAATCTGCGACGCGACCCATTCGCACTCGCTGTACGCGCTGCTCGCCTCATAGAGCGCGACGGCGTCAGTCGGCTGGGTAAATTCGTCCGCTGTGCCAAAAAAGCAGCGCTCGATGTGATCGAGCGCGCCATGCGCCTCGGCAGGCGGCAGGATCTCTTCCTCGCAGGAAACACCCACGTCGCGCGCGAGCGCATACAGCCTCTCCCGCACACGCAGGCTTTCGGAAAAAAGCTCGCGCTCCTGCGTATCGCCCAGCAGCGTGACCGTCACGCTGTTTGCGCGCCGCAGCAGAAGGCGCAGAATGTTCAGCTCCCGCCCCGTAAAATACGAAAAACCGTCGAGGAAAATGTCTTTATTGTCAATATATCCCGACGCTTCGAGGTTTTCCTCCAGCTTTTCGAGAAGGTCACGCGCATCACGACCCGGCGCGTGCAGCTTGCCGAGATAAATGCCGTAGATCAGTGCAAGGTCGCGCAGCTTGTCGCCGCTCTCCCCTTCGATTTGCTCCACGCTCTGCGCAAGCTGCTCGGGCGAAACAGCGTAAGCCTGCAATTCCTCCATCACGGCGAGCAAACTCTCCAGGAATGCCGCGCGCTGCGACGGCCGCTTATAGACCCTGAGCGACGGTGCAAGCTCTGTGAGGGTACGCTGAAGCGTCAGGAGCTTGCCTCCATTGTCGAGCGTCACGTCCGCGCTGCCGCCGCAGATGCCCAGCACACGCGAAGCAAGCAGTTTGAATGTCAATGCCTCGGCATGACGCGAAGCGGTATCGCCGCAAACCCTGCAAAGATCCATTTCCGCTACATGCGAAGCATGCTCCGGCACGAGCAGAATCTGCTGCGAGGAATCCCCCAGCGCGGCGATCCTTTGCAGCACGCGCCCGGATTTACCCGTGCGCGCGCGTCCCATCAGTATGTGCAGCAAGCGACCTTCCCCCTTTTGTTTCGACAACATTTTTAAAAAGTTTATCACACTTCTCCTCTTCGGGCAACGGAGAAAACATCCGCGCGCATATTTCAGCAGCCAATGGAAAGACTACCAAAGACCAAACCATCTTTTTGAGGAGGGAACTCTATGGTCATCGACAAGATCGCACTGACGCTTGCCGTCATCGGCGCGCTCAACTGGGGCAGCGTCGGCCTTTTCGGCTTTGACTGCGTCGCCTTTTTATTCGGCGGGCAGACCGGTATGCTCAGCCGCGTGATCTACACGCTGGTGGGACTCGCCGGCATCTGGTGCATCACGATGCTGTTTCGCGAGAAAGAGCCGACGGAAAGCGGCGGGCAGGCGTAAAAAATAAAAGGAGGGCAGTGCCCTCCTTTTATTTATGTTTCTCCGGTCGTCTCTTCCAGCGCACGCATCGAGCGGCGGAACTGACGATAGAACATCACGCTCGTCATCACCACCGCACCGAAATCGGCAACAGGTTCTGCCAGAAATACCGCAAACGCCTTGTCCGCAAAAAAGCACGGCAGAATGTAGATGAGCGGGACGAGCAGAATGATTTTTCTCCAGACCGCAAGCAAAAGCGAAGTCTTGGCATTGCCCAGCGCCACAAAGGTCTGCTGGCAGGCCGTCTGGATCCCAAAAATACCGCTGCACGCCATATAGATGCGCACAGAGCGCGAAGCATACGCGACGAGAGAGGGGGTGCTGTTGAAGATCCGGACGAATACGCTCGGAAAAAGCTCAACAAGAAGCCAGATCGCCATCGAATAACTCAGGCAGGCGCGCAGCAGGCAGGAAAACGCCTCGCGCACGCGCTGGGCATTCCGCGCGCCGAAATTGTAACTCACGATGGGCTGTGCGCCCTGCGTCAGCCCGTGGAGCGGCATATTGGAAAACTGCATCACGCTTGTCAGCACCGTCATTGCACCCACGGCCACATCTCCGCCGTAGCGCAGGAGGGAGGCATTGAAGCAGATGGCAATGAGGCTCTCGGTCGACTGCATCACAAAAGGGGAAAGCCCCAGCGCAATGCACGGCAGCACGACCTGACCGCTCACGCGGAGGTTTTTGCGTCTGAGCTGCCAGCGCGTCTTCTTCCCGGTGAGGAAGGCCACCACCCACACGGCCGACACCGCCTGAGAGAGCACCGTCGCCAGCGCCGCGCCGCGCACGCCGAGGCCAAACACAAAAATAAACACCGGGTCGAGCGCAGTGTTGAGCAGCGCACCGAGGAGCACCGTTTTCATACTCACGGTGGTAAAACCCTGCGCCGTGATGTAGGCGTTCATACCAAGCGTGAGCTGAACAAAAACCGTGCCGAGGGCGTAAATACGCATATAGTCAAGCGCGTAGCCCACGGTGTTCTCGCTCGCGCCGAAGAGCAGCAGCAATCTTTCGGCAAACACTTCAAAGAGGATCGTCAGCACAAGAGATGTAATGAGCAGCATCGTCAGGCAGTTGCCCATAATGCGCTCTGACCTTTCACTCTCGCCCGCACCATCGGCAATCGAAGCGCGCGGTGCACCGCCGATGGCCATGAGGGAAGCAAAGGCCGAGATGATCATAATAATCGGCAGGCATACGCCCACGCCCGTGAGCGCGAGCTTGCCGACCGTTTCCACCGGCTGCATGTGACCGATGAACACGCGATCCACCAAATTGTAGAGTAAGTTGACGATCTGCGAGGTGATCGTCGGCACGGAGAGCGAAAAAAGCAGTTTTTTGACGTTTCCGTGTCCCAGATCTGCGCGCTGCGCCAAAACCATCACCTGAATTCTTTGTTTTTAGCATTGTTCGCCAGAATATCACGCTGCACGGCATTCGTCAAGCACGCAAAAACAGCCATCGTGCCATTGCAATAAAGCGTTTTTAGACATTTTTTCACTTTCTCCATTGCTTTTTTTCTATGCCCTTTGTATAATTCATCTGATACTATCGCACCGGAGAGCGTTTCTCTCCCCCTTATCAAACAATATCTGGAGGAATCACCATGAACGAAAAGTTTTCCAAGCTTGGCTTCTATCCTTCCGACATTCTGCTGCCCAAGAATGTCGATATGAGCAAGTGGGCGGTCGTCGCATGCGACCAGTTCACTTCTGAGCCCGAGTACTGGGAGCGTGTGGAGAAGACCGTCGGCGACGCGCCTTCCACCCTGCGCCTCATCCTGCCCGAGGCCAACCTGAAGGCCCCCAACGTCGACGAGTTCATCGCCGACATCAACGCCTCGATGAGCAAGTACCTCGAAGAGGGCATCTTCGAGACGCTCAAGGACTCCCTCATCTACATCGAGCGCGGCCAGAGCGACGGTAAGATCCGTCACGGCCTCAT
>DPGF01000074.1 GCA_003522105.1 Oscillibacter sp.
GAAAATTTGTCGTATACTCAAGCTATCAACTGAATCACTTGTCTTCGAGGCGGGGTGAAACTCCCCACCGGCGGTTACAGTCCGCAAGCGGTATTTTTTTATCGCACGAACCGGTGAAATTCCGGTACCGACGGTCACAGTCCGGATGAGAGAAGATGTGCTGCGCGCGATCTACCACGCAATTTTCACGCTCTTTTGCGTCATGCACCTTGGAAGACTTGTTCTTTCAGGGGAAATGACAAAAAGGAGTGTATTTTTATGTCCGAATCCAATGCCAGCGCCATCTCCACCCCCCGCGCGGTCAGCCGCACCCACAAGCTCACGGTGACCGCCATGCTCTCGACCGTCGCATTTTTGCTGATGTTCATCGAGTTCCCGATCCCCGCGCTCATCCCCGCCTTCGTCAAGCTCGACATCTCCGATCTCCCCGAACTGCTTGCGGCGTTCTCGCTCGGCCCCGTCTACGGCGTCGTTGTAACGCTGCTCAAGAATGTGCTCTTCTCCGTGCTGCACGGCACGTCTTCCGCCTATGTGGGAGAGCTGTTCAACTTTATCATGGGCAGCGCATTTTCCTTCACCGCAGGCTTCATCTATCAGAAAAAGAAGTCTCGCAAGAGCGCGCTCGTCGGTGCGCTCACCGGCGCGCTGCTGATGGCAGTGCTGTCCGTCCCCTTCAACTTCTTTGTGGTCTATCCCGCCTATGTTGTGTGCTACAATCTGCCGCTCGAGGCGATCATCGGCATGTATCAGGCCATTCGTCCCTCGACCAACGGTCTTCTTGAGTGCCTGATGGTCTTTAACATGCCCTTCACTTTCGCCAAGGGTATGATCGACGTGGCGCTGTGCTTCCTCATCTACAAGCCGCTCTCCCCGCTGCTGCACAAATAAGGAAGCTGCCAAATCTGAAAAAGGAGATACCAATCCATGGCGTTTGACTGGGGCATTCTGCACTGGATCCAAAACACGATCGCCTGCCCGTTTCTGGACGCTGTGGTGCCGAAGCTCACGATGCTCGGCAACGCCGGCATCATCTGGATCCTTGCGGGGCTGGCTCTGCTGTGCAGCAAAAAGTACCGCCGTCAGGGTGCGCTCGTGCTGATGGGTCTGCTCGCAGGACTGCTTGTCGGCAACATTGTGCTCAAAAATCTGGTTGCGCGGCCGCGTCCCTGTTGGCTCGATCCATCCGTGCGGCTGCTGATCGCCTCACCGACGGATTATTCCTTCCCCTCGGGGCACACGCTGTCCTCGACGATCGCCGCAACGATCCTGACGAAGACCGACAGGCGCTTCGGCTATGCGGCCATTCCGCTCGCGGTGCTCATCGCACTCTCCCGCCTGTATCTTTATGTTCACTTCCCGAGCGACGTGCTGATCGCTGCACTGCTGGGGCTGCTCATTAGCGAGCTGACCTTCCGCTACGGCGGCAGGCTCCTTGATAAGCTGCCGCATAAAATCGCATAAAAGAAGAACCGCCTACTCGGTAAGCGGTTCTTCTTTTATTCTTTTCTTGCCGCAAGGAAAAGGTTCGGCGGCGCAGGAAACAGGTTCTCCCTCGCCAGCACGGAAAATCCCGCGTTGGCGACTTCCCTTTCCAGCGATCGCATCGTATCGAAAGAAACATAGGGCCGCTTGCCGGTCTTGTACTCGAACCATTTCGTCATGCGCTCGCGCGTGATGCCCTCGCCCAAGCAATCCGACACCAGAAGCAGCATTCCCTGCGGTTTGAGCAGCGCGCGGATGCGCGCAAGCGCCGCGGCACGATCCTTGATGTAAAGCAGCACATTGCAGGCCATCACCGCGTCAAAGCTCTCCTCCGCAAGGCAGGTATCAAACAGATCCGTCTGCGTAACGGTCACATTCTCCATTCCCTGCGCTTCGGTTTTTTCCTGCGCGCGGCGCACCATTTCGCCGGAAACGTCGATCGCGCGCACGGACTTGACCGCGGGCGCGACCGCCAGCGTCACGATCCCCGTTCCGCAGGCAAAGTCCAACACAGTGTCCGTCGGCTTGAGATATTGTTTGAAGCGATCCGCCGTCATTTCATAGGCTTTCGCATAACTGGCGCCGACTTGCGCATCGTAATTCTGCGCGCGGCCGTCCCAAAATTCGCTCACCGTCGGCATACTGTTGTTTCTCTCTTTCTCGTTTTGTTCAGGTGTTTGCTTTTCCGCCCTTGCATACCACGCGGACCCCGTCACTGTGTGTAAGATAGGCCATCGGGCCATAGGCCTTGATGCCAAACTCCAGCACGTCGCCGACGTGGATCTTGTCCTTCACATTCTCAACGTCGAGGATCGTGTGGTCGGACGAGGCACCGATGACCTCAACGCCCTCCATGCGCGGCACAAGGTCGAAGCAGTTGCCGTAGTCCACGCGCCCCATGGCAACGATCGCGCGGCGGCGAATGCCGCGGTCTTCATAATGCCCCACCTCGCCGAAGGCATTTACACCCAACTCACCGACCGGAAAGCTTGGTTTGTCGCGGCACTCGATAACCTCAGCCTTAATCGTTAGCACGTCCTTATGTAAGAAATCAGGGGAGAAATTGTCTGACTCGCCAAGCAGTCCGATCTCACCAAAGCGCAGCAGGTTAATGCGGTAAGGCATCGTGCCGTTCAAAGCCATATAGGCAGAGGTCGACGCGCCGCCACTGACGTAATCAAGCGGCCTGCCGATCTCGCGCTCAATGTCCGCCGCAAGACTGACGAGCGCCTGCATATTTCGCTTGGTCGGCACAACGGAGCCGTAGCAGCTCAAGTTCACGCCCACGCCTGCAAGGCGCAGATTTTTGAGCTTATTTTCCACCTCAAGCGCAGCGTCCAGCGCGTCCTCTTCGTTCCAGAAGCCCTCGCGCAGATCGCCGAGGTCCATCATCAGGATCACTTCATGTATTTTATTCTGCCGCTTCGCCTCTTCGTTGAGTGCGCGCAGCACGGTGATGTCACTTTGCAGGCTGATGTCGCTCAGCGCCACCACGTCCGAAAGCTCCGAAAGCATGGGAATGCGAATGAGCATCAGCGGTTTTTTGGTGAGTCCCGCCTCGCGCATGATGCGCAGCTGACTCACGCGCGACGTGGCAATAAACTTCACGCCGCTTTCCTCATAAACGCGCACGATCTCAGGCAGTGCGGACACTGCCTTCACGACGCCGGCGACCTCGATGAGAGAATCATGGCAGCGCTCTACGAGCGCTGCCAGATTCTCTGCCAATAGATCGAGATCGAATTCCACACAGGGATACAGATTCCGATTCATTGTCATAATTGTATTTCCTTATTAAGAGGTTTGCGTACTGTTTGGGATTATGTTTCTGTCAGGTGCTCACTTCGCAGCCTTCTTAGCCTTCTTGAAGGGCTTACCGGCAAGATCCTTGAGCGTCCAGCCGATCAGCACGCACAGCCAGTTGATGATGGGCATCAGCCAGTTGAAGATGGCCCAGGGACCGTAACCGCCAGCACCCCAAGGAGCGATGTCCAGCGTATCCTTAATGAACACACCGCAGGTGTTCCAGGGGATCAGAGCGGAGGTAACGGTACCGGCGCCCTCAAGAGCAGAGGACAGAACCGCCGGGTGCACGCCCATCTTGTGATACTCCTCGGCATACATACGGCCGGGAACCACGATGGAGATATACTGCTCGGGCATGGTGGCGTTGGAGAGGACGCAGGTCACTTCGGTCAGGCCAACGAGAGCCGCAGGACCCTTGGCAAATCTCTTGAGAGCGTTGACGATGACCTCGAGCTGGTGAGTCTCCTCCATGATGCCGCCGAACATCATGGCGATGATCGTCATGGAGACGGAGGACATCATACCCATGATACCGCCGCTTTCGAGCAGTCTCGTCATGGTGTAACTCGTTTCAGGAGACAGGGTGGATTCGAACATGGCGAGCGCTTCGTCGGAGAAGTAGTAGCCGTTCTTACCATAATCGAAGATGGTACCAAGCGTGCAGGCCTCAGGCTGGAAGATGAGACCCAGAATGGCGCCGACAACAATACCGAGGGTGATGCCGGGGATCGCGGGAACCTTCAGGGCAACTGCCACGATAACGACGACCGGAGGCAGGAGCAGCATCGGGTTGATGTTGAAGATACCGCCCTCCGCAGCGTTCAGCGCGTTGGAGAACTCAATCACGCGGGACATATCTGCGTCGCCGCCGTGATACTGCACAGCACCGAGGACGCCAAAGAATACCAAGGTAATGCCATAAGTAATCGCAGTGGGCAGGATCATGGCCTTGACGTGGGTTATCACGTCCGTACCGGCCATGGCGGGAGCAAGGTTCGTCGTATCGGACAGCGGGCTCATCTTATCGCCGAAGTAGGCGCCGGAGAGAACCGCACCGGCGGTCATGCCGGGGCTCATGCCGAGACCGAAGCCGATACCCATCAGGGCAACGCCCATCGTACCCATCGTGCCCCAGGAGGTGCCGGTGGCGAGTGAGGTGATGGAGCAGATCAGAACGCAGGCAATGAAGAAGATCGCGGGTTTCAGGACTTTCAGACCATAGTAGATCATGGTAGGCACAACGCCCGCATTGATCCACACGCCGATCAGGATACCGACGATGATCAAGATGCAGACGGACTGCAATGCTTTGTAGATGCCGTCCATCATGGACTTTTCAACTTCATCCCACTTGTAGCCGAGATGCAGTGCCATGATCGCGGCAGCCATCACGCCGACAAACATGGGTACATGCGGGTCGACACCAAAGATCATAATACCGACCGCCAGAGCGGCGACCAGAAATGCCAGTGTCAACAGGGCTTCCCATAGTTTGGGCATTCTCTTTTCCTTACTCATAGTGTTACCAACCTTTCGAAATTTTGGGGGTCACTTTGCTACTTGCATGGATATCTATGCACATACTTTAGCACAGTATCGTAAAAATAGCAAGTTGTTTTTGAATGGTGAACGCAGTTTTACGGTAATGCCTTTTCTTCTTCAATTCTCGTGGTATCTACCAATGCAGATCTTGGATAGCACTCCTCCTTTTAATTTTACAGCAGCACAACACATAAGGGTGGGATTGCACTCTGCAAAATGCAGAAAATACCTCGCTCTCCGGCCCACCGATCCCCCATCGGCAGGCCGGGGATGAGGTCGTGTATACTTTCCGGCACAGCACGGGTATTTACCCGTGCCATGCCAGCCTCGCAGGCAAGAAATGCGAGGATCGTATCCTGTTTTTACCAGCCGAGCTTGGTCATGGCATCATCGACTGCCTTGATGACGATGTCAATTTCCTTCTCGGTAACGATCAGCGGCGGGACAAAGCGCAGCACGTTGCCGTTGGTGTTGTTGATGAGAACGTTGCTGTCCTTGAAGCACAGGTCGACAACGGGCTGGCCGGTGGGATGATTGAGCTGGATACCGTCGATCAGGCCGAGGCCGCGGATCTCGTTGACCGCGTCGGGGTGGTTCTTCTCGATGACCTTGTGCATCTGGTCACGGAAGTACTCGCCCATCTTGCGGGAGTTCTCGATGACGCCGTCGTTGATCATCACGTCGAGCGTGGTGGCAGCGAGCGCGCAGGCGAGAGGACCGCCGGCGAAGGTGGAGCCGTGGGTGCCGGGCGTCAGGGTCTTGGCAGCCTCACCGCGGGCGCAGACAGCACCGATGGGCACGCCGGAACCGAGAGCCTTTGCCATGGAGCAGGTATCGGGCTCCACGCCGTAGTTCTGGTGCGCGAAGAGCTTGCCGGTACGGCCGGAACCGACCTGAACCTCGTCGAACATGAGGAGGATGCCCTTCTCGTCGCACAGGTCACGCAGGCCCTGCAGGAACTCCTGGGAAGCGGGACGCACGCCGCCCTCGCCCTGAACGGGCTCGGTCAGGATCGCGCAGACATACTCGTCCATGATGTCCTTGACGGACTGGAGGTTGTTGAACTCGGCATAGCGGAAGCCGGAGGGCAGGGGCTCGAAGTAGCGATGGACCGCATACTGGCCGGTGGCCGTGCAGGTCGCGAGGGTACGGCCGTGGAAGGAGTTCTTCATCGTGATGACGACGAAACGCTCGGGGTGGCCGTGATCCTTGGCATACTTACGGGCGAGCTTGATCTGACCTTCGTTGGCCTCAGCGCCGGAGTTGGCGAACAGAACCTTGTCGAAGCAGCTGTTTTCGACGATCAGCTTCGCGGTCTGGACGGCGGGCTCATTGTAGAAGTAGTTGGAGCAGTGCAGGATCGTGTGGGCGCGCTCTTCGAGGCACTTGACGATCGCGGGATGGCAGTGACCGAGACCGTTGACGGCGATACCGCCGATGAAGTCGAGGTACTTGTTGCCGTCCTTATCAAAGACGTAAGCGCCTTCGCCGCGCTCGATGGAAAGGGGCATACGGACGTGGTTGCCATAGAGGTACTTGTCGCCGTTCTCGATGACTTCGGCGTTGGTCTTGAACTTTTCGATCATTGTATATGTCCTCCTATAATAAATTGGGTGTATGTTTTACCATTTGATGCCGACACTCGGCTGTGCGGTACCGATCGTGGTACCGGTGCCCTCATCGGTGAAGGCTTCGTAGAGCACGGAGTGGGGCTTGCGGCCGTCGATGATGTTGACGCTCGTCACGCCCTCTTCGATGGCCTGCACGCAGCAGTCGACCTTCGGGATCATGCCGCCGGCGATCGTGCCCTTGTCCTTGAGCGCCTTCACGTCCTGAATGTTCAGGTAGCTGATAACGTCGCGGACCTTGATGTCATTGCACAGACCCTCGATATCAGTGAGGATCACGAGCTTCTCAGCGCCGAGCGCAGAGGCAAGCTTGCCTGCGGCGGTGTCGCCGTTGATGTTGAAGGTGTGACCCTGACCATCGGTTCCGACAGGAGCGACAACGGGGATATAACCCGCGTCGAGCATGGCGAAGATGGGCTTGGGGTCGACGTAATCCACATCGCCCACGTAGCCGTGCACCTCGTCGCGCTGGTGGCAGTG
>DPGF01000104.1 GCA_003522105.1 Oscillibacter sp.
GTGCTGCCGGGAGCCATGTTCCTGCTCGGCTACTTCGACGACGGCACACCCGTCATGGGTCTGCCCGGCTGCGTGATGTACGCAGGCGCGACGGTCTTCGACCTCATTTTGCCGCGCGTTGCGGCCGATGTGCCTGTCACGCGCGCAGACATTGCCGCGCTCGGCGAGGGCGGGCTGTGCCTTGGCTGCAAGCCCTGCCGCTATCCCCTGTGCCCGTTTGGAAAATAAAATGTCGCGCCTGCGGGCGCGACATTCTAGATCATCGCTATCTATTTTAAGAATAGCGAAAACAAATTTGAAAGGAAGTACCCTAATATGAAAAAACTGTTGTCTCTGCTCCTTGCCCTTTCGCTCGTGCTTGCCCTGACTGCCTGCGGCAGCAAGAACGACGGCGCGAACACTGACGGCGATGCCCAGAACGGTGAAAATACTGAGAGCGTTGATCTCATTGTCTTCGCCGCTGCCTCCATGACCGAAACGCTCAATGAGATCGCCGAGATGTACAAGGAAGTTGCCCCCAACGTCAACATCACCTACAACTTTGATTCCTCCGGCAAGCTCCTCACCCAGATCAGCGAGGGCGCGGACTGCGACCTCTTCATCTCCGCCGCGCCCACGCAGATGAACGCGATGGACGGCAGCCTCATCGGCGACACGGAAAAGAACCCCAACGGGCTTGATCTCATCGTGACCGACAGCCGCGTTGACCTTCTTGAAAACAAGGTGACGCTCGCCGTTCCCGAGGGCAACCCCAAGGGCATTGAGAGCTTCGACCAGCTTGCGCAGCTCCTCAAAAGCGGCGATGTGCTGCTCGCCATCGGCAACAGCGATGTGCCCGTCGGCCAGTACACGCAGAAGATCTTTGCCTACTACGGCCTTGACGAATCGGCCATGACCGACTGCCTCACCTACGGCAACAACGTCAAGGAGGTCACGACGCAGGTGAGCGAGGCCGCCGCCGACTGCGGCATCATCTACGCGACCGACGCCTTCTCCGCGGGTCTCGAGGTTGTCGACAGCGCCACGGCCGAGATGTGCGGTCAGGTCATCTATCCCGCCGCCGTGCTCAAGGGCGAAAAGGAAGAGGCCGCGCGCGCATTCCTCGCCTATCTTGAAACCGATGCCGCGATGACCGTCTTCGAGCGCGTCGGCTTCAGCGCGGTTTACTAAAATGAAAGCCTAAAGGCGAATAGAGATCGCCTGATCTCTGCAACCCTTCTTCATGGGAGGTCACGATGGACTGGTATCCCCTCTGGAATTCGCTGCGCATCGCGGCGATCTCTACGGTCATCATTTTCTTTGCGGGTATTTTTGCCGCCTACTACATTGCGAGGCTCCCACGGCTTATAAAGGGCGTGCTCGACGTGATCCTGACGCTGCCGCTCGTGCTGCCGCCTACGGTCGTGGGCTATCTTCTGCTGCGCGTGTTTGGCCCCAAGCGCGTCGTTGGCGCGTGGGTGCTTGAAACCTTTGGCGTCAAGATGGTCATGACCTGGTGGTCGGCGATTTTTGCAACGGTGGTCGTCATCTTCCCGCTGATGTACCGCACGGTGCGCGGCGCGTTCGAGTCCTTTGACGAAACGCTCGCCTATTCGGGGCAGACACTCGGCCTTTCCAACGCCTACATCTTCTGGCGCATCCGCATGCCCTACTGCCGTCAGGGGGTGCTGGCGGGGACGGTGCTGGCGTTTGCGCGCGCGCTTGGCGAATACGGCGCGACGAGCATGATCGCGGGCTACACGCCCGGCAAGACCGCGACCATCTCCACGACGGTCTATCAGCTCTGGCAGATGAACAACGATGCTCTTGCGACGAAGTGGGTCATGGTCAATATGGCCATCTCCGCCGTCGTGCTGTTGGCGGTCAATATGCTCGAGCGGCGCGACCTTTTGAGCGAGGCGGGCAGGAAGAGTAGGGGCGGCCGATGAGCCTTTGCGTAGACATCGAAAAAAAACTCGGCGCGTTCCGACTGCGCGCGCAGTTTGAGGCGCAGGACGGAACGACGGCGCTGCTCGGCGCCTCGGGCTGCGGCAAAAGCGTGACCTTAAAGTGCATCGCGGGCATCATGACGCCCGACTGCGGGCGCATCGTGCTCGGCGATCGCGTTCTCTTCGACAGCGAGAAGAAGATCGACCTGCCGCCCCAGCAGCGGCGAGTCGGATACCTCTTTCAGCAGTATGCGCTTTTTCCGAACATGACGGTGGAGCAGAATATCCTTTGCGGCATCCGCCGCGAGCATAAAGCCCAAAAAAGAGAACTGCTGGCTGAGAAGATCCGCATGTTCCAGCTGGAGGGGCTTGAGAAGAAACACCCTGCGCAGCTCTCCGGCGGACAGCAGCAGCGCGTGGCGCTCGCGCGGATCCTCTCGTCCGAGCCGGAAGCCATTCTGCTTGACGAGCCGTTCTCCGCGCTCGACAGCTACTTGAAGTGGAATCTTGAACTGGAGCTTGCCGACCTGCTTGCCCTATTTGGCGGGCCGGTTCTTTGGGTGAGCCACGATTTGGACGAATGCTACCGCAACTGCGGCAGCGTCTGCGTGATGGAGGACGGCAAAACAGGAGCGGTGACGGGTATGGACGAGATGATCCGCCACCCTGAAAGCGTCAGCGCGGCGCGGCTTGCAGGCTGCAAGAACTTTCTTACAGCCGTGAAAAAAAACGGCGCGGTCTATTTGCCGGAGTGGGGGATGGCGCTGCCAGTTGACGCAAAGGGGAAAACCTTTACGACCCTCGGCATTCCGGATCATGCCGTGGCCCTGAGCGATGGCGGCGCGCTCCGCTGCACGCTCTGCCGCGTGATCCCCGGCGTGGAGCAGGATATTCTTCTGCTGCGCCCCGAGCATTGCGGGGAGGATGCGCCGGCGCTGCGCGTCTCCGCTGCGAGGAAAAACAGCTTGCGCGCGGGAGAGACTGTCTGCGTTGCGCTGGATGCTGAAAAGCTGCTGCTGCTATAAAAAGAAAAACCGAGGCGGAGCATGTGCTCTGCCTCGGTTTTTGTCAAAAAATCGAATACAAAAGGTAATATCTTGGCGAAATATAATGAAACAGGCGGCTGTGGGCGTTTGCCCATAACCGCCTGCCGTGTTTTTTTCCTTACAGGCGCCCGTAGATGCGGCTCGTCTCGTGGATGGTTTTGGCGAGCTTTTTGCTTGCCTCTCCCGGGAGCATGCGCCACTGCCAGTTGCCGCTTGATGTGCCGGGGGTGTTCATGCGGCAGCCCTTGCCAAGGCCCAGATAGTCCTGCATCTGCGCAACGAAGAGCCGGCTTTGGCAGCTCATGCCGCCGCGGATGATGCCGGTATTGAAGCCCTCCTCATCATTGAGACCGAGGTACTTCTTGGCAAAGGCGATGTCCGCCTTATCCGCCTCCGTGCGCCAGAGGGCAAGGGGCGCATTGTCGTGCGTGCCGGTATAGCAGATACTGTTGAAGTTGCAGCTGTGCGGCAGATAGTTGCTCGGGTCGCGCGAGTCAAACGCAAACTCCAGAACCTTCATGCCGGGAAGGCAGGAATCGTTCAGCAGCTGCACGACCTCGGGCGAGGGATAGCCCAAGTCCTCGGCGATGAAGTCAAGGTCACGAAACCAGCCGGTCAGCACGCCGACGAGTGACATGCCGGGGCCTTTGACCCAACGGCCGTTTTTCGCGGTCGTTTCGCCATAGGGAATGGCCCAATAGCTCTCAAAGCCGCGGAAATGGTCAATGCGGATCACATCGTAGAGCTGCTGCGCGCCGCCGACGCGGCGAATCCACCAGCCGTAGCCGTCGCGCGCCATCGTTTCGTAGTTGTAGAGAGGATTGCCCCAGAGCTGCCCGTCGGCGCTGAAGCAGTCGGGCGGGACGCCGGAGACCTCAACGGGGACGTTGTGTTCGTCCAGCTGAAACATCTCGGGCTCTGCCCACACGTCGGCGGAGTCCATCGCCACATAGATGGGCAGGTCGCCGATGATGCGAATGCCGAGGGAGTGGATATAGTCCTTGAGCGCGGTCCACTGGCGGAAAAAGAGAAACTGAATGTAGGTGAACAGCTCCACGTCGTCACGCAGCATGCTGCGGTAGCGCTCGATGACCGTGCTGTCCTTGCGGCAGCGAATGTCCTCATCGTCCCACTCTGTCCACGCCTTCATGCCGAAGTGGCGCTTGAGCGCCATGAAGAGTGCGTAATCCGGCAGCCAGCGCTCGTTTTTCTTTTCAAACGCTGCGATGTCCTCGTGGTCGCGCGCAAAGCCGCGCGCCTTGGCCTTTTCAAGCAGCGCAAAGCGGCTTTCGTAGATCTTGCCGTAGTCAACATAGCGGGGATCGTCGCCCCAGTCGCAGGAGTTGACCTCTGCGCGCGTCAGGAGCTTATCCTTGATGAGCAGGTCGAGGTCGATGAAGTATGGGTTGCCCGCAAAGGAGGAGAAGCTCTGATACGGCGAGTCGCCGTAGCTCGTCGGGCCGAGTGGCAGGAGCTGCCAGTATTTCTGTCCCGCGGCGGCGAGGAAGTCGGCAAAGTCATAGGCGGCCTTGCCCATCGTGCCAATGCCGTGGGGCGAGGGAAGGGAGGAGATCGGCATCAGAATGCCGGCGGATCGTTCGATCAATGGAACCACTTCTTTCGAGGAAAAATTGGGATCAACCCTTGACTGCGCCTGCGGCAACACCCTTGATGATGTACTTCTGGCACAGCAGGTAGAAAATGATGACGGGGAGAATGCTGAGCAGGATCAGCGCCATCGTCGCGCCGAGATCGACGGTGCCGTAGCTGCCCTTGAGATACTGAATGTGAATGGGAATGGTCATGTACTTCGTGCGGTCGAGCACGAGATAGGGCAGCAGATAGTCGTTCCACACCCACATGATCTCGAGAATGCCGACGGAGATCATCGTGGGGCGCAGCATCGGCAGCACAACGGAGAAATACGTGCGCAGCGGGCCGCAGCCGTCGATGGCGGCGGCCTCTTCGATCTCAAGCGGGATCGACTTGACAAAGCCGACGAACATGAAGATCGCAAGCCCCGCGCCGAAGCCGAGGTAGATGATGGGGATCGTCCACGGCGTATTCAGCGCGACCAGACGAAAGCCGCCGGAGGCAAAGTTAAAATAGGGGAGCTTGACCGTATCGGCCGTTTTCGACAGCGTGAACATGACCATCTGGAACGGCACGACCATGGAAAAGACGCAGAGGTAGTAGATCGCACGGCAGAGCTTGCTGTCCACGCGCGCGATGTACCACGCGGCCATCGACGTGCAGAGCAGGATCAGCGCGGTGGAAACGATGGTGATGAACAAGCTGTACCCGGCGGACTTCAAAAACGGGTAGTTGCCGAAGGTCAGACCCTTGATGAAGTTGGCCCAGCCGGCAAAGCTCTCTGCGTTCGGCAGGGCGAAGGTGTCGGTTTTGACGTAGGTGTTGATCTTGAAGGAGTTGATGACCACCGTCAGAACCGGCAGCACATAGATGATGCAAATGATGCCGAGCACAACGGAGAGAACCGTCTTGCGGCGGCGTTCGGCGGAAAGAGAGCGATTGTTCATTACTGCTGCACCTCCTTTTTGCGGTTGGAGCGAAGCTGAAGAAGACCGATGGACGCTACGAGGATGAAGAACAGCACGGCCTTGGCCTGCGCGGTGCCGCGCGAGTTGGCATTCTGCCCGTAGAAGGTGTTGAGAATGTTCAGTGCGAGCATTTCGGTCGTCTTGATGGAGCTGCCGTCGGGCAGGATATTGTAGGGCTGACCGCCCGTGAGGGCGAGGTTCTGGTCAAAGAGCTTGAAGCCGTTTGTGAGCGAGAGAAACGTGCAGATGGTGATGGACGGCATCACATTCGGGATCGTGACCTTCCAGAGCGTCTGCCAGCGGCTGGCACCGTCGATCTTTGCGGCCTCGAGCATATCCTCGGGTACGGCCTGGAGACCGGCGATGTAAATGATCATCATGTAGCCGATCTGCTGCCAGCACATTAAAATAATGAGTCCCCAGAAGCCGAGCTTCGTGTTGAGCAGGATCGACGTGCCGTAGCGCGAGAGAATGCCGTCGAAGATCATCGACCAGATGTAGCCAAGCACGATGCCGCCGATGAGGTTCGGCATGAAAAACACCGTGCGGTACAGGTTGCTGCCCTTGATGCCCTGCGTGAGCGCATAGGCGACGGCAAAGGCCAGCACGTTGATGAGCACGAGCGATATGACGGCAAACAGCGCCGTGAACCAGAACGAGTGGACAAAGCTCACGTCCTGAAATGCGCGGCGGTAGTTGTCAAGGCCGACAAAGGTCGCATCGCTTGTGACCTTGAACTTGCAGAAGGAGAGATAGATACCCTTGCAGAACGGGTAAACAAAGCCGATGAAGAATGCGCAGACCATCGGCCCCATGAACAGCGGGAACCAACGGCGGGTGGAGCGGCGGATCATCGAGCTGTTGACGGCGGCATTGCTGTGCTTGTGTTTCAATTCGATCAACTCCCGGCAAAAAGATAAAGAGATTGGTGCGCTGCCGCGATATGCGGCGATTTTTGATCACGCGCCCCGCTTCGTGCGGCGGAAGGCGTGAGATACAGGGAGGGACGGGCGAAATCGCCCGCCCCTCTTGTTGTTCTTATGCAGATCGCGCAGAAGGTGTGTTAGCCGTTGGCGGCAGCGTACTGCGTGGCCCAACCGTCAACAAACGCGGTCTTGACGAGCGCCCAGTTGACATCAGTCTGGTCGGCGTCGTACTGGTTC
>DPGF01000129.1 GCA_003522105.1 Oscillibacter sp.
GTTCCGAATTCATTTACAGTAATACCCGTCTGCGGATCATACTCATACCACTGCGTATCAGAAGGCTCTTCGCCCGGGGCGACAAGCTGATACTCCATCTTCACGCCATCCAGGGCAGGGGCTGTCAGATAAGCCGTGATGCTTCCGGTGTAGGTCGTGCCCTCCGGGGTGATGGTGGGCTTGGGCAGGGTCGAATCGGAATACTTGGTAAAGGTAGCTGTTGCCAGCGGGCCCCACTTTTCGGCATCTGCGGAAGCGTCGTCGTTGTAGGTTCTTGCCTTGATGGTGGTGGTCTCCGTCAGCGTGATATGCTCGGTATCCGTGTTGGCATATCGGGTCGTGGTGCTGGTCTTGGGGTCGGTGCCGTCGGTGGTATAGGCGATTTCAAAGATTTCCTCACCGGCGTACAGGGCATCGAAAGCAATTACTTCGATTTCCCCGACGAACTGCGTTCCGTCAGCGGGGGTAAACTCCACCGCCGGAGCCTGCGGCCAGCTGACCCATTTGACCTTGAACTCGTTGCTGGAGAACTTCTGACCGTTTGCCGTCACAACGACGGTGTAGGTCTTTTCCACCTCACTGTTCTGTGCAGGAATATCCACCGTGATTGGGTTTCCGGTGTTGATAAAGAGGCTGCCGCTGGAGGCCACGGTGGTGTTGCCCTCCTTCAGCTCCCACTTGGTGATTGGTGCGGAGAAGGTGACGGTAGCCTTGCTGCCGTGATTCACCTGCGGCCAGCTATCGAGCGGCTGCTTTCTGAACGAAACCTGCTGGAATCCGGGGTTCACTTTCACATCACAGTCCGGCATAACAAAGGTTGTTTCCTGCGTGGTCGCATCTGCGAAGGTCACGCCAGGGGTATCCGTATACCACCGGGTGAACATCATGTTGTTGGCGGTGTCATCTTTCGCCTTCACGGTAACGGTTTCCCCAGCCATTGCCGAGGTGGGATTTGCCGTGCCTCTGCCGTTCGTGACCGTGATGCTGTGCGCCACGGGTGCGGGGGGCTCGGGCGGCGCTTCGCTTACCACCAGCTTGACGATATGCTGGTTGCTGTAAATGCCGACGGAGCTGCCGTTCTTATCCAGATTCAGCTGCAAATCATAGGAATAGACCTTGGGATCTGCGCCCGCGGGAATGGTGACCGTATGCGAGGTTTTATCGGCAGCGATGGTATCTGTCTGCTGTACCGCGGAAGAACCGGAGATATAATGTTCGCACTTGGTTCGATAGGTATAGCCCGCATTTACCAATTCACTCGCCAGAGGATACCACTCGAACTTGAGGGTATGCGCCGTGCTGTTGTCCATCCGCTCAACGGTGCCCTTCCAGTCCTTGAAGTAGTCGATGGGGTTGCCGTCCAGCGTAACGGACTTCATGCCCCATGCGTTCGATAGAATCTTGGTCGGCTGGTTATTCACAGCCTTGATCTCAAATACAAAGCCCTCTGACCATCGCCCAGTTTTGTTGTAATCGTAATAGGGAATGTATTCGCGGTAGCTGCTGGTGTCCCGTGCCGCAAAAGTGCCCTTGCCGGTCTGAACGGCGTTTTCCCCCAGCATTTCATCTGCCAAAAACGTAACATCGCTATACGACAGACGCGGTCTCACAGGTGCATAACCATAATCCGAGGATTGCTTATCAACTGACAATGTTTCATGGATAGTGCCGCCGTTCAGCTTTACCGCTACATGGTAACCCGTTAAACTCTTGTCGTTTTTATCTACAAATTTTGGCCTCATCCAAAATTTCTTGTGGAACTCACCGTCGTTGATGACTACTTCGGGTGTGGTAAAGCTGTTCTCAAAGCTGGCAGCCACCCATGCCTGTACATAGTCGAGGAAAATACCGTCGTTGATCACGGTAAGCGGTTTGGTGCCGTCACCCGGGCCATTGAGCATGACCTTCTTTTCAAAGGTGCCACCGTTGATCTGTATGCGCGGTTCATTTTCCTTCCAGTCGCTGCCGCCGGCGTCCAGACGCACAGGCCCCTGGAAGGTGCCGCCGTTGATGCTCACCTTGCAGGAGTTCGCCGCCATCAGCGTATAGCCGCAGTGGCCGTTGAGCAGATCCCCATACTCCATCTCAAAGTACTGGCCGTAAGCATTATTTTCCCCTTCATATGTCTCCGGTGCAACATGGAGCGTGCCGCCGTTGATGGTGACGGTTCCGCCGACGTAGCAGTAGATCACGCGCCTCCATTTGGTCTCGGTCTTGAGGCTGCCGGCGTCCACCTTCAGTGTTCCGCTGTTTAGGGTGAGCTTTCCGTATTGTATATTAAAGAGGTAGCACGAGTCGTTGTAAGTCGAACCGAGAATGGTTCCCTTCTGGCCGGAGCTGCTGTCCAGCACCGTCAGGTCGCCGCGCCTGATCATAATCATATCGCTCATGGCAGTTTTTGCGGAGTACATCCGCAGCGTGTGGCCGTTCAGGTCAAGCTGCTTCCTGCCCTTGACCTCCAGCGGCTCAATGATGCCCATGCCGCTGGTCAGCGTGCCGGTGTCGATATCGCTGCCCAGCTTGATATTGTCCGGCGGATTCTGATTGCTCAGCGCCGCCTTCAGCTGGTCATAGGTGTTGACCGTCGTCCATGATGTGTCCGCCGCATTTGCCGTCACGCCGGTGATGGGTACCATTGTCAGTAGCATCACAAGCACCAGCAGGATGCTGACGATGCGACTTCGTGTATTTGTTTTTGTCATATTATCATCTCCTCCTTCAATATCATTTTGAAAATTTGTCTATGCATTTTGTGTTGCCTGATTTAAACACTGTCGATCACCGAAGCAAAGTAGTTTTCGGATACCGAACCGAAGAGAAAAGCGTCTATCAGACCCTCGCGCTTTACCTGCCGTACCTTTTCGGTCAACTCTTCGTCTGTATCGTCATCCACAAAGAGAATGACCCGGCAGTTTTCCGTGTTCCGTTTTACCTTGTCACGGATTGCCATTCGTTCTTTGAACATCCATGGCGAATACGCCTTGACCTCCATTAAAAGCACATCCGGTCGATGCGTCTTGCACCACTCGACGGTTGCATCCGGCGACTCTGAAATCACAACTTGGCAATCGTCCAATTTTTGCATCAGCATTCGCTCCATGGTGTGCGCATGGATATCGCTCTGAATGTCCAAAACGATTTTTTTCATCATTCATCACCACCTTCTAAAAGCATAACTCTAATCTTACAGTATCAATTGTACTGATTTTTGGGTGCTTGTCACTGGCACTTGTGCCAGTAACAGAAGAAAAATCTCGATTTTTTCAAAAAATTTTTGCCTTTTGGGCGCGAAAAAACCCTTGACCAGTACAAGTGATTGGTGTCGTCATACTTCCACTCTATGCCGTATGCCGGAGCCGGGACATGCAATGTAGCTACCATAGTTATAACACTTAGTAAACAAACTGCTATTTTTTCGTTTTATCTCCCTCTTAATAAACTTATCAGAGGCTACCTTTTCGCAGAATACAAGACATAAATGACATGCCCATCTCTTAAAAAGCCAGCCTCTTTAATTACTTTTTAATTATTTAATTTTAAGTTTCTTCTTAAACAACTTAATGGCTTTCTTATTTCCATTAAGTTTAGTCTTCTTAGACTT
>DPGF01000095.1 GCA_003522105.1 Oscillibacter sp.
TTGATGACCAGCGAGAAGGCGCTGAGGTAGACGATGACGGCGATGATGACGTTCGTGATGTACTCGTTGTAGGCCGTCAGGTTCGTCAGCTGCAAGCCGGAGATATCGAGCGTCGACATAAAGATCGCCGTGAAGATGATGCCGATGGGGTTGCAGGAGGCAAGCATCGCAACGGGGATGCCGTTGAAGCCGATGCCGGGGAGGGACTGGTACGTCGACCAGAAGAACTCCGTGTTGCCGGAGAGATAGTAGAGCGAGGCGCCCGCCGCGCTCAGTCCGCCGGCGATGGCCATGGAAAGCACGATGTTGCGCTTGTCGGCGATACCGGCATAGCGCGCGGCGTGACGGTTGGAGCCGCAGGCCTTGAGCTGGTAGCCGAAGGTCGTCTTGCTCATCATCACATAAACGCCGATGGCAAAGACGATGGCGATGAGGATACCGCCGTTGACCTGAGAGTTCGGGAAGAGCTTATCAAGGCCCATCTTCGCCGTGGCAACGCCGTTGTAGGTCGTCTTGTAAATGTAGCCTGTCTTGGTGGACTCGGCAACATTCTTGAAGCTGCTGATGTCAAAAAGCCATGTGACGAGGTTCGCCGCGATCCAGTTCGTCATGATGCAGGCCAGCACCTCGTTGATATTGAGCAGCGCCTTGAACAAACCGGGGATCGCGCCCCAGAGCGCACCGGCAAGCGTACCGCCGAGGAAAGCGAGCAGCCAGATGAGCGTGGTGGACATCGTCTCGGACGGAAGGCCGAGGGCGATGGAGAGCGAAACGAGCGTACCCATAAGGTACTGACCCGGCGCGCCGATGTTGAAAAGGCCGGTCTTATACGCCATGCCGACAGAAAGGCCCGTCATAATGAGCGGGGCGGCACGGAAGAGCATATTGCCGATGTTCGTCGGGTTGAAGCCCCACGTCAGCGTGCCGGAGGCGCTGCGCCCCGTAGAAAAGAGGCCGCCGAAGACGATGCGGATACCGTCCCACGCCGAAGAGAGCGAAAGGTTGGGACTCGTGAGGCCGACGATCAAAATGACGATGCTGCCGACGGCAAGACCGATCAGGATCGAGAGGATGGACGCCGCGACGGACTTGAAGCCTTCGCTTTGCAGGAAGTGTTCTTTTTTCATACGGCCGCCGCCTCCTTTTCCATGCGCTTAGCGCCGGCCATGTAGAGGCCGAGCTCTTCAACGGTGGTCTTTTTCGGGTCAAGCTCGCCGACGATCTCGCCCTCGTACATGACGAGAATGCGGTCGGAAAGGCTCATGACCTCGTCCAGCTCGAGCGAGACGAGCAAAATTGCCTTGCCGCGGTCGCGCTCGGCAACAAGCTGGCTGTGAATAAACTCGATCGCGCCGACGTCGAGGCCGCGCGTGGGCTGCACGGCGACGATGAGATCCTTGTCGCGGTCGACCTCGCGGGCGATGATGGCCTTCTGCTGGTTGCCGCCGGACATGGAGCGGGCGCGGGTGATGGGGCCCTGGCCGCTGCGCACGTCAAACTTTGCGATGAGCTCTTCGGCGTAGTCGCGCACGGCCTTGTTGTTGATAAAGCCGTGGTTTTCAAAGCGCGGCTCGTTGAAGCGCTGGAGCACCATGTTCTGCTCGAGCGTAAAGTCGAGCACGAGGCCGTGCTTGTGGCGATCCTCGGGAATGTGGCTCATATGCTCGCCGCGGTGGCGGATGGAGGCGTGGGAAATATCCTTGCCGCAGAGCGTGATCGTGCCGGAGGCAGGCTTGTCAAGACCCGTCAGGCCGTAGACAAGCTCGGTCTGGCCGTTGCCGTCGATACCGGCGATGCAGACGATCTCGCCTGCGCGCACATTGAACGAGACGTCGTTCACGGCGTTGCGCTTCTGCACGTGGGAGTGGACGCAGAGGTGGTCGACCTTCAAGACCTCGCCCGCGGGCTTGGCCTCGTCCTTGGTGACCTCAAGCTGCACGGGGCGGCCGACCATCATGTTGGAAAGCTCCTGCTTGGTGGTCTCGCTTGTGTTGACGGTGCCGATGTACTTGCCCTTGCGCAGAACGCTCACGCGGTCGGAGACCTCCATGATCTCGTTGAGCTTATGGGAAATGAAGAGAATGGACTTGCCTTCGCGGGCAAACTCCTTCATCGTGGCCATCAGTTCCTCGATCTCCTGCGGAGTCAAAACTGCGGTCGGCTCGTCGAAGATGAGGATCTCATTGTCGCGGTAGAGCATCTTCAAAATTTCGACGCGCTGCTGCATGCCGACGGTGATATCCTCGACCTTCGCGTCAAGGTCGACATTCAAACCGTAGCGTTTGGAGATCTCCTCGACCTTCCTGCGCGCCTCTTTCTTCTGCAAAAAGCCGCACTTCGTCGTCTCCGCGCCGAGGATGATGTTGTCGAGCACGGTGAAAACGTCCACCAGCTTGAAGTGCTGGTGCACCATGCCGATGCCAAGGGCGGTGGCGTCGTTCGGGTCCTTGATGGACACGACCTTGCCATCCTTTTTGATGATGCCCTCTTCCGGCTGATAAAGGCCGAACAGAACCGACATCAAGGTCGATTTTCCCGCGCCGTTTTCACCGAGGAGCGCATGGATCTCACCCTTTTTGAGCTGTAAGGTGATGTTGTCGTTGGCGATAATACCGGGGAATTTTTTGGTGATGTTCAGCATCTCGATCGCATACTGATTCTCCAAGTTTTTTCGCCCTCCTTCCGTTTTGATGGCCCGCACGCGCTGCGCTGCGAGGACGTAAACCATAATTATGCTATACTATATCATATTACCATACAAAAAGCAAAAGGTTTTCTCGCGTCATTTCCTGTCAGAAGGCAGAAAAAGAACGGAAGGCCGAAGCCTTCCGTTCTCAATATGTTGTGCGATGAAATCAGCCGCCGATGTAGTTGACGTTGACGTTGGTCAGGCCGCCCTCAGCGGGGTTGGCCATCTCGGAGTTGTTGTCGATGGTGAGGTCGCCGTTGAGAACCTGCTGGAAGAGATCCTCGTAGTCAGCAACGGTGAAGTTCTCCATGGACCAGGTAGCGGTCGGCAGGCCGACAGCGTTCTCCTTGACACCGAGAGCGGTGGCGTTGTTGCCGATCTCGTCCCAAGTGCCGTCGTAAACCTTGGCGATGGCCCACTCGGCAGCGTCGCTCAGGCCCTTCATGGCGGAGGTCACAACGGTGTCGGACTCGCTGGACTGGTCGACGTCGACGCCGACGACCTTGCCGTCCTCAGCGGAAGCGGCAGCCGCGACGGACTGGAACATGGAACCGCCGCAGGCAAAGACGATCTCAGTGCCGTTGGCATACCAGCCGGAGACCATGGTCTGCAGCTCGGGGGAAGCCTGGAAGGAAGCACCGTACTCCCAGGAGTAGTTCAGGTCGACGGTCTTATCCATTTCCTTGGCAGCATCGTTCGCGCCCTGAGCAAAGCCCCAGCCGTAACGGATGCAGGCGGGGTTCGTGCCGCCGCCGCCGCCGGTGAAGCCGAGCTTCTCGTAGCCTTCCTTGACGACAGCGTAACCGGCGAAGTAGCCGCACTGCTCTTCGTTGAAGGAGATACCGGCAACGTTGTCAAGGCCGAGGGACCAACCGTCGATGAAGACGAACTTGGTGTCGGTGAACTCCTTAGCGGCCTTCTCGAGGGCCGTGCCCTGCATGAAGCCGGCGCAGACGATGACCTTGGCGCCGCCGTCCACGGCAGCCTTCATGGCGTCGTAGCGGTCGTCATCGGTCGCCTGATCGCCGTTGGCGGGCTGATAGTACTTGTAGCTCAGGCCGTTGTTGGCGGCATAGAGCTTCACGCCGTCGAAAGTGCCCTGGTTGAAGGACTTATCCTTCAGCTGGCCAACGTCGGTGACGAAAGCAACTTCATACTTGCCGTCCTCGGACGTCATGTTGTCCTCGATGTCGTCGGGGTTGGTGTAGGTGACGGTCCCGCCCTGCTGATCGTCGGTGTTGTTGTCCTGGTTGTCGTCGGTCTTCTTATCACCGCAGGCAACGAGGGACAGCACCATGACGAGAGCGAGAAGCATTGCAAAAAACTTCTTCATTCTTCTATCCTTCCTTATTCTTCCGGTCAGCGAAAAGTCGCTTTCCGGTGTATTTGAAGCACTGTCGCACTTCGCCCCATAGTATAACAAAGGCATGGCGGAGAATCAAGACCGATTCTCCGCCATTTTACTTTTTTCGTGATATTCGAAGCTATTCTTTACAAAAAGTACACAATTTTTACACTTAGTCGAGCTTCAGGTCGCCGTCCTTGACCCAGCCGAGGCGGCGGCAGACCATGTTGATGGCCGGCGCAAGGATCGCGGGCAGCACGATGGCGACGAGCACGAGGCCCAGCCAGTCAAAGCCCGTGGCACTGATGGCTTCCGCGCCCTTGGCGATGGCATCCTCGGAGGGGGCGAGCCAGCCCGTCCACACGCCGATGGGGCCGCAGAGGCCGCAGGTGCCCATGCCGGAGTTGATGGGCGCGCCGTTCATCTCAAGATGGAACACGCAGGTGGCGATGGGGCCGGTGATGGCGGAGGCAAGCGTCGGCGCGATCCACACGCGGGGATTGCGGACGATGTTGGGCATCTGGAGCATGGAGGTGCCGAGACCCTGAGAGACAAGGCCGCCCCAGCGGTTTTCCTTGAAGCTCATCACGGCAAAGCCGACCATCTGCGCGCAGCAGCCCGCGACCGCCGCGCCGCCGGCAAGACCCGTAAGGCCCAGCACCGAGCAGATGGCGGCGGACGAGATTGGCAGCGTGAGCGCGATGCCCACGAGCACGGAAACGGCAATGCCCATCCAGAACGGCTGGAGCTTGGTCGCGTTGTCGATGACGATGCCGAAGGCGGAAGCGGCCGTGCCGATGGGCGGCGCGATCCACTTGGCGAGCGCCACACCGACTAAGATCGTCACAGCGGGCGTAACGAGAATGTCGATCTTCGTCTCCTTGCTCACGGCCTTGCCGCACTCGGCGGCGACGACGGCGATGATGAGAACGGCAAGCGGGCCGCCCGCGCCGCCCTCGGCGTTCGCCGCATAGCCCACCGCCGCAAGGGAAAAGAGCACCATCGGGTCAGCCTTGAGCGCGTAGCCGATGGCGACGGCCATCGCCGGGCCGGAGACGGACATCGCATAAGTGCCGATATCCGTCAAAAACGGAACGCCGAGCTGTGCGCCGAGCGTCTTGATGATCGTGCCGATCAGCAGCGAGCAGAAAAGACCCTGTGCCATCGCGCCGAGCGCGTCGATGCCGTAGCGCTTGGCCGAAACCTCAATATTTTTGCGTTTGCAAAATGCTTTTATCGTTTCCATGTTATCCTCACAACCTAAAAAAATAGTGTCACGGACGACGTGTCTTGACACGTGTCCATGACACTATAATCGCTTGTCGCAGGATTGTCAACCCTTAATTTCCGCTTTCCTCCAATAAAAGCCCAAGCGCGCGCAGCGCATCCTTCGTGCGCTCGAAGGCCGCCTCGTCGGGACAGAGGAGCGTATGCAGGTGGATGCCGTCGGTCAGGCGGGAGAGCGGCTCTGCATTCCTGCACCGCTCAATGAACTGCCCGACCTCGTAGCGGCTGGCAATTTGCAGCGGGCCGGTGAGCTGCCCGTAGATCGGGTGATCGACGATCACGTCGATCACCGTGCAGCCGTTGTCGACGATGGTGTTGAGCTCAGCTTCCATCTGCTGCGGCGTGTGCTTCACCGCGATCCGGCGGAGAAGGCCGCGCGCCTCCTTCGGTGTCACGTAGCCGCGCGGGGTCGCAAGGATCTCCTCGCCGGAGGAACGCAGAAGCGCGATGTCACCCACGATGATCTGCCGGGAAACGGAGAATTTCTCCGCCAGCGCGGAGGCGCTGATGGGCGCGTCCGACGCGCGCAGCACATCGGCAATGGCTTTTCGCCGCTCGTCAGAATGCATGCTTCCTTCCCCCTTTTTTCGCCCAAGCAGGGCAAATTTCGATTCCGTTCCGGATAATTCTTATTTTCAATTACTCTTTGTTGTCAGTTTTCGACCATTTAGTACTCAAAGCAGCTGCCGCCGACAAACTCGCGCACGATGGAGTCGCGCGGCACATAGTCGGTTCTGAGCGGCGGCACGGAGTTGACAACGTCGAAGAGGTCGCTCAGCCCGTGCTCGGCGATAA
Source organism: Oscillibacter sp. (assembly GCA_003522105.1). Classification (GTDB taxonomy): domain Bacteria; phylum Bacillota; class Clostridia; order Oscillospirales; family Oscillospiraceae; genus Hominicoprocola. Next base: position 6,117 of record DPGF01000095.1, read on the forward strand.
AGGCGTCGTCCAGCTGGCTGTAGAACTCCGGAATGTCCTTGAGGTAACGCGCGAGGATGCACGGCTCGTAGTCGTGGAACGTGTCGATGTGAATGCTCGCGTTGGGCTTATTGGGCATGATGTAGTTCTGCTCGCCGCGATCGACGCTCTCGGCGCGCTCGACCGTCTGGCGCAGGGAATGTCCGCGGCCCTGATAGTCGCGGATCATGCGGCGCGCCACACGCAGCTGCTCGGGGCGGACGATGCGATCCTTCTCGGTAATGATGCGTGTGCGCGGGGCAACGTAAACGCCCGTAGCCTCGTTCTTGAGCTCATCGAAGATGAGCGGATTGAGCATGTGGATCCCCTCGGCGATGATGATGGCGTCCTTATCGCCCTGCATGGGCTTGTAGCCGCCGACAATGCCATCTTTAAAATTGTAGACCGGCAGCTTGACGAGCTCACCGTCCATCAGGCGGTGGATATCGTCGATGAGCCACTGGCGGTTCACGCAGTAGGGCGACTCCCAGTCGCTCGCCTCGGGCGGGCGCTGATCGAGCGGCAGGAAGAAGTTGTCCATGCTGAGCATGCACACCTTCACGCCGAGGTTTTCAAGGTATTCGCGCAGGCGCATGGCCGTCGTCGTCTTGCCCGAGCCGCTCGGACCCGTCAGGCAGACGATGGGCTTCTGGCTCTTGTTCATCAAAATGCTCGCCGCGGCGGAGCTGATCTTATCGTGGAAGACCTCCTCGCAGCGCAGGACGAAGCGGGTATCGTCCCGCATATTCGTCACAATGTTTTCAATATCGATCACACGCATGGCATGACATCTCCTTATTTCGCAGATTTAGAGCGCCGCCATCTTCACGGCCGTTTCGAGCGCGATCTTCATCATGGCGGTGAAGCTTGTCTGCCGCTGCTCGGGCGAAAGCTCCTCGCCGGTGACGATGTTGTCCGAAATGGAGCAGATGGAAAGGCCTCGCTTTTTCGTATAGGCGGCGTTGCAGTAGAGGGCGGCAGCCTCCATCTCGATGGCAAGCACGCCCATCTCCGCCCACTTGAGGGACGAGGCGGATGCGTCATAGAACGTGTCGGACGAATAGAGGTTGCCGACGGGCATATTGACGCCGAGCTCCTTTGCCGACTGCACGGCAGCGGAGAGCAGCGCAAAGTCCGCGATGGGCGCGAATGTACCGCCGAGACCGTACTGCGCGGCGTAATTTGAGTTGGTGCAGGCGCCCATACCCGCGACCACATCGCCGAGCGACAGCTCTTTCTGGATTGCGCCCGCCGAGCCGACGCGGATGATGTTATCCACATCATACTGCGTGAACAGCTCATAGGAATAGATACCGATGGACGGCATGCCCATGCCGCTGGCCATCACGCTGACGGGCACGCCCTTGTAGCTTCCCGTGTAGCCCTGCACACCGCGGACGTTGTTGACGAGCCTCGGATTTTCAAGGAACGTTTCGGCAATGAATTTCGCGCGCAGCGGGTCGCCGGGCATCAGGACAGTTTTGGCAAAATCGCCTTTTACGGCGCTGTTGTGCGGAGTCGGCATATTGAGTCCTCTTCTTTCTTAAAACTGACCCTTGGCCTCGAGTTCCTTCACCGCCTTGACGATGCGGGAGGTGCCGAGACGGTCGGCGCCGAGGTTCAGGAAATCTTCGGCGTCCTGCAGGTTCGCAATGCCGCCGGCGGCCTTGACCTTCTTGCCGTTCGTCATATGCTTCACCATAAGGGCAACGTCCTCGCGGGTCGCGCCGCCGCCGGCAAAGCCCGTGGAGGTCTTGATGTAGTCGGCGTGAGAGGCAGAGACGACCTCGCAGAGCTTGATCTTCTCCTCTTCGGTGAGAAGGCAGGTCTCGATGATGACCTTGAGAATGTTGCCGTGGCAGGAGATCTTCACGGAGTTGATCTCCTGGAGGATCTTGTCGTACTGGCCCTCCTTGACCCAGCCAAGGTTGATGACCATGTCGATCTCGGTTGCGCCGTCGGCGACGGCGGACTCGGCCTCCATGCACTTGATGCCGCTGGGCGTGTAGCCGTTGGGGAAGCCGATGACCGTGCAGATGGGCAGCTGGCCGAAGCCATAGTGCTGCTGCTCGGCGACGTAGTGCGCGGCGTGGTTCACAAAGGTCTGCGGGATGCAGACGCTCGCGCAGCCGTATTTGATGCCGTCGTCACAGATCTCCTTGATCTCCTCCCACGTTGCCGTCTGTTTGAGGAGGGTGTGGTCTACGTGCTTGAGAATTTCCTTAACGTCCATTGTTATCTTCTTCCTTTCTGTTCTTGAAGGCGAATTCTGTATGAAAAACAAGTTATTTTATCATGCGTTTGCCGCTTTGTCTATGCAGCGGTGCGAAATGCCTTACAGCGCGCCGCCGTAATACTCCGTCATCACGCGCACGAGGAATTCATAGTCCTGCACGCCCGCCGTCTCCCAGCTTGAGTGCATCGCGAGCTGGGGCAGGCCGATGTCCACGGTGCTCACCGGCACGAGCGTATCGGAGATGGAGCCGAGCGTCGAGCCGCCGGGCAGGTCGGAGCGGTTGGACATGACCTGCACGGGAATGCCCGCGCGCTCGCACACGCTGCGGAAAACAGCGCAGGAGCGGCCGTCGGTCGCATAGCGCTGGTTGGCGTTGAACTTGATGACGACGCCCTCGTTCATGTAGGGGCAGTTGTCGGGATCGGCGTATTCGCCGTGGTTGGGGTGCTGGGCGTGCGCATTGTCCGCCGAGACGAGAAAGCTGCGCGCGAGCATCATCTGGAAGTCCTGCTCGTCCTTGCCAAGGCAAAGAGCGATGCGGCGCAGCGTATCGCGCAGGAAGGTAGAACCCGCGCCCTGCTTGGTCGAAGAGCCGACCTCTTCATTATCGAAAATGCAGCAGACGGCGATGTTCCCGCTCTCCTTTGCCGCAAGGAAGCCGGAAAGGCAGCCGCAGGCGCACTCCAGATCGTCGAGCTTGGGCGAGAGGATATATTCCTCGTTCTCGCCGAGCAGCGTCCCTTCGCCGCGGCAGTAGAGGAAGAGGTCGCTGCCGAGAATGTCGCTCTCTTCAACGCCGGCAGCCTTGGCGACGATGGGCAGGATACCGCCGCTTTCCTTCCCGCCGAGCAGCGGCAGCGTATCGACATTCGCCATGTACTTCATGCCGTCGTTCACCGTGCGGTTCATGTGGATAGCGACATTGGGGATCACAAGAAGATCGCGGTCAACGTTCACGAGCTTTTCCGCGATCCCGCCGTTTTCACGCACAAAAATCCTGCCCGCGACGGAGAGCGGACGGTCGAACCACGTCGACATCAGCATACCGCCGTATTTTTCGGTGGAGAGCTGGACATAGTGCGCGCTGCGGCGGTCGGGGTGCTCCTTGAGGCGGAAGGTCGGCGAATCGGAATGCGCCGCCGCCATCGCAAAGCCGCCCGTGAGCGCTTCCGGCACGCGGAAGGCAACGGTGCTCGAGCCGTTGCGGCAGACAAAATACTTCCCGCCCGGCTTCACGTTCCACTTCTCGCGCTCGGAAAGCTCATGGTAGCCCTCCGAAAGAAGTTTCTGCCGAATGTTCTCGGTCACATGATAGCAGGTGGGGCTATTTTTAATGAAGTGCAGCAATTCCTTTGCCGGCATACCGCTCATAGTATTTTCCTCCGCATTTGTAATCTGATTTTATGAGTATACCACACCGCGCTTTCGACCGCAAGGCGGCACTTTGCAGCTCCTGCGCAAAAAATATTGCTTTCTTCTGTTTTCCGGCGGCCGCCGTTTTTTTGTTGCTTATTTCCCGCGCACGACGTATAATCAGCATACACTCCGTCCGTACTGAACGCAAAGCGCATCGGCTTTCCTGCGTTTTTCCGGAGCGCGAACGCGCGATCCGGTTTTGTTTGCACCTCTCATTCAAAGGAGGATACCATTTTTATGAACCACGTTCTCTCGCCCGCGCCGCAGCCGAAGGCCAAGCTCTGGACGCGGGATTTTACCATCATCACGCTGGGCAGCGTGATCTCGATGCTGGGCAACTCGATGTCCGGCTTTGCCCTGAGCCTTCTTGTGCTGGACTACACGGGTTCGAACCTGCTCTACGCCATCTACGTTGCGACCTTCACGCTGCCGCAGGTCGTTATGCCGATCTTCTCGGGCGCGATCCTCGACCGCTTTTCCCGCAAAAAGACCATTTACACGCTGGACTTCATCTCCTCCGGCGTTTATGCCGTTTCCGCGCTCATTCTGGGCCGGGGCTGGTTCAGCTTTCCGGTGCTTGCGGTGTTCTGCTTCATCATCGGCTCGATCAACAGCATCTACTTTGTCGCCTACGACAGCTTCTATCCCCTGCTGATCTCCGAGGGGAACTACTCCAAGGCGTATTCCATCGCAAGCGTGCTTGAGACGCTCTCGGCGCTCATCATCCCGATCGCGACGTATTTCTACAATCTCTTCGGCATTGCGCCGCTGCTCGGCATCAATGCGCTGTGCTTCTTCCTCGCTGCCTCGGCCGAGACGCAGATCCGCGCCGAAGAGCACTACATCGAAAAACAGCGCGCCGCGCTCGCGCTCGAAGAGCAGCACTCTTCGGGCCGCCGCCTGCTGCGCGACATCATGGAGGGCTTCCGCTACCTTCTGAGCGAGAAGGGTCTTCTCTGCGTTGCGATCTACTTTGCGGTCAGCTCGCTTGCCAATGGCGCGTCGAGCGTCATCACGCTGCCGTACTTCAAATCGACCTTTGAAAACGGCGAATACATCTATATGCTCGTCTGGGGCATGGCGATCTTCGGCCGCGCCATCGGCGGCGGTATCCACTACAAGATGAGCCTGCCCGTGCAGAAAAAGTATTCCATCGCGCTCACGGTCTACGTCATCATTTCGCTGTGCGAGGGCTTTTACCTTTACTGCCCGCTGCCGGTGATGATGGCCTCGTGTTTCCTCACGGGCATTCTCGGCGTGACGAGCTACACCATCCGCATTTCCGCCACGCAGAGCTATGTGCCGGATGAGAAAAAGGGCCGCTTCAACGGCGCGTTCAACATGCTCAACACCGTCGGCAGCTTCACGGGCAACCTGCTCGCCGGCGCGCTGACGGCCTTCCTTCCTGCGCGCGGCGTGCTGACGGGCTTCATGCTCATCGCCGTGGCGGCGGCGATCCTTGTCATCGGCGGCGGACGCAAGAGCGTCGCGGCCATCTACAACCGCCAGCAGTAAAACTTTACGATACGACACAATTAAATTTGATGGAGGCAGCAACATGAAATTTTCTGAAATGACCTACACCCGTCCCGATGCCGAGAGCACCAAGCAGCATCTCGCTGCGCTCACCGAGCAGCTCAAGGCCGCAAAGAGCTACGAGGAGGCGCGCAAGGTGTTCCTTGCCCAGCAGGAGCAGGCCAAGCACATCTCCACCGCCTCGACGCTTGCGAGCGTCCGCCACTCGATCGACACGCGCGACAGCTTCTACGATGCGGAGGAAAAGTTCTGGAACAGCTTCTTCCCCGAGCTGGAGGAATACAATCAGGCGTGGACGGCGGCAATGCTCGAAAGCCCGTTCCGCGCGGAATTTGCCGGGGAGTTCGGCGATCTGATGTTCGTCAACGCCGAGATCGCGCGCAAGACCTTCTCCCCCGAGATCATTCCCGAGATGCAGCAGGAGAACGAGCTGACGCAGGAATATGAAAAGCTGCTCGCCTCGGCGCAGATCCCCTTTGAGGGCAAGGTCTACACGCTCTCCCAGCTCTCCCCGTTCAAGACCTGCGCGGACGATGAAAAGCGCCTTGCCGCATGGAAGGCCGAGGGTCAGTGGTACAAGGACAACCAGGCAAAGTTCGACGAGCTCTACGACAAGCTCGTGAAGCTGCGCGACGCGATGGGCAAAAAGCTCGGCTACGAGGGCTACACCACGCTCGGCTACTACCGCATGGTGCGCAACTGCTACACGAAGGAAGACGTTGAAACGTTCCGCACGGCGGTCGTGAAGTATCTCGTGCCCGTGGCCGATAAGGTCTACCGCGAGCAGGCCAAGCGCCTCGGCAAGAGCTATCCCATGAGCTTTGCCGACAACGCGCTTGAATTCCGCTCCGGCAACCCCCGTCCCGTCGGCACGCCCGATGAGATCCTCGCCCAGGGCATGAAGTTCTACAGCGAGCTCTCCCCCGAGACGAAGGAATTCTTCAAAACCATGCTCGACAATGAGCTTCTTGACGTGCTCTCCACCGAGGGCAAGCAGGCGGGCGGCTACTGCACGAGCATCATGGACTATGAGGTCCCCTTCATCTTCGCCAACTTCAACGGCACGCAGCACGACGTCGAGGTCGTGACGCACGAGGCCGGTCACGCCTTTGAAGCGTGGACGAACCGCAAGCGCATTCCCGTGGATTACATCTGGCCGAGCCTTGAGGCCTGCGAGGTGCACTCGATGTCCATGGAGTTCTTTGCAGAGCCGTGGGCGGAAGGCTTCTTCGGCAGCGATGCCAGGAAGTTCCTCTACAGCCACCTCTCCGGCGCGCTGACCTTCATTCCCTATGGCACGATGGTCGACCATTTCCAGCACGTTGTGTACGAAAAGCCGGAGATGACACCCGCCGAGCGTCACGCCGTTTGGAAGGAGCTGCTCGGCGTCTATATGCCGTGGATGAAGCTCGACGGCGAGATCCCCTTCTACTCCGAGGGCATGGGCTGGCAGCGACAGCACCACATCTACTCGAGCCCCTTCTATTATATTGACTACTGCCTTGCCCAAACCGTGGCGCTCGAATTCTGGGCGATGATCCGCAAGGACCTCAAGAATGCCTGGCAGCACTACATGGCCTACACCGTGCAGGGCGGCAGCAAGACCTTCACCGACCTTCTCAAGAACGCAGCGCTTGAAAGTCCCTTTGATGAGAAGTGCCTGCGCGGCGTGTGCGCCGAGGCGGCCGAGGCGCTGGACGCCTTTGACCTCACCGGGATCGCCTGATGGACGAAAAGCACAAAAAGCGCGGCCGGCGCTCGCACCTCAACGACTTTCATCTCAACGTCGCGGGTGAATATGTATATGACGGCAGCTTCTTTGCCTGCCGCAGCAGCGAGGAATCGCTGCGCGGCAGCAAGCGCGCCGTATGGATCATGGCGGCGGCGCTGGCGCTCGCGGTCGTCGCGGGCGGGTGCATTCCCGCGCCGGGAATGCAGAACTGCTTTTACGTTCTGCTCCCCTATCTCGGCGAAGTGGTGGCGGCGGCAAGCGTTGTCTGGGCGCTTGCAAAGCTCGGAACGGACTGGCGCGAGGTGCGCGAGTACAACTACGAAAAAAGCGTTGCCGTTCTGCCCGTGCGAACCGTGGTCGCCGCAGGTTTTGCAGCGCTCGGCATCGTGTGCGAAGGGATCTTCTTTTTCACCAATAAGCCCGCAGATAAGGCGTTTTTCGCCCTTCTTTACGTTCTGCTGAAGCTGATCGTGTTGCTCTGCGCTCTCGGCGTGCGCGCTAAAATAATGCAGGCAGAATGGGACAAAATACCTAAAAAAGACAAATCCTAAAATTTTGCACTGTACAATCTTCAATATTTTATGCTATAATTGAAAAAATTCTATGAGCTCCTTCGCGGTGCACAGTTGTCCGCAAGGGGCGTACTCCCCATTCTTCCGTGCGCGCGGCGCACGGGCATTCCTTGTGCTGCACGGGGAACTCCCCCGTTTTAGCAAAATAAAATAAAGGAGTAGATTCAATGAAAAGAACACTTGCACTGATCCTTTCTCTGGTTATGTGTCTCGGTCTTCTCGCCGGCTGCGGCGACAAGAAGGACAACCAGACCGAGGACGAGAACACGCCGCTGGTCGTCGGCTATGCCCCGTTCAACGAAAAGTTCTCCCCCTTCTTCTCGGAATCCGCGTATGACCAGGATGTCTGGGTCATGACCTCTCTCGGCCTGCTCAACAGCGACCGTCAGGGCCAGATCATCATGAAGGGCATTGAGGGCGAAACGCACGCCTACAACGGCACCGACTATACCTACTATGGTCCTGCCGACTGCGAGATCGTCGAGAATGCCGACGGCACTGTCGACTACAACTTCACCATGCGTGAGGATCTCGTCTTCTCCGACGGCGAGAAGGTCACCATCGACGACGTCATCTTCTCCATGTACGTCCTCTGCGACCCCACCTACGATGGTAACTCCACGCTGTACGCTGTCCCCATTCAGGGTATGGCTGCCTACCGCAGCGGTATGACCACGCTCGCCAAGGCGCTTGCCGCGGCCGGTCGTGACAATGCTGACTTCACCTACTGGACCGAAGAGCAGCAGACCAAGTTCTGGGACAACTTCGATAAGGGTCTTGTTCCTTTCGCTCAGGGTATTGTCGACGCTTGCGTTGAGGCCGGTTACAATGAAGCGGGCGACGTTGCCGGCGCTGCTGCCAACTGGGGCTTCGACGGCCTTGCCGCTGACGCTACCGTTGAGGACTTCGCTATGGCGATCGGCGAGCAGTACGGCTGGTCCTTCTCCGCTATGGAAAAGGAAGTCGGCAACTCCGACGCTCTTTCTGCCATGATGGACGAGGACGTCTACAACGACTATCCCACCATCGGCGTCAAGACCGGTGACTCCGCTGCCAACATCTCCGGTATCAAGAAGACCGGCGACTACAGCATGACCGTCACCCTCGACAAGGTCGACGCGACCGCCATCTATCAGCTCGGCGTGACCATCGCTCCGATGCACTACTATGGCGATCCCTCCCTCTATGACTATGACAACAACCAGTTCGGCTTCCCCAAGGGCGATCTGAGCTCCGTGCGTGCCAAGACCACCGTCCCCATGGGCGCAGGCCCCTACAAGTACATCAAGTATGAGGATGGCGTTGTCTACTTCGAGGCCAACGATAACTACTTCCTTGGCGCTCCCAAGACCAAGTACCTCAACTTCCAGCAGTGCATGAGCGATGACGACAAGCTCAACGGCGTCATCACCGGCACCATCGACATTGCTGACCCCACCTTCTCCAACGACTCCGTTGAAGCCATCGAAAAGGCCAACGGCGGCGCACTGGACGGCGACAAGATCACGACCGATACCGTCGATAACCTCGGTTACGGCTACCTCGGCATGAGCGCCGCCTGCGTGAACGTCGGCGGCGAGCCGGGCAGCGAGGCTTCCAAGGACCTGCGCAAGGCCTTCGCCACTGTCTTCTCCGTCTATCGTAACGTCGCCATCGAGTCCTACTATGGCGAGCGCGCGAGCGTCATCAACTACCCCATCTCCAACACCTCCTGGGCCGCTCCCCAGCCCACGGACGACGGCTACAAGGTCGCCTTCTCCGTTGACGTGAACGGCAACGACATCTACACCTCCGACATGACCGCCGAGCAGCGCTATGATGCCGCTCTGCAGGCTGCCCTCGGCTACTTCGAGGCTGCCGGCTACACCGTCACCGACGGCAAGCTGACCGCGGCTCCCGCCGGCGCTAAGCTTGAGTACGAGATCCAGATCCCCGCTGACGGTTCCGGCGACCACCCCTCCTTCATGATGATCTCCGAGGCCTCCAAGGCTCTCGCCACGATCGGCATGAACCTCATCGTCACCGACCTGAGCGACTCCTCCGGCCTGTGGGACGGCATTGACGCCCGTCAGGTCGATATGTGGTGCGCTGCTTGGGGTGCTACCGTTGACCCGGATATGTACCAGATCTACTACTCCGACATTGCCAACCACACGACTGACCCCGGCGTTGGCAAGAACCCGTACGGCGGCCCTGCTCAGGGTGGTTCCAACAAGATGTACTGCATCGCTGATGCCGAACTCGATAACATGATCCTCACCGCTCGTGAGTCCCTCGACCAGAGCTACCGCAAGACCATGTACAAGGCCTGCCTCGACACCGTTGTCGACTGGGCTGTTGAGGTTCCCGTCTATCAGCGCCAGAACGCGATCATCTTCTCCACCGAGCGCGTCAACATGAGCACTGTCACGCCCGACATCACCACCTTCTACAAGTGGTTTGCCGAGATTGAGAACATCGAGCTCAACTAATTCCCAACCGCATTTTGCCGGATCTCTGATCTGAATTGAGCAGCCCGGCGGTCTTCACCGGCCGTCGGGCTGCCCCGACTGCACGGCAAGGAGCGCTTCTTTTTTCAGAGGAGCGTTGCTTGATGTGCAGCAAAAAAGTGAGAGAGAGTAACCGAGAGCAGCACATCAGAACGGAGGTAATTTGCTTGCGAAAATACGTAGTAAAACGAATTTTGATTTCCATCGTGATCCTCTTCTTTGTGGGATTCATTATCTATGCGCTGATGCGCTGCCTGCCTACTTCCTTCATTGAGAATATGGCGCGCCAGAAGTCCATGCAGCCTGGCTCGAAGAGCTTCGACGATTGGATGGCGCAGCTCAATGCCATGTACAACATGGATAAGAGCATCATTCCCGGTTATTTTTCCTGGCTCGGTACCGCCATCCGCGGTGATTTCGGCGACAGCTGGTTCTACACCGTGCCGGTGCTTGAGAAGTTCAACGACTGCATCTGGCTCTCCTTCGTGATGGGCGGCATCGCCTTCATCCTTGAGATCCTCATCGCGGTTCCCCTCGGCGTCATTGCCGCAACCAAGCAGTACAGCAGAACCGACTACACGATCTCTGTTATCGCGCTGGCCGGTATCTCTCTGCCGACCTTCTTCTTTGCTTCTCTTCTGAAGCTGGTCTTTTCCGTCAAGCTCGGCTGGTTCGATCTGTTCGGTCTGGTCAGCCGCAACTACAACCAGCTCAGCAGCTGGGGTCAGGTCATGGATAAGGCGAACCATCTCGTGCTGCCCATTGTCACGCTGGTCGTCATCAGCACGGGTTCTCTCATGCGCTACACCCGCACGAACATGCTCGAGGTGCTCAACGCGGACTACATCCGCACCGCACGCGCCAAGGGCCTTTCCGAAAAGAAGGTCATCTATCACCACGCCTTCCGCAACACCCTCATTCCGCTGGTCACGATCATCGGCGGCAGCCTGCCGGGTCTGTTCTCCGGCGCGCTGATCACGGAGACCCTCTTCGCCATTCCCGGCATCGGCTACATCTCCTATCAGGCGATGGTCGGCGGCGATATTCCGTTCTCCATGTTCTACCTTGTGTTCCTGTCGGTGCTGACGCTGCTCGGCAACCTCATCTCCGACATTCTGTACGCCGTGGTTGACCCGCGCGTGCGCATCGCTTAAGAAAGGGGGAAGATCATGAGCGTTTTTGATTACGATAAAAACCGGGATAACCAGAAGCCGTTCCACGCTGCCGGTATGGTGGAGAACGCCGCCAAGCGCGCGACGGAAGACAATCAGGACAAGTACGCCAAGCAGGACAATACCCCCTCCGGCGGCAATGAGGAACACTTTTCCCTCAATGACGACCGCCGTGTTAAGGTTCTGTCCCCCGGCGCGCTCGTTGCCAAGCGCTTTTTCCGCAACCGCCTCGCGGTCGTTGGTCTGAGCATTCTCATTTTCATGTTTGTCTTTTCCTTCATCGGCGGCCTCCTTTCCCCTTATGGCGAAGATGAGTTCTTCTACCGTGAGGATCAGATCAACAAGGAGTTCGCTGTCGTGACGGAAAACAGCGATTTCCGCTACATGGCCAAGGATTCCAACCTCTTCGGCTCCGCCGTTCAGGCGCAGACCATGCTTGCCATTCAGAAGAACAGCGAATCCTTCTCCTACAACGGCACCAATTATGCCCTCGCACAGGAGGGTTCAGACTTCTACTCCATCTCCTCCGGCGGCAAGCTGATCGGCATCGCCTATAAAGATGTTGTCAGCTCCTCCGACGGTCAGGCACTGAGCTTTGAGTTTGTCTACACCGCACTCAAGTCCTACGCGGCGCTCGCGCAGGAGGTTGAGGAAGAGGCTGAGCAGGAGACTGCCGGCGTTTCCGAGGCCACCGGCGCTACCGACGATGCCGCTGAGCCTGCCGAGCCGGAAGAGGTCAGCGAGCCTGCCGCCAAGACCTTCACGGTCGACGGCCTGACCTACACGATCGCCGAGGACGGCGGCGTGCTGCAGGGCGAGAAGGAAGTGGCTTACATCAGCCGCTACATCGTGCAGGCCATCATGCCTGATATCTTCCTCTCCCGCGACTTTAAGGAAAAGCTCATCGACACCATCGCTGCCGGTGAGACCAAATTCACCTACACCGACGAGTCCCTGATCCTCGATGACGAGCCTGACGCCGCGCTCGAGAGCGACGAGGCCGGTATCGGCGCCATGGACGACGGTCTTGTCGAAGAGGACAACACCGCCTCCAGCGCTACGGCGGAGTATACCATCGAGCGCAGCCAGAACCACGCCAACTGGATCATTCGCCAGCAGCAGTCCTCCCGCCAGTACGACTCTTACAGCTTCCCCAGTGCCAAGCACTGGCTCGGTACGGATAAGTACGGTATGGATATGCTCACGCGCCTGATGTACGGCGGCCGCGTGTCCCTGATGATTGGCTTCATCGTCATCATCATCGAGACCGTGCTCGGCGTTATCCTCGGCGGCATCGCCGGTTACTTCGGCGGCTGGGTCGATAACCTCATCATGCGCCTGGTCGATATTTTCTACTGCATCCCCTCCATGCCCATTATCCTGATCCTCGGCGCAGCCATGGACCAGCAGCGCGTGGAGCCCGGCAAACGACTCATTTACCTGATGCTCATTCTCGGTATCCTCGGCTGGGCGGGTATCGCCCGTCTGGTCCGCGGCCAGATCCTCTCGCTGCGCGAGCAGGAATTCATGACCGCTACCGAAGCCTGCGGCATCAGCGTCAAGAGCCGCATCTTCAAGCACCTGATCCCCAACGTCATTCCTCAGCTGATCGTCAACTGCACGATGGGTCTCGGCTCCGTCATCATCACCGAGGCAACGCTCAGCTTCCTCGGTCTCGGCGTCAAGTTCCCGTTCGCTTCTTGGGGCAACATCATCAACGACGTCAACAACACTCACGTGCTGACGACTTACTGGTTCATCTGGATCCCCGCGGGCCTGCTGCTCCTGCTCACCGTTCTCGCCTTCAACCTTGTCGGCGACGGTCTGCGCGATGCATTCGACCCGAAGATGAAGCGCTAAGGAAGGAGGGCATCAGAAATGGCTAAAAAGAACAGTGACGGCTATCTTTCCGCAAAGGAATCGCGCCGCATCTCCAAAGCAAACCGCAAGATCACCAATCAGCTCGAAAAGCAGCACAAGCGTAAGAATGTGCCCGAGAGCGAGTATCTGACGCAGATGAAGGACAACGCAAACGTCCTTGAGATCGACAATCTGCATACCTATTTCTTCACCGACGTCGGCACGGTGCACTCCGTGGACGGCATCTCCTTCAATGTCCCCGTCGGCAAGACGGTGGGCGTTGTGGGTGAGTCGGGCTGCGGCAAGTCCGTGACGAGTCTTTCGATCATGCAGCTTTTGCAGCGTCCGCAGGGTCAGGTCGTGGAAGGCGAGATCCGCCTGAACCTCGGCAGCAAGGCCTACGACGTGACGAAGGCGCCCGACACCGTGATGCAGCACCTGCGCGGCAACTTCATCTCCATGATCTTCCAGGAGCCGATGACCGCGCTGAACCCCGTCTTCCGCATCGGCGACCAGGTCGATGAGGTCATCGCCCTGCACAACGAAGAGGGCCACGACAAGGAACAGATCAAGGCGCGCACCATCAAGCTCCTTGAAATGGTCGGCATCGCCAACAGCGAGGGCGTCTACAAGATGTTCCCGCACGAGCTCTCCGGCGGTATGCGCCAGCGCGTTATGATCGCCATGGCGCTTGCATGCAGCCCCAAGCTCATCATCGCCGATGAGCCCACCACGGCGCTCGACGTGACCATTCAGGCGCAGATCCTCGACCTGCTGCGCAACCTCAAGGATCGCATCAACTCCTCCATCATGTTCATCACGCATGACCTTGGCGTCATCGCGGAGATGGCGGACTACGTGGTCGTCATGTATGCCGGCCGCATCGTCGAGCAGGGTACGGCGGAAGAGATCTTCGCCCACCCCGCGCATCCCTACACCATCGGTCTGATGGCGTCCAAGCCGGTCGTCGGCAAGCAGGTCGACAAGCTCTATTCTATCCCTGGCAAGGTCCCCAACCCCATCAACATGCCGAACTACTGCTACTTCAAAGACCGCTGCGAAATGTGCGTAAACGGCTGCGAGGGCGCTTATCCGCATGAGGTCTCCCTCACCCCGACGCACAAGGTCAGCTGCTACCGTTACTATCCCGAAAACATGAAGAAGGAGGGTGAATAATTATGGCAGATCACAACAAGGTCAATCCCTTTGAGGATCCCAACTTCACCCCCGTGGAGTACGACCCGCAGTACATCCTTCAGGTCAACCACCTGAAGAAGTACTTCCCCATCAAGAGCGGCATGATCTCCCACACGGTCGGCTATGTCAAGGCCGTCGACGGCGTCACCTTCAACCTCAAGCGCGGCACGACGATGGGTCTGGTCGGCGAGTCCGGCTGCGGTAAAACCACGACCGGCCGCACGATCCTGCGCCTGTACGACACCAAGACCGCCGGTCAGGTGCTCTTCAACGGCCAGGAGGTCTACGACCTCTCCGCCAAGGAGATGCGCGCCCTGCGCACGAAGATGCAGATCATCTTCCAGGATCCGTTCTCCTCGCTGTCTCCGCGTATGCCGGTCGGCGAGATCATCGGCGAGGCCGTGCGTGAGCACAACCTTGTCTCGAAGGCGGAATTCAACGATTACATCGATCAGGTCATGGACAACTGCGGCCTGCAGCCCTTCCACAAGGATCGCTACCCGCACGAGTTCTCCGGTGGTCAGCGCCAGCGTATCTGCATCGCGCGTGCGCTCGCGCTCAACCCTGAGTTTATCGTCTGCGACGAGCCGGTCTCCGCACTCGACGTGTCCATTCAGGCGCAGATCATCAACCTGCTGAATGAGTTACAGGATAAGTACAAGCTGACCTATCTCTTCATCAGCCACGACCTTTCCGTTGTTGAGCACATTTCCGACACCGTCGGCGTCATGTACCTCGGCAACCTCGTGGAGTACGGCGCAAAGGAAGACATCTTCCGCAATCCCCTCCACCCCTACACGAAGGCGCTCTTCTCTGCCATTCCCGTCCCCGACCCGACGGTGAAGATGAACCGCATCGTGCTTGAAGGTTCCATTCCCTCCCCGGCTAACCCGCCCAAGGGCTGCAAGTTCCACACCCGCTGCGCGAACTGCATGAAGTGCTGCGAGGAAGAGACTCCCGTCCAGCGTGAGATCGAACCCGGCCACTTCGTGTGCTGCCATCTCTACGATAAATGAGGCGGAACGAGCGCATCTACGAGGATGACGACGGCCGCACGGTCGCCGATATGAGCGGCATCGAGCCGCAGCCGATGCTCATTCCCCGCATTCACAAGCGCCGCGACCGCGCGGACTTTCGCGAGCCGGACGCGCCTGAGGCGAACGACCGCCCGTGGGACACGAGCGGCGAGTTAAACCGCGAGGAGCGCAACGCCGCCATCGGCGGCGCGCTGAAAGCGGGTCTGCTGATCGGCTTCACGTTCCTCATCGCCGGTGCGGTGGCGATCCTCGCCATGCAGGTGCTGTGGGCATAACGACAGAAAAAGGAAGACTCCTACGAGTCTTCCTTTTTTGCTGCCTGCGCAGCGAAGCGATGAGAATTTCAAACGGCAATGCGTATATCGAAGCGCCGCCCCGCCAACAGCTCTACCATACACAAAAAGAGAGCACCCTTTCCGGGTGCTCTCTTTTTCAAATCAGCCAATTAGCCGAACAGGGACATCAGGACGCCTGCGGCAATCGCGGAACCGATAACACCGGCAACGTTCGGGCCCATGGCGTGCATGAGCAGGAAGTTGGCGGGGTTCTCCTTCTGACCGACGACCTGGGAAACACGTGCGGCCATGGGGACGGCGGAAACGCCGGCGGAACCGATCAGCGGGTTGATCTTTTCCTTCAGGAACAGGTTCATGAGCTTGGCCAGCAGCACGCCGCCCGCGGTACCGAAACCGAAGGCAACGATACCCATTGCCATGATCTCAAGGGTCTGAACGGAAAGGAAGGTGGTGGCGGTGGCCGTCGCACCGACGGTGAAGCCGAGGAAGATGGTGACGATGTTCATCAGCTCGTTGCCGGCGGTCTTCTGCAGACGATCCACAACACCGGACTCCTTGAAGAGGTTACCGAGCATCAGGCACGCGATCAGAGGAGCGGCAGAGGGAACGAGCAGCGCCACGAACACGGTGATCATGATGGGGAAGATGATCTTCTCGCGCTTGCTGACCTGACGCAGCGGACGCATCACGATCTTACGCTCTTCCTTGGTGGTCAGCGCCTTCATGATGGGAGGCTGAATGACCGGAACGAGCGCCATGTAGGAGTAAGCGGCAACGGCGATGGGGCCAAGCAGCTCCGGCGCGAGGCGGGAGGTGACGAAGATCGCGGTCGGGCCGTCAGCGCCGCCGATGATACCGATGGACGCAGACTGCTGATTGGTAAAGCCCATGAACTGGGTGCCGACATAGGTCATGAAGATACCGAGCTGGGCGGCAGCACCGAGCAGCAGGGACTTGGGGTTCGCGATCAGGGGGCCAAAGTCAGTCATCGTACCGACGCCCATAAAGATCAGGCAGGGGTAGATGCCGAGCTTGACGCCAAGGTACAGCACGTCGAGCAGGCCGAGGCTAACGGTGCTGCCGACTGCCCACGGGGCAAGCACCGCATCGGCTACACCGGCTTCCGACATCTCTGTCAGAAATTCCTGTGTGATGGGCGCTCCTCCGAAGAGATCCCAGTGGACGTGTCCTCCGGCGAACAGGATCTCGTGGAACATGTCCGCACCGGGAAGGTTGGTGCACAGCATACCAAACGCGATGGGCAGCAGCAGCAGCGGCTCAAAGCCCTTCACAATAGCCAGATACAGCAGGACAAAGGAAATGGCAATCATAATGAGGCATTTCCAGTTGCCCTCCTGACCGAACATATAGAAGCCGGTCTGCTGCGCGAAATTGATAATAGCAGCCATTTATGTTTCTTTTCCTTTCACAGTTAATTCGGGGAAGTTGCTGTAGCTTAGCCGATGACGCAGAGAACGTCGCCGGGGTTGACAGCAGCGCCCTTGGCAACTGCGACGGAGGAAATGGTACCAGCGCAGGGAGCGAAGATCTCGTTCTCCATCTTCATGGCCTCGAGGATGAAGAGGAGATCGCCCTCCTTGACGGCCTGACCGGCGGCAACCTTCACATCGAGGATGGTGCCGGGCATGGGGCTGGAAACGGTGCCGGCGCCAGCAGGAGCAGCAGCCTTGGGGGCAGCAGCGGGAGCGGGAGCAGCGGCAGGAGCAGCAGCGGGAGCGGGAGCAGC